>NZ_JBQVPI010000055.1:0-13186 GCF_052438155.1 Shinella sp. | reverse complement strand
CGGAAGAGCTTCTTGTGGCTCACAAGGTGGCCCTCGCGCCGGAGCCGAACATGAAGGCGTCGATAGCCGAAGCGGCGACGTTCATGCGCCAGCGCCTTCATGTGCTCGCGAAGACCATGATCGTCGCTGCGGCTGGTTTCGTAACGGATCGTCATCCGGCAAGAACCGATGGCTTTACACGCCCGCCGTTCGCTCATCCGATGGTGGCTCACCAGATGCGCGACAGCTCTCCGCCTGGCTGCGGGCGTCACCACTTCTTTCCCAAAAGGTCTTTCAAAGCCGCATTGTCGAGCATCGTATCCGCCAGAAGCCGCTTCAGCTTCATGTTCTCGTCCTCCAGCGTCTTCAGCCGCCTGGCTTCGGACACGTCGATGCCGCCGAATTCGGCCTTCCACTTATAGATGCTGGCATCGCTGACACCGTGCTTGCGGCAAAGCTCCGAGACCGGCGTATCCGCCTCGTGCGCCTTCAGAATGCCGATGATCCTGTTCGTCCGTGAAACGGTTGCGCTTCATTCCCTGGTCCTCTCAATGGGCCAGAGCGTACTTCAAAATGGACTAGTTCAACGGGGCAAGGGCACCTGTCTCCCGGACTGGGTTTCATTCCACACCATGCGCAACGCCTGCCCTCGCGCATCCGGCGCAGGGCGGGAAATGCTTGTTGGCACCGGCACCAGGCAGAACAGCTCGCAGCGCAAGGAGGGAAGTCCCGGACCGGCAGCCAGCCAACCCCGGTAACGGAAAACTATGCGGGAAAAGGTGCTGCTCAGCGTCCATTTTTGATACGGCGCGACTGCCGACCCTTCCTTTGACCCGGACGGAATCCCCCCGACGTTGTGTGTCCAGAGAACCGTTTGCCATTACCCGGGCCGTCCAGCGCCCCAACTCCTGCCGTCTGCGGCAGCCCTGTCCCCTTGGTCCGTCACGAGACAGACGGCGGGGACGTTGTGACGGCCTCTCCAAAGGCGCTGTCGAGAATGAGCAGCTTCTGGGCCTGGGCGCGGGCATATTCCGCGTAAAAATCCGGCGATATCCACATCGGCGAATACCCGCGCCGGCCGCTCCAGCCGATGCCGCCGATCGCCTCCGCCGCCGCTAGCTTCCGGCTCGTATGCGCCCGCGACAAGCCGAAAGACGTGGCAAGGTGGGAGATCGAGTTCACGTCCGTCAGTAGCCTGCCCCCCTTCGAGGCCGCTTGATCCTCGATGCCGGCGATCAGCCGGTCCATGAGGTTGCCGCCCGCATCCGCCCAGGTGAAGATCGTGTAAAACGGGCCGGGCGTGCGCACCTCCCCGCTCGACAGCAAACCCCGTGCCACAATCGGCGCAAGATGGGCCAGCAGGCGCTCCGGCTGCGCCAGAAACAGGCCGCTCCTTCCCTTGCCGTCAACGACGTCGAAGGCTCTGAAATGCAGATCATACCAGTGGATCAAGACCGACAGGGGCGCGGGCGACAGCTCGACCTCGCCAACGCGACCATCGCAGCATATCGCCGAAGGGCGAACCACATCATATTTCAGCGCCTCATCGAAGAAGGCGGTGGCCGTATTGCGGCTGGCAAGACCGTGCTCAAGGGCAAGAAGCCCCATACGGCGGCGCGTCAACCCGGGCGCGCCCTCGAAAACAGCACGGAAATGATAGGCCAGGGCAGCATGGCACAACAGCCATCGCTGCTGCGAGGCAAAGAGGGAGGAGATCCGCGGGGACGCCGCGTGCAGGGTGACGAAACCTTGCGCAAGAAGCCGCAACACGCCCGGAAAGGCCTCCGCCCCGATCAGTCGTCCAAGCCGGTCTTCATGCGGCTCCCGGTCTTCCCACGGCTCCATGTGCCGCGGCGGCATGCGCGCTCCGGGCAGGTCAAGCATGGTTTGCCCCGCACAGCGTTTTCCCGCCGGTCAGCCAACGATGGGTCTCCATCCAAAGAGGCCCGGTCTCGGGGCGCTGTGCGCCGGCGGACAGGGAACACGTCCCGCCTTTCTTCAGCTTGCCGTTCTGCATTGTCCTGCTCTCTGCCAAGGCTGCGCCGGTTGTTCCTGTTTTCACAGCATTGGAATTGATAGTCCGCATGGGCAGCCGGTGTCCTGACACGGCGTCGACAGGATTCTGGGATTTTCTGGAATTTTTCTGAAATCGAGACCGGAACCGTTGAAGCCATCAGCAAGGTCGAGGCATCGACAGGTTGACGGCGAGCCCCACCTCTCTCTAGTTTGCGCATCGACGCGCGACGGGAGATCGTGAGGGGCCGGTGTTCTTTTTTTCGGGTTTCATTCTGGATCCGGACCGCGTCGAGCTGCGCGGCCCAGACGGCGCTGCCGTCCGCTTGCGTCCGAAGGCTTTCGAAGTGCTGCGCCTGTTGGTCGCCAACAGCCACCGCGTGCTTGGCAAGCAGGAACTGCTGGACGCGGCATGGCCAGGGGTTCATGTCGGGGAAGACAGCCTGTTCCACTGCATCCGCGAAATCCGCACGGCGCTCGATGATCATGAGCGGCAGATGGTCAAGCTCGTATCCGGCCGCGGCTATCTGTTCGCGGTCGACGTATCTGCCGGGCGCGATGCCACATCTGCAGGCACCACACCGCCATCGGCACCTCAACTTCGCCCGAAAAGAATACCGGCTCCACGATTCTTGGTGGCTCTGGCTGTCATCGCGGTTGCTGCACCCCTCACCTTCGTCGTGTCCAACTCGGCAAGCTTTTCCCGCCCGTCCAAACCAGCGGTCGAGGTTCTGCCGCTTATCGATAGCGCGGCGAATGCGCAAGACGCCGCGCTATCCCGGGGTATTGCCATCCAGCTGCTCGGCGGCCTTTCCAAGATTGACGGCATCCATCTGGTCGTGTCGCGGGAACAGGACGGGCCGGTATCGCAGCAATCAACGGCAGAGGAAAAGCCTGCAACCCTGCTGGTACAGGGCGAATTGCGCAAGACTGCGCAGTCCTGGATATTCCAGGTTCGCCTGATCGACGCTGCAACCCGGGAAATCCGGTCGGTCACCGAGGTTGCGGTCGATGCGAAAGAGCCCGATGCGCAACGAGCGCAGGCCCGGCTCGCGGCGGGGGCGGGCTATGCGCTCGCTTCGCATCTGAATGCGCTGGAGGATGCCGGAAACACCGCGGAAAACAGCCCTTCGGACATTGCAATCCAGCAAGCCGTCGCGTCCATCAACCAGACGACGCGGGAGCGCTTCGCCACGGCGCGTACAATCCTGGAAAAATATCTGGCTGACGAACCCGCCAATGTCGATTTGCAGGTTGCGCTTGCAACGCTTCATCTGCGCGGCATTCAGATGATGTGGTATGGCCCTGCCGAGGAAAATGCCGCGGAGAACAACGCGCGCGCCCTCCTGGAGGAGGCCGTAAGGGCCAGGCCGCAGTCCGCAACCGTCATGGCCGCCTCCTGCCGGTTCCTGACCGCGACCAATCAGTTTGCCGAAAGCCTCGTCGCATGTGCGCGAGCCCTTGCGCTCAACCCCTGGGATGGCGGCGCCCTCTACCAACTCGGCCTGACCCAGCTTCAACTGGGCCGTTTCGATGATGCGCTCGCAACCTTTGTTCAGGCCGACAGTTTCGACACGCCAAAAGTTTCGCGCTGGACCTGGCTGCTCGGAGCGGGCCTGGCGCACCTTGTTCTCGACCGCAACGAAGAGGCCGCGGACTGGTTGCGCCGGTCGATTGCAATAACCCCCGCCTCCGGGCGAAGCCATATGCTCCTGGCGGCCGCCTATCAACGCCTGGGCCGACAACAGGAAGCGAAAGACGCCCTGCGTAAAGGAATGGAGTTGCGGCCGGGTTCAACCGCCCGCAACGTTGGCCTGCCATCGCGCAACGCAAGCGAAGCTTATCTCCAGGCTGCCAGCCGTATCGGCCGGACGCTTGCCGAAATCGGGCTACCGGAGGGGAACACGATTGACGGCAAGTAGTCGCCCCGCATCATTCTATACCCCGTAAACTCGACCTTTCACCGGCAGTGCTATGACGACGGACGGCCCAGACCTTGTTCAATACAGTCCTCGCATGCGTCAGTCGGCGACGGAAATATCGGGGGCCACGGACCCGATATTGTATCCCTCGAGCTGTGCGGCCATTCTATCGCGGGCTGGGAAGTTGAGAATGGTCGCGGTTCCCGGCGTCACCGGAACGACGCGCGACGGGGGAAGATCGAGGAATTCGTGACAGACGGCGCGGATGACGCCGCCATGCGCGACGATCAGCAGATCCCCTTGCGTGCGGGACATCCAGTCCCCGACGCCATCCGCAATGCGTTTGCGAAACGCAATCCAGGTTTCGCCATTGTCCGGCGTAAACGTTCCTGCCCTCCAGGCCGTGTAGTCGTCCGGCCGTTCGGCGATCAGGTCCGGCTTGCGCCGCCCGGTCCACTCTCCCATGTCCAATTCGCGGAACCGCTCGTCGGACGGCGCGTCCGGATGACCGATGAGCGCGACCGTCTGGCGCGTCCGACCAAGATCGGAGGCGATGACGCGGGCGGGCTGCAGCGCCTTGGCATAGGGGCGGAAGCGTCGAACCTGGGCGATCCCGCGCTCGGAAAGCAGCGAATTGTCCTGGCCCTGGAGGCGTTGTTCGGCGTTCCACTCCGTCTCGCCATGACGCATGAGGATCAGCCTCATTGATGTATCCTTTCTCCAGTGGTCGCAAAGACCGCATCGGGTGTGCGAATGAACGAGAGGGCGATGGGCTCCCCCGGTGTCGCGCTGAAATAACCGTCCGCCATGCCGGTGACGCGCAGGTCGCCGATCATCGCCGTCACCATGGTGCGTCCGGCAATTGGTGCGGCTTCGGCAAAGCGAGCCATAAGCGAGGGCACACCGGGTACCACACCGACGCTGACATCTTCGGCACGATAGAGCAGTTGCACCGTGTCGCGGCCGGCGGCAAGGGTCGCCGGCGCGAGTGCCGTCTCGCCGAATACCAGGGTTTCGCCCACGCGACGGACAGGCAGGAGGTTTGCCGGCGGCGTGCCCAGGAATGTCGCGACGAAGCTGGTTTCAGGGTTACGCAGGAGGTCGATGGGCTTGCCGAACTGCTCGACGCGGCCATTGTTGAGCACGGCGACATGGGTCGCCATCGTCATCGCCTCGACCTGATCGTGCGTGACGTAGACGGACGTGGCGCCCGTCGCCCGGTGGATGCGCATCAACTCGCTGCGCATCTCGATGCGCAATTTGGCATCGAGATTGGAGAGCGGTTCGTCGAAGAGGAGGATGCTGGGCTCCGGCGCGATCGTGCGGGCGATCGCCACGCGTTGCTGTTGGCCGCCGGAGATTTCCGCCGGATAGCGCTCGGCAAGGGCGTCGATACCGAGAAGAGCAAGCACTTCCCTCACCCGCTTCTCGCGCTTCTCCCGCGGCCATCTCGCAACCTTCAGCGGCCAGGTGATATTGCCAGCGACCGTCATGTGCGGCCAGAGCGCGTAGCTCTGAAAGACGAGACCGGCATTGCGCCGGCCGGCATCGGCAATGACGCCACCCGCCCCGCTGGAAACGGTTTTCCCGACGAAGTCGATTTCCCCTTCGCTTGGACTTTCCAGCCCCGCCAGCATGCGCAGCAAGGTCGACTTGCCGCAACCCGAGGGGCCGACGAGAACGAGAAAGGAACCGGCAGGAACCGTAAGATCGACATCCTTGACAGCGGTGAATGCGCCGAACCGTTTGACGAGATTGCGAATCTGGATGGCGTGTGCGGCGCCTGTCGCGATTGCGTTCATGACTCTTTCCATTTCTGAACGCGGTTCTGCAGACTGTGAGCCAGGAAGGAGGCAGCAAGGCAGACCACGAGGATGACGAGGGTGATGGCATTGGCGAACTGCATGAAGCCTTCCGCCGCGTAGCGATAGGCAACCATGCTGAGCACCGGCGAGGTGGCCGTGAACAGCAGCACGACGAGCGAAAGATCCCGTACCATCTTGACGAAAACGAGGATCGCGCCGGCGAACAGGCCGCGGATCGCCAGCGGGAAGATGATCGCGAACAGGCGACGGATGAGACTCGCGCCGGTCAGCCGGGCGCTTTCCTCGATGTCGGCCGAAATCTGGCCAAGCACGGACCGGCCGGATTGCACGGCAAAGGGCAGATTGTGCGCCGATGCGGCAATGACGAGCAACGTGAAGGTACCATAGAGTGAGGGGAATGGCCCGATCGGCGCACCGAACAGTGCGATATAGGCCGCGGCAAAAGCGATGCTCGGCACCAGCAACGGCAGGAAAGCGAGCTGGCTGAGGAGCGTGGCGAGCAGGCTGCCCCGGCGCTGCACGATGGTATAGGCGAGCGCGAGGCCGAGCAGCATGGTCGTGAAGGCCACGACGAGGCCGAGGCGGATCGTGTTCCAGATGGCGTCGAGCAGAACAGGATTGCGGAAGATGCCGGCCTGGCCCTGCGCCATCTCGCCGCCACCCTCGCCGATCCAGAAATGCAGCGTCCAGTTGGAGAACAGCGCCCCACTCTGCGGCGCAAGGCTGGAAGCGGCAAGCACAAGCACCGGTACGACCGTGGTCAGCAGGCCGATGGCGGCGGCGATGGCGAAGAGCGGCCAGCGCCAGGCGCCAAGCGGGAAGCGTTTTGTGCGCCCACCCTTGCCGGTGACCGTGATGAAGGCCTTGCGCCCCGAGACGAGGCGGTCAGACAGGAAGAGGAACAGGGCCGAAACAGCGATCAGCAGCAGCGCGATGACAAAGCCGCGTTCATTCTGCCCGGTCTCGATCATGCCGAAGAGACGGGTGGACAGGGTCTGCATGCGTACCGGCAGGCCAAGCAAGGCGGGGGCCGCGAAATTGGCAACCGCACCGGCAAAGGTCAAAGAAGCCGCCGCGATCAGCGCCGGGGTTACGACCGGCAGAATGATGCCGAAGAAGATGCGGGGGCGTTTTGCACCCGCCATCTGGCCGGCCTCGACGAGATCGGCACCGACGGAGCTGAGTGCGGCGGCAATGATCGTATAGGCAAGCGAATAGTAGTGGGCAATCAACACGATCGCCGTGGGGATGAGCCCCCAGGCCAGCCAGTCGGGAATGGCGAGGCCGTTCGTCTCGAAGAAGCCAGCCGAGCCGCCAAGGCGGGAGTTGCGAAACAGCGTGCCCCAGGCAAGGGCTGCCGCAAAGCTCGGAATCATGTAGGGCAGCATGGCCATCAGGCCGATGAGACGCCGTCCCGGCACGTCGGTGAGCACGACAAGCCAAGCGAGAAAACCGCCGATGATCAGGCAGCCGCTCGCGACACTGAAGCCGAGGATCATCGTGTTGAACAATGGCCGCCACCACAGATTGGCGGAAAGCGGGCTGGCAAGAACGGCCTTCCAGGCCGCCATCCCCTCCGGCGTCAACGTCGAGAGCACGATGCGGGCGAGCGGCGCTACCACCAGTATGGCAACGATCGCGACGAGAAGAGCCGGCAAAAGGAAACCTGATCGGAACAGCCGGCTGCCCGATGGCGCGAAAAGCGAAGTCGATGTCATGAAAACCCTCCGCGCAGACCGGCATACCCATTGGCACGCCGGCCTGCCGGTCCGTTACTGAAGCGTGATGATGAGGTCGCCGATCCGTCCGCGCGCAGCCGCCGTCTTCGCCGGGTCGATCGTCCACGCCTTCAACTCGCCCAGTTTGACGGAATCGGGGTGGTGGGCAATGGACGTGCGCGTGGCATAGTCGCCCGGTACGTTGAACGGTTCGAAACCTGCTCCACCGGTCGGCGTGTCATCACCGAACATGAAATCGATCAACAGGCGGGCGGCGGCAGGATGCGGCGCCTTGTCGGCGATCGTCAGGACTGCCGGAAAGAGAATGCCGTTCGCCGGCTCGACATTGTTGGCAACCTGCAATGCCCAGCCTTCCTTTTCATTGTCGCGGCGGTCCGAATAGGTGCCGAAGCCGACGGGCGGGTTTTTGGCATTCGCATCGCCGACCGACTTGTTGAGCACGTCGCTGTTCGGAACCAGGATCAGATCGTTTTCGAACAGCGCCTTGATGAACTGCTCGCCCGCGCCTTCCAGGCCTTCCTCGATCTCGATGTCCTTGCCGTATTGCGCCTTGTATGCGGCGGCCATCTCGTCCGGATGGAGCGCGATCTCGGTCAGAAGATCAAGCAGTTCACCACGCTGGCTCGGATCAACCATCAGCACCCGGCCCTGCCATTCAGGCTCGGTCAGTTGCCAGAGATTGCTGACCGGCGAGCCGTTCGGAAAGGCCTTTTCGTTGTACATCAGCACCTTGGTGGAGAGGCGCTGCGTCAGGAGCGGCGCCTTGTAGCGGTCCTCCAGCTCTACCGCCACGCGCGGCGGCACATAATTCACGATGCGCTTCTCCTCCAGAAGCTTCGTGAAGACGACGGGCGTATCGGCGATGTAGAGCACGTCGACGGCGTGAACACCGGCCTGCTGCTCGGCTTCGATACGCGCGATCTGCTTGGTCGAACTCATGTCGAGACCAATCAGGTCGACGCCCGGATAGACTGCCTCGAAGGCCGCTTCGACCTTTGCGATGCGGCTCGACAGCGAAAAGACCGTGACGCTGCCTTCCTTTTGGGCAAGCGGCAGCAATTGCTGCGACGTCAGGCCGTCGAGATCATCTGCGAGAGCGAACCCCGGCAGAACGAAACAGGCCGCGAGGGCGGATGCGTATAAGCGTTTCATCATGGTTTCCTCCTCCATTTTTTCAATCAGTCGAAGTCGTTGAATAGCTCCGACAGTTTTTCCAATCGTCCGATAACCTCCCGTTCATGCCGTCCGGCGATCGTCAGAACGATGCCATTGACGATCGCGAAGGGGATTGTCGGCGTCTGGAATTCGCTTCCCGAGCGCCCGCGCGGCGCCGCCAGCATGAGATCGGCGGCCGGCTCCATCAGCGGACCGGCAAGGTCCGAAATCAGAATGGTCCGCGCACCGACACGGGCCGCGTGCCGCACGAGCGGCGCGTAACTTTGCGGCTGCTTGCGAAACGCAAGCGCAACCACGATGTCATTCGCCTCCATCGCAACGAGGCGCTCGGCTATGTCGCGGCCGCGCCCGGTCAGCGCGATCGTCGTCATGCCGAACCGGTCAAGCCGGCGTTGCAAGAAACCGGCCACGGACTGCGCATGCCCCTGACCAAATATGAAGACGCGACGTGCCCCGAAGACCATATCGGCGGCGTGATCCACGTCCGCCTGCGGCACGGACCGGGCGAGCGTCTCAAGCGCCGTGATCTCGGCGGCGATGAGGTCGGTCAGATAGTCGCCATGCTCGACCTTGGCGACCGACCGGCGCATGCGGTTGGCGGCATCCTGATCGAGCAGAACCTCACGCTGAAGTTCGGCGCGCAGATCGGGAAACCCCTTGTAGCCAAGCTTCTGCGCCAGGCGCGTCGCCGTCGCCTCGTGCACGCTGGCGCGCTGGGAAAGCTGCGATCCCGAAAGGAACGCCGCCTCCGCGCGGTTCTCCAGCATGGCCGCGATCAACTTCTGATCCGCTACCGTCAGCTTCTTGGACTTGGCCTTTATGCGATCCAGAATGGTCATGGCGCTCGACACGATTGTTTGCAGCACCAATCGTTATCGCAAGTCAACTTGCAGTCAATACACCAACCGCAAGATTTCTTGCAAGACCCTGCAAGGGTGGAGCAACACTGCTGGCGGGCTCCCCGCATACTATGTACAATCGCCCATCGACATGCGACGCCTTGGGCTTTCTGTGTTCTCGCCTCATTTCGACAAGCTCCTCATCTGCAGGGCAGCCACTATGCTCAGTATGCGGATCAAGCATGTGGAGGAAACGGCAAGCGGCGTACAACTAAGAGACTTTGAACCGCCCCGGGTTTACCGGAGACCGTTTGGTTTAAGTTGTGCAGCCAATGCTGGTGCGTCCAGCATGGCAAAATATTGTTTTTCGGCCTCGTTGGGTGGACTGTTTCCGATGGGCTCCAGAAGGCGGCGGTTGTTGAACCAGTCGACCCATTCGAGCGTGGCGAACTCCACGGCTTCGAAATTGCGCCATGGTCCGCGTCGATGAATGACCTCAGCCTTGTTAAGGCCGTTGATCGTTTCGGCGAGAGCGTTGTCGTAACTGTCTCCAACGCTGCCGACAGATGGCTCGATACCCGCCTCTGCCAAACGCTCGGAATAGCGAATGGATACGTATTGGACGCCGCGGTCGGAGTGGTGGATGAGCCCGCCGCGATGGACGGGTCGCCGATCATGAGTGCCTGGTCGAGGGCAGCGAGGACGAAACCCGCATGAGCAGTCCGGCTTGCCCACCAACCGACGATGCGGCGGGCGAAGACGTCGATCACGAAGGCCACGTAAACGAAGCCCTGCCAGGTTGCCGCATAGGTGAAATCGGATAACCACAGCATGTTCGGCGCGGGAGCGAAGAACTGCCGGTTGACGCGGTCGAGTGGGCATGGAGCGGCCTTGTCGCTGATCGTCGTTCGGATCGGTTTGCCACGAATGATGCCCTGAAGCCCCATGGCCCTCATAAGCTGAGCGACAGTGCAGCGGGCGATATCGTAACCCTCTCGCTGCAACTGCCGCCAGACCTTGCGCACGCCATAGACCTGGACGTTCTCATTGAACACCCGGCGTATCTCGACCTTCATGGCAAGGTCGCGCCGGACGTGGACCTCATAATAGGTGGACGGGGCAACATGCAGAAGCTTTGCGCAAAATCTCGTTGGCCTGACGAAGCTCGCGGTTCTCCCGTTCCAGAGCCTTCATCTACTCCGCGAGGTCACTCGGCAAACCCGCCCGTTTGCCGCTGTCCACCTCGGCCTTCTTCACCCACTCATTCAGCCTATGTGCCGAGCCGCCGATCTTGGCTGCGATGGAGGAAACAGCAGCCCACCGCGACGGATGTTCGGCTTCATGCTCCGACACCATTCGAACGGCACGGGCACGGCCTTCAGGGGAGAATTTGTTCGTCGTCTTGCTTGTCATAGACCCTACTTCTCACAAGTTCGGGTCTCCGGAAAACCCGGGGCGGTTCACACTGTGGGCCTCGATCGGAGAAGGCTCATGAAGTCCCAAGGACCATATCGACGGCACTCAATACCATTCAAGCTGCAGCCTTGCCAGGATCTCCGAAACGGTGTCATCGGACGGCGTGACGCAGGCGAAGCAAGCGGCTCGGCTCAGTGACCTGGTTTTCCTGCATCCGAGAAGGGAATGAACTCGGCATCGTCGCCGGGCGGCAGGCGGAAGCGGCCGTGTTCGAAATCGCCCTTGATCCAGGCTTCCTTCGCGGCTTCCAGCTTTTCCTTCGAGGAGGCGACGAAGTTCCAGGCGATGTAGCGCGGGCCGTTCAGCGTCTCGCCGCCGAGCAGCATCAGCCGCGCGCCCGCCTCACCGGCGGTGACCGTGATGGGATCACCGGGGCGGAAGACCATCATCTGTCCGGCTGCAAATTCCTGTCCGGCGACCAGCACGGAGCCCTGTGTGACATAAAGCCCGCGATCCTCGTGATTGTCGGGCAAGGGCAGTTTCGCCCCGGCCTGAAGCACGGCGTCGGCATAGAACATTTCGGAGAAGGTCTTCACCGGCGCCCGCTCGCCCCAAGCATTGCCGAGGATGAGGCGGACCTGCTTGCCCTCGCCGCTGAGCAATGGCAGGGCATCCGCCGCGTGGTGCTCAAAGCTTGCCGGTTTGTCCTCATGGTTTTCCGGCAGGGCGACCCAGGTCTGGATGCCGAAGAGCGAATGCCGCGTGGCGCGGGTTTCTGGGCTGGTGCGCTCCGAATGGGTGACGCCGTTACCGGCGACCATCCAGTTCACATCGCCCGGATAGATCATCTGGCTGGTGCCGAGGCTGTCGCGGTGCTGGAATTCACCCTGGTAGAGATAGGTTACCGTGGCAAGCCCAATATGCGGATGCGGGCGCACATCGATGCCGCCCTCGTTGATGAACTCGGCCGGACCCATCTGGTCGAAGAAGATGAAGGGGCCGACCATCTGACGCTCTGGCGCCGGCAGGGCGCGCCGCACCTCGAAGCCGCCGAGATCACGCGCCCGTGGTATGATCAGCGTTTCGATATCGGCAATCGTGCCGGCCTCGGGACATTGGGGTTCTATACCGGGCATCCAGCTCATGGTGCGTCCTCCTTCTAGAGCATTTCCAGCCGAAGCGGCATCGCTTCGGCGTCGGATAATGCGATGAAAACAATATCCTGGAACAATTCCGGTGAACCGGATTTCACCGGAATTGCTCTAGGGCTGTTTCAAGATGGCGTCGTTGCGGCCGGTTGCGCAACCGCAAACCGGCCGCATGACAATTTATCCGTCCGCCAGGAAGGCTGTGATGGCATCGATTTCCGGCTGGCGCACCTCGTGACCGCCATCGTGCAGGACGCGTTCGACCGCGGCGCCCTGCCCTTCGAGATAGCTGGCAAGCGCCTCCGTGAGCGGCAGCGGGCAGATCGGGTCGCGCCGGCCGGCGGTGACCAGGATTTTTCGCCCACGGAGCGCCGGGTTGGGCGCGGGCGTCCAGGGGATCAGCGGATGCATCAACACCGCCCGATCAAAGAGTTTTGGCGCGTCGAACAGCACCGAAGCAAGAATGTTCGCGCCGTTGGAGTAACCGAGCCCGTAGATCGGCGTATCGGGATTTTCCGCCTTATGGGCGCGGATGAAATCCGTCATCTTGCGGGTGCGCAACGCCAGGTCCGCCATGTCGTAGACCCCTTCCCCCGTGCGGCGGAAGAAGCGGTTTGCGCCGTGTTCGGAGACGTCGCCACGCGGCGAGACGATGCCGGCCTGCGGCAGGATCTGATGCACGAGGCCGGTGAACTGGTGTTCGTCGCCGCCGGTGCCGTGGAAGGTGAAGACCAGGGGTGCGCCGGCGGCCGGCGTCCTGGCAAAATGTTGGTAGCTGTCACGGGACATGATGGTCTCCAATGAAACAAAGTGATGGGAAGGCCGCCGGGCGAAAAGACCGGCGGCCGGATCGGCCGTGTCAGTCGACGATGGGCGGCAGGATCTCTTCGATCCGGTCGCGCAGATGGGCGTGCTGGCGCGGCAGCTTCAGCGCTTCGCCAAGATGGGCGGTGTCCTCGTCGCGGTTGAAGCCGGGTTCGTTCGTCGCCACCTCGAACAGCACGCCGCCGGGCGTGCGAAAGTAGATCGCCCAGAAGTAATCACGGTCGATTGTCCGACATCAGCGCCCATGAGACAGAATTGGGTTAATTGAGAAGAGAGGATTTTCGGCTCATCGTAGCTCACCCA
>NZ_JBQVPI010000054.1:0-14441 GCF_052438155.1 Shinella sp. | reverse complement strand
GCGGGTGCCTGGTACTATGACATCTCCCGCGGTATCGATCACCGCTCCGTGCAGCCGGACCGGCCGCTCAAGTCGGTGGGCGTTGAAGATACGTTTTCAGTCGATATTGTCGACCTGGAGGCCGCCCGCGCCGAACTGACCCCACTGGCCGCAGAGGTCTGGCGCCGTTGCGAAAGCAAGGAGCTCCATGGCCGGACCGCGACGCTGAAGGTCAAATACGCCGACTTCCAGATCATTACCCGCAGCCGGACGATGACCGGCCCGATCGCCACGGCCGATGATCTCGAAACCTTGGGCCAATCCCTACTCGAACCCCTCTTTCCAACAGCGAAAGGCATTCGTCTGCTGGGCCTCACGCTTTCCTCTTTTTCTGACGCCGAGGTGAGCGAGGCGAACCAGCTTGAACTGCAAATCTAGGTAGGCGGGGGTTCAGGTTGATGGGTCGAAATCCCCTCCCACCGCCTTACATTGCCACTGCACCGGCGGGAGGACAATGTGACAACGCAAGCCATTCGGAGGAGCCATGTGCAATGACTATCGTCTGATGGTCGAGCTGGCACCGTTGAGGCCGCATCTGGGGACGGTGCCGCGCTGCAACGTTCGCGGGGATGCGAAGGTTGCATAGTTGACCACTTTTCTCCTCAAGGAATTTGGAAAGGGCCGGCAATTGCCGGCCTTCTCCTTGAGCGCCTTAGCGCTTGTAGCGCAGGCGCTCCTGCTCAATTTCAGCAGGGCCGTAGGGATCCAAGGTATCGTCGAAGCGTGTCCAGCCGCCCTCGGCATACACGGCGCGCCGCTGATCAGGATCGACCCAGTTCGACTTGCGCAGGATCGCTTCGGCCTCTGCCTGGAGGCTTTCATCCACCTTCGCGGTCACGAGCGTTCCGCCGCGACGGACGCCTTCGGCGTAGACATGCGCATGTTCCTCGGGAACGCCAGATTCGGTCATTGCGCCGATCAGGCCGCCCGCTGCACCGCCTGCCACAGCACCGGCAACTGCGCCGGCAGCTGTGGCGGCGAGCCAACCGGCCGCCACAACGGGGCCCACGCCGGGGATGGCCATGATGCCGAGGCCGGTCAGAAGACCGCCGACGCCGCCGACGGCAGCGCCGATGCCTGCGCCAGCACTGGCGCCTTCAGCGGCATTGGTTTCCTTGTCGTGACGTTGATCCGCATTGTTGGAAACGATGCTGATATCGCTGGAGGGCACGCCGCGCGCCTCAAGCGCGCTGACGGCAGCGCTCGCATCGGAGTAGTCGTCGAAAAGTCCGGTAACGGTTTTCATGGGGATCTCCTGAAGTCTGAAGTTACTTGGCGACTATGTTGCCCTGGTAGTCGAGCGCGACGATCACGGCCTTGCCGTCCTTCATCGCCTTGGCCTGCCAGATGCCCTTGTCGTCCAGGGCCAGGTCGGTCACGTCGGTATATCCTGCCTCGGTGATGCGTTCCTTCGCCTGGTCTTCGGTGAAGCTGTTGGCACCCTCGACCGGCGCCGTCGAATTCTTGCTGTCGGGCGTGGCAACCGCGGGTGTGTCGCCATCAGTCGTCGGGGTCGTGGACGTCTGAGCAAAGACGCCAAAAGTCGAGGCGCCCATAAGCGCTGCGGCTAGGAGAAGTTTCTTCATGATTCTATCCTCGTTGAAGCCTGAGAGCAGGCTCCATAGGAACACCACGCCGGCCGCATGGTTCCACTAGAAGAAAAATAGAAAATGGCGATGATGGGCCGTGGAACATCAACCGTTTCAAAGAGTTGACGCGCCATGCTGCGAACATTCGCTCGCAGGCAATTGGACGTCTTCAAATGGGTCGCGGTATTCTTCTCTGGCTTTTGGGCATTCCCCTGCCGATCGTCATCCTGCTCGTTCTCTTCCTGCGATAGGAGGCGGACATGTCTCTTTCCAGCTCAGGTGTTTCCGACGTCGGCGTGGAATCCAGCACGCCGGCTTTAGCGTGGGGTCCCGTCATCGGCGGCGCGGTGGCCGCAGCGGCAGCCTCAATGATTCTCCTTCTTCTCGGCTCTGGCGTCGGCTTTACGATGGTATCGCCATGGGCAAGCGACAGCGTGTCCTTTACCACCGTAAGTATCATGGCCGCGATCTGGCTCGTCGTCGTGCAATGGCTCGCTTCCGCTCTCGCAGGATGTTTGACTGGCCGCTTGCGAACCAAGTGGGCGAATGTCCACACGGATGAGGTGTTTTTCCGCGATACCGCTCACGGTTTTCTGAGCTGGGCGCTGGCAACTGTGGTCGTCGTGGGCATCGCGGGCTCCGCTTTTACGTCGCTTGTCGGGACAGGCGTGCAGGCCGCGCCGACGGTCGCAGGCTCGGCCGCGGCAGCAAGCAGCGACACGTCGCCCGACGCGGCCACCGGCTACTTCACTGACCTTCTGCTTCGCCCCCAGGATCTCACGACGAGGGCGCAGGCCGACGACTCATCGGCGGCGGAGGTTTCCCGCATCCTGTTGCAGGGTGCGGTCGGTAACGGCGTTCCGGAAGCCGATAGGGCCTACATCGCTACGATCGTCTCATCGCGCGCCGGGGTGACGCCCGAGGAAGCCAAGGTCCGCGTCGACCAGGTGCTGCAGCAGATCGAGGATGCGAAGAACGCCGCGATCAAAGCTGCAGACGAGGCACGAAAGTCGGCGGCCACCGCCGCGATGCTCGGGGCGTTGTCGCTCCTCGTCGGCGCATTCATCGCCTCCGCAGCCGCGGCCCTTGGTGGACGCCAGCGGGACGACGAGGAAGCTGCATTCATTGTTAAACGCTAAGCTTTTATCATCGCGAAGCCGCCCTCGTTGGGCGGCTATTTTTTGTGGCAACAGATTTATTGTGCAGCGCAGCAACCTTATCGCTGCTTATGGGTTAGGGTGTATGTGTGCCAGCCCGGCGCACCCCTGGAGCACGTCATGAGATCCTTATCCGATACACTCGAACGCCTCGCACGGATGCGGACGGACAAGCCCGAGGCCACGACACGTTCCATCCTGCGCAAGCTCGATCATTTCGGGAGCAATCCCGGTGCTCTGACCGCGTGGCACCATGTGCCCAAACAAATGCCGGCCGCCCCGGCCATGGTGGTGGTTCTGCACGGCTGCACGCAATCCGCTGCTGGCTACGACGTCGGCTCCGGCTGGTCCGCACTCGCCGAAGATTATGGTTTCGTCGTCCTCTTTCCCGAACAGGTCCGGCAGAACAATGCAAACCTGTGTTTCAACTGGTTCAACGCCGCCGACACCCGGCGCGACCAGGGCGAGGCGCTGTCCATCCGGCAGATGATCGCCGCGATGGTGGCGCAGCATTCTATCGATGAGAGGCGGATCTACATCACCGGCCTCTCAGCCGGCGGCGCTATGGCAAATGCCATGCTGGCCTGCTACCCGGAGGTCTTCGCCGGCGGCGCGATCATCGCCGGCCTCCCTTATGCCTCCGCTTCGACCGTTCCGGAGGCGTTCGATCGCATGCGGGGGCAAGGGCTTGCCAACACGAGCGCTTCGCAGGCCAGCCTGCGCGCCGCCTCCCGTCACGAGGGCGCGTGGCCGACAATTTCCGTCTGGCATGGCACGAGCGACAACACGGTGGTTCCGGAAAACGCGGCCGCGATCGTCGCACAGTGGCGCGGCGTGCATGCGCTACCGGACCAGCCGACATCCTCCGAGACATTCGACCGCTATTCCCGATCGGTCTGGCGCGACGGGCGCGGCATGGATGCAATCGAGCTCTACCGGATCTCCGGCATGGCCCATGGCACACCCGTCGATGCCTCCACCGGCTACGGCCGCAATGCGCCTTTCATGCTCGATGTCGGCGTTTCCTCGACGGTCGAGGTCGCACGGACCTGGGGCCTCGCAGCCTCCTTCGAGCGCCGCGAGCGTCCGAAAGTCGAAACCTTCGATGGGAAACCAGCCGCGCACCACAACGAAGGTGCCGGAAACAAGATCCAGTCGGTCATCGAGAACGCGCTCCGCTCGGCCGGGCTGATGAAATGACGTTACTGACGCTCACCTGACACTTCACATGTTAATGATCGCAGGAGCGCGGCGTTCCGTCGAGACTCTGGGAGACCGACGGTCCGCCCGTCACAATCCCAATACCGAAGGGCTTTGGTCCCGCGACGCTAGAACCGTGCCACGGCGGCGGCGTGGCTAGCCCTGGGTATCTACCTTGGGTGGTAGGCTACCGGCTCGATGAAAGAACTGTACCGAACCTTACACGAGGGGCAAAAGTGGCGGCAGGCAAGGTGATAGTGCTCGCAGCGTTCAAAAAGACACATAACGGCGACTTGATTAGGCAGCCCAAAACAATGACATTGGCTGGGCGCGACGAAGGAGGAATAATATGGCCGTTCTAACAGCAAGTAATTATGTGAATATGAGAAGTATCTCATTTCCGATCAATCCGGACTTCATCGTCACCGAAACACTGGGCACCGTGCAAACCGACACGCTCACTGTAGAGGTCAGCGACTATTCAAGAGAGCCGATCGTTGAAGGTAAAGATATTTACGGCGGGTCATTCGAATATACGGTTACCACCCCACCAAGGAGCGTGACTGATTTATCTGGTCGCGTGACAAGCTACTCTACGGATCGGATTGAAGAGTGGACCGATACCTTTGAGAGTTTCAAAGTCGAATTCGAAATAAGCGGCTTTGATCTGGATCTCGACATCTTCCTAAATCAGCCATCTCTCGATGTCGTGCGGACCATCTTTAGCGGTGACGATCAGATAAGCGGTGGCGGCACACTACTTGGCTTTACCGGTGATGACACCATAACGGGCGGCGCGAGAGCTGACATAATCGATGGCGGTGAAGGCAAAGACACGATGGCCGGTGGCGCGGGCAACGATAAATACTACGTGGACAATGCTCGAGACGTAATTCACGAACTTTCCGACGAAGGCATTGATCGCGTACAAAGCGAGGTCTCCTATAAACTTCCCGATAACGTCGAGAACCTGTTCTTGTCGGGGTCCACTGCTATAAATGGAACAGGCAACGACGGCAGCAACGGACTTTACGGGAATTCAGCTGCGAACCAACTGAACGGTCGCGCTGGTGCTGATCTCATGATCGGGCGTGGCGGTGATGACGTATACATTGTTGAAGACACAGGCGATATCGTGAAGGAACAAGCGAGCGAGGGCATCGACCTTGTCTACGCGCTTGTCAGTTATACCCTCACGGACGACGTGGAGAATCTCGTCCTGAAGACTGCGAATAGTTTGAACGGCAACGGTAACGCACTCGACAATGAGATATCAGGCAACGCCGGCGCCAACATACTGTCTGGCTGGAGGGGGAGCGACACTCTGAAAGGCGCAGCCGGAAACGACACATTGATCGGCGGTTTGGGGGCAGATAAACTTTATGGTGGAAGCGGTGCGGACACCTTTCTTTTCCAGTCACACAAGCAAAGCGACATGCTGGAGCGAGACATCATTTACGACTTCTCGCACGCGCAGGGCGATAAGATCGACCTGTCGGCCATTGACGCCAGTGTCTCGGTGTCGGGCAACCAAGTCTTCGCGTTCATTGGCGCTAATGCCTTCAGCAACAAAGCCGGCGAGTTACGAGCCATCATCAAAAACGGAGAAACGTTTATTCATGGCGACATGAATGGCGACAGCACGATCGACTTCTCTGTTAAACTGGCAACAGCCGTCAACCTGACAAGCTCTGATTTCATCCTCTGACCCGAACACCCTCAGCTTGGAGCGGTGGTCGGGCTCCAAGCTGAGAAGTCAGCCCGCCGACGATCCTGTTTCAGACCGGCGAGCTTCCGGAACTCGAATAGAAGGGCTCGCCTCAGTCGCTTGAGCCCGGCTTGAACCGCCGGACGATGAACTCGAACAACGCATCGCTGATCCACATGGCTGAGACGCCAATAAGGAACGCCGCAGCGTGCTGGCTGGCGATCTGATCAGGAGGTCCGTTTGATAGAGGAGACGGCTGGCTGCTTCTTCTGTGAGGCCGAGCGCGTCGTGCTCTGCCTGAAGGCTAGCGATACGGCGTTCCGCAGACTTGACGATGTCGTCGTACATGTCCGCTTCGGACTTGCCGCCGCGACCGCCTTTGCGGCCTCGCCGACCCGTATCTGTCGGGCCGTCAAGCTCTATCAGCGGACGCCGGGTAATTGTCGGTCCGAACTCAGGAAGAGACAAGTCTTCCCCTTGTATCCTCCCATCCGCATCGTGCTCCACGCCGGCATATGCCCCACGTGAAGGGTACCGCGCGGTCAGTGCCGCGGCAAACTCCGCCGCTCTCTTCGCCTCATCGGCGACACCACCCATCGCAGTTGCAAGAGAATTCGCTGTGATTAGGCATGGAATAAGGACCCCGCATTTGGGGTGATCGGCATCCAAACGGGACCCCCATTTGCGAATGGGGTTAGAACAGCCTCCGGTTTTAATCGGAGGCTTTTTTGGTTGGATGCTTATTGTGGAAACAATTTTGAAGATACGACGCCTTGCGCATGTGCAGGGCAAGACGATCAAAGCGATCTGCCGGGAGTTGGGTATATCGCGGAAAGTGGTGCGGAAGGTTTTGCGCACCGATGAGACGGAGTTCAAATACGAGCGGACCCGTCAGCCTCAGCCGAAGCTCGGACCATGGCGCGACCAGCTCGACGGAATATTACTTTCTAACGAAGCCAAGGCGTCCCGAGAACGGCTGACGCTGATCCGGATATATGAGGATTTGCGCGACCTCGGCTACGAAGGCGGTTACGACACCGTTCGGCGCTATGCGAGAACATGGTCGAAAGAGCGCGGGGCCGTGACGGCGCAAGCATACGTGCCGCTCTATTACGCGCCCGGCGAAGCCTACCAGTTCGACTGGAGCCACGAGATCGTCGTGCTCAATGGCGTGACGACGACGGTGAAGGTGGCCCATGTCCGGCTCTGCAACAGCCGGATGATGTATGTGAGAGCCTATCCGCGCGAGACGCAGGAGATGGTCTTCGATGCCCACGACAGGGCGTTCGCCTTCTTCGGCGGAGCCTGCACGCGCGGCATCTATGATAATATGAAGACAGCAGTGGACGCGGTCTTCGTTGGCAAGGAACGGCAGTATAACCGCCGCTTCCTTCAGATGTGCAGCCATTTTCTTGTCGAGCCGGTAGCTTGCACGCCGGCGTCGGGCTGGGAGAAGGGCCAGGTCGAGAACCAGGTCAATCTGGTGCGGGAACGCTTCTTCACGCCGCGGCTGCGCTTCAAGTCCTACGACGAGATGAACGGCTGGTTGCTGGACAAGTGCATTGGTTACGCTCGGGCTCATAAGCATGTCGATCAGCCGGAGCGTACGATCTGGGAGGTGTTTGAAGGTGAGCGGCCACACCTGATCGGATATCCCGGCACGTTCGACGGGTTCCATGCGGTGCAGGCCTCGATCGGCAAGACCTGCCTCGTGCGTTTCGACAACAACAAATACTCGGTGCTGTCCACCGCGGTTGGTCGCCCGGCCGAGATACAGGCTTATGCCGATCGCGTCATTATCCGTCAGGACGGCGTTGAGATCGGCCGCCATGACCGCAACTTCGGCCGTGGCGAGACGATCTACAATCCATGGCATTACGTTCCGGTCCTGACCCGCAAGCCGGGAGCGCTGCGCAACGGTGCCCCGTTCCATGACTGGGTTTTGCCCGCCGCCATGGAGAAGGTTCGCCGCCGGTTGAAGGCGATGCATGATGGCGACCGACAAATGGTGTCAATCCTGGAATGTGTCGAACTCGACGGGCTCCCCACCGTCGAAGCGGCCTGCCAGGAGGCGCTGGATCAGGGCGTGTTCTCATCTGCCGTCATCATCAACATTCTGGCCCGCAAGCGTGATCCGCAGCCGGCCGCCATACTTTCCATTCCCGATGCGCTTCGCCTGACCCATGAGCCTCTGGCCGATTGCGCACGTTACGACAGCCTCAGGAGGGCAAGCTGATATGGAACGATCTCAAATCCTCGACATGATGGGTACGCTGAAGCTGTTCGGCATGCGCAGCGCCTACGACGAGACAATGGCCTCCGGCATCAAGCGTCAGCACGAACCGCCCCGTATCGTCGGGGACCTGTTGCAGTCGGAGATTGCCGAGAAGCAGGCCCGGTCGATCAAATACCAGATCACCCTCGCCAAATTGCCACTGGCCAAGGATATCAATGACTACGACTTCACCAACACGCCCGTGAATGAAGGGCTGGTACGCCAACTCGCGACCGGAGCATTCCTCGCCGAGCAGCACAACATCGTTCTGGTCGGCGGGACCGGCACTGGAAAGTCCCACCTGTCCATCGCGCTTGCCCGTGCCCTGATCCGCAATGGAGCACGGGGCCGGTTCTTCAATGTCGTTGATCTCGTCAACCGGCTGGAGACAGAAGCGCGGAGTGGAAAGCAGGGGCGGCTTGCCGACTTCATCACCAGGCTCGACTTCGTCATCATGGACGAACTGGGGTATCTCCCCTTCGCTCAAGCCGGCGGCCAGCTTCTATTCCATCTGATCAGCAGGCTCTACGAGCGAACATCGATCATCGTCACCACCAACCTGGCCTTCGGCGAGTGGCCTGCCGTGTTTGGCGACGCAAAGATGACCGCCGCTCTGCTCGACAGGCTCACACACCACTGCGAGATCGTAGAAACCGGAAACGAATCCTGGCGCTTCAAAAACCGCTCTCAAAGCTAAAGCCGAAGAGGCAAGCAATCCGCGCCCGCAGGCCCTGCGCTAGATTGAAAGCTCCAGGCCTACGCGCGCTGACCCTATGCAACCAGAGGCAGGGGTCCCTCTTGGGAGCCGATACGGGGTCCCGTTACCAAGCCGATTGACATTCTCGGGCTTAACCGCGTTTTAGCTCCCCCATGATATAGGCTTCCGATCACAACTATGGGTACGTGGCCATGAGCGAGACGGAAGTGTCGCCGAAGCAAGAACGGTTTCCCCGCCTTAAAACTGTAGCGGCGGCGATCGGCCTCGCGGCATTCGGCCCTGCAACTCTCTATGGCGTCGTTGAGGCGCTGCTTGCCGGAGAAGTTCGCAATCTAGGGCGGGTAGTAGCTTCAGTCAGAGACGACCCTCTAGAGTTCTACGCGATCATGTTCGTAGGCGGACTCGGCGCTCTATTGGTCACGACGCTGAGCGCTCTCTTCCTCATACTGCTTTTCAAAGGAAGGGGATCGCGTCGTGTCTGATCTGTTGCCGGATTCATCCGCCTCTCCAGTGGGAGGCAAAGGTCACCACTACCAATGGCGCTGGATCTCAAACTGTCGGTAACCAAGAGGACAAGCCCCGCTCTCCGATTAAGGGGCCGGGCCGGTTATGCCGTATGGGGTCGGGAAGGCTGGCCCCCATACGGTGAACCTGGTTACCCGGCTGACTGTCGCCTCGTACGACGACTGCGGAGCCTTCTCGGCCTCGTCTGCCTTTCGGCATATGGCTTCGGAATGGGACGGCCAGGCACGAACCCCGACCTTCACGAATGACAATCCGCTTTCCCGATGGGTGTTCAGGCCGGGTCGTTAACCAGCGACGGGCGATGTGGCGGTGCCCGACTATGGGAAGAGCTTGGTGGCAGTTGCCTGACCTATTTCCTTGCCTTTCGCATCGAGCGCCTTGATCGTGAAGCGATACTTGTGTTTTCCGCTCGGTGGGCAGGGTCCCTTGTATCGGAATGCCCCGTAGGGCAGTGACTTTTGGCCGCTGTAAGCCACCTTGCCGCCACCATGCATGTAGTCGATGGCGTTGAGGTCCTTCATGCGGATGTCGAGCTTAACCGTACCTTCTGGAACGCCTGATAAGGCGAAGGGCGGCGACTTGCTATCAAAGCACTTCTTCGTCGGCCCCCAGTCGAAAGACACCTTCAAGTCGCTGGCGGAAGTCGCCGTAGCCATGCTTAAAATAATCAGACCTGCTGTAAGTAACCGCATTCATTCCCCCTGTTTGCTCGAGACAGGGGAAGACTAGGCGATTCCGCTGAAGGAATGCGACTCTAAATAGCACCCGGCTAAACCGAATTGATGCCGGGCTAGCCTCCCGGCTTGGCCGCTGGGCCTTGGCGGCGTCACCCTCAGGTGGCCAAGGCTCCCAATAGTGCGGGGCGCAGCGGCTTCCCCTCGTATTGATTATGCCGCCTTCTTGGCAGCCGTCGCTTTGTTAATGGACGTGACAGCGAGGTTCGTCAGCTTGTTGTTCGTCGCCTTCTCCTGGTCGAGGATTTCGCTTAGGAGCTTGTGCGCCTCATCGTGGCCGAGATCCTTCGCCCATTCGCGAAGCGAACCATAGCGGGCAATTTCATAATGCTCGACAGCCTGGCAGGCGGCAAGAAGGCCGGCATCAAGGGCGGTGCCTTCGGCTTCTTCCATGAGTCCGTCTGCTTCCTTAAGCAGGCCCTCGATCGCATCGCACTTCTCGCCAGACGCCTTCTTGCCGATCGACTTAAAGACCTGTTCAAGCTTCTTGATCTGGTCTTTGGTTTCCGCGAGGTGATCCTCGGCTGCCTTCTTCAGCTCGGCGCTCTTAGCCGCCTTCGCGACTTTCGGCAGGGCTTTCGTAATCGCGTTCTCAGCGTAGTACACGTCCTGTAGTGTGTGTTCGAAAATATCAGCCAGCGTTTTCATGTTGTCTCTCCTCTGCATATGAAATGCAGCAGAGAAAGCCATTGAGCTGTAAATCGTTCCAAGAAATTGTGTTTGGTAGAGAATGATGAAAAAGGCGGCCCGCGGCCGCCTGTGTCAAAAGCGCCAAATGCGCAAATCGCCAATGTAGATTATCTATATCTTGGCCGTTGCAACGACGCAATAGAAATCAGGCGCTCTTTCTCTTTGTTCCTGGGTTTTGGTAACCCCAATTACGGGCAAGGTCATCAAGGCCATCCTTTAGATAATCTGTAAGAGTGGTGCGCTCTCGGTGCGTCTTGGCGAGTTCCTGGATGGCGTGCCCTTCACCCGCGATTTTGCTCATGATGTCGTAGGCGCGGACGCCGAGCGTTTCGCGGCAGTGCTTCAGCTCTTGCCCTGCCCTGATCTGCCGTTCCGTCAGCGGCTCGGTTGCGCCGCCACCATCAACGCGTTCCCGGCTGTAGTCGAACGACCCAGCGCCGGCGCCGCCCATGGCTTCCCAGAGCGAGCGGAACCTGTTTGCTGCAGCCAACTGGTATTCGTCGATGTGCTTGCGAGCGGCGAGCGTGACGATCGCGCTTTCCTTGATGTTCCGCTCAGCCCTGATCTTAACCGGGTTAGCGCTTTCGCCATCGTTGGCCTTGGAATAGTAGGGGTTGTCGACATAGACCTTGTCGAGCTGCTGCTTTGGCTTCCACGCCAGCACCACCTTTTTCTTCCGCTTCTCTTTGCGCTCTGCCTTGCTTGCCATGTGCTTTCCTCGTTTGCCGCCGTTAAATGTCGATTGGTAGAAAGAGACTTGAAAAACACAGTGCCAGTCGCAACCATTCGAATATGGAGATATTCACGTCGCTGTTTTTCGTTGTGGTCGGTGCGTTGGATATCGTTCGATACGCGCTCTGGATCGGATTCCCCTTGGCAACGCTGATCCTGCTGTTCGCCAAGTTCGGAAAATCGCAGCCGGACTACGCGCTGTCGAATTTCCTCTGGTGGATGAGCATCGGGTTCCTTGCGATCGTCGGCGGCCTGCTGCTGATCGGCGTGGCTGCCACCAGTAGCGACAGAAACTTCGCCTACCTCGTATTCCAGATGCTGTTTGTCGCTGGCCCAGCGCTTATCGCCTGCTTGGTTTCGGCGTTCCTGCGACCGCGGATGCATGCTTAGCGATGGCGGTAACGCCATGGTCACACCTCCTTCCCATTGAGGGTCGAGACGCGGGGCAAGGTGTGAACCTCTCCCGAAAGATGCATGCGCTTGGCATGGTGGATCACGATATCGTCGCCGAGCTGCGTTTCCTTGCGAACTGAGTGGCCTGTATCCGGCATGCGATGCTCGGGGAACAAATCCGGACGAGCGGCAATGCGGGTGTAGGCCGTGCTCCCTTTGACGCCAGTGATCTCAGCTAGTTTGTTCGCGTTGTTCCCGCGCAGCCAAAGCGCGGAAGCTCGCTTCAGCCAGTCGGCCGGGATATCAACGTGCCGACCGTCCTCCGACTTCTTGCCCTTCCTCAAGCGGCTGGGGAAACGATCACGATGCTGGCTGGCGACGGAAGTGACGCTTCCCTTCGATACCCCCATGCGTTCAGCGATGGTAGGACCGGTAAACCCCTCCTGCCACATCCTGGCGGCAATCGCGATCTTCTCCTCGGTCCGCTGGAAGGTGATACGCTTGGCCGGTGTGCCGCGCTTTGTGATGTAGGTGTCGGGCTTTGCCTGGATGTTCATGGCCGTTTTCCTTTCACAAGGCGGGTTTCCGTGAGCTTCGAGACCTGCGGGCGCCGTATGCGTAGCTTGTCCATCTCGGCTTGGGTCTCGGGCGATGTGCCGATATGCGCGCGGCCGGTCACAGGAAGCGGCGCGCCGGCCTTAGCGGCGGTGAGCAAGACACGAACCCTAGTCCGAACGGCAGGGTCTGCACGCTCGACAGCGAGAGCCGCGCGTCTCGCCTCGTCTTCTGCCCGCTCGAAAAGACGCTCCGCCTCGTTGCGCAGGCCGTTCATTTCGCCGATGAAGGGCGCGATGATAGCTCTGGCATGACGGGCAAACTCAGCGCAGGACGGCATGAACTGCCCGGTATGATTCTCGATACGACCGCTAAGGAAATCGTTCGTGGCCTCGGACACGGCCCACTCGAGTAGATCAGCGCAGGCGGGGCGGAATTCCCGGCCGAATGCCTCGTGATCAGTCTCAGGCTGCCAACGAAGCTGGCCCTGGAGCCGCCCGGCTGCATCGGCTATTGCCTCGGCGTCACAGCGCGCCAGAAGCACCCTCAGTTCTGCGACCCTTGCGGAAATCTCCCGAGCCCTTCGCTGGTAACGCTCGGGAAGGCGGTCAAACATGTCAGCCGAGATCAGGTCAGCCATTGATGATCGCCTCAATCATTTTTTGACGGGGGATTTTTTTGCGCGGGAGCGCTTGGAGAAAAACCTTCTGTTGGTTTTTCGATAGGTTCAGGATTAGGTTCAGGGTAGCAATGCGTTCGCATCGCCTTTTCCCTTGTCTTTCCAGCGACTTGCGGCGCTTTCTCGTG
Organism: Shinella sp.; assembly: GCF_052438155.1. Taxonomy (NCBI): domain Bacteria; kingdom Pseudomonadati; phylum Pseudomonadota; class Alphaproteobacteria; order Hyphomicrobiales; family Rhizobiaceae; genus Shinella; species Shinella sp. The sequence continues at coordinate 1,319 of NZ_JBQVPI010000054.1, read as the reverse complement.
CCTTGGCCTTTTTAACTGATGCTTTTTCGCGTTCAGTTTTGAGGCGTTTTTGCACCCACCTTTTGCGGCGCTTATCGAGCGTCCAAAAGGCCATGATGATCGCCTTCATCCCCTTCCATTTGGTCGGGGAAACCCGTGCCTGACGGGCAAGCATTTCGTCGTCGTCAGCCAAAGAGCAATCATGCGAACGCCACGCCTGAAACAGCAGCAGCAAGTAAGCGCCGTGTTCCTCAGTCGTCAGGTGCTGCGTGTCGGCCAGATACGCGTCTGTCCAGAATGGCATGCAAGGTAGATCAGCCAAGACGCTCTCCCCTCGCGATCGATCGAGAGAACGCCACTGCGTCATCCACGCTATGCAATGTGAACACGGGCGAGCCCCGCCAGTCGGTCGCGAACGACTGCTGGTTGGCGTTCAGGCCCTTGCCGTAACCTTTGCTGCCGGTCTTCACCTCGATGAGGTAGTTTCGGCCGCGGAAGCCGCAAAGCAAATCGACGGACTTGTCTAGCCGGTAGACGCTGAAGCCGACACGCTCCAAGATCTCGACGATTGCCTGCTCCGACGCGTCTCGCTTGGCGCTGTGGGGCGGCATGCTCATACTGCCGCCCTCGCCTTGTCGCGATAGCTCTGCTGCCAGTCCCGGTGCCAAGCGAGGTCAGCGCGATACGCTGCACGAGCTTCCGAAAGCGCGTTGTAGATGTCCTGCTCGGTGCATTCCATTTCCTTGGCAATGTCGACCGTGTCGTGCTGCCTATCGCGCCTGCTGAAGAGGCGGCCTATCTTTATCAGTTGGGAAGAGGTGAAGGTCATGCCGCCACCTCGCGGAACAATCCTTCCCTCGCCGGGGTTGGTTTCGACACAAGGAGACCAGCATGGCCATTGCACAGATCGATCCCACGCTGAAGCAGCCACCGGATATCATCCCGGATCTGCCGCCGGATTTGCCCGAGCCGGATATCAAGGAACCAGACCCGGACTTGCTGCCGGACGAACTGCCGAACCCTAATCCGGATGAAGGCGACGACGTGCCGAGGCAATTGTGGGGCTGATGAATTCATGCGCTCGCCCTCCTGTTCTCAAGGGCGCGGCAATAGGCAACGCGGATCTCTTCGAACCGGACGACGTCATATTCCTTGGTCTCAATCTCCAATTCAGGGCGCGGCTTCTTCGAGCCACGACCATGGTCGTCGAGCCATGCCTTGGCGCTGGCGATACGGCGATCGAGCCATGCAATCATCTCTGCAGGGTCGGTCACGGTGCTCAATCCCCCACGATCCAGTCGGCCCTATCGGCCCATTTCCGAGAACGGTCGCGCCAGCGC
>NZ_JBQVPI010000053.1:0-14536 GCF_052438155.1 Shinella sp. | reverse complement strand
GAAACCCTAGAGCGAGTTCGTTGGCCGCCAGAAGCGCCGCCGCTCTCGTTCGATGAGCGGGTTATAAGCCCACCAATGCGGACACGTCAACAGGCCATGTGACATTTTTTTGAAAATTTCCTCGGAAAAGCACTCCGCGCTTTCATTTCCCCGGGATTTCCAGGGCTCTCAGGTGAAGTGAACCGTAAATGACCGCGATTGCCCTCAGATTTTCACATTCCGCGCGTCTAGAGGGTGACAGGAACCCGCGTGATTTGACTCGCATGCCCTCGTGCGTGCATGGTCCCGCGCTAACAACAAAAACCAGTCATACAGGGTTAAGCGCAATCGGCATGACCACCGCCCGGAACATGATCCGATCCCTCGGCAATGAACCGCCGATCCTCGCCGACGGGCGCAAGGCGCCCGACCGTCGCGAAATTTCCCTCCGCTGGCTGTCCGGCACGTTTCTGACCGGCATCACCTCTTCCATCCTTATGGGTGTCGCCCTCTTCGCTGCACTTGACGGACGCCAGCAGCTCGCCATTCCGGCAGAGGCCTTTGCCGCACTCGCCACGCCGAACAAGACCGGCGAGAGCGCGAAGCGCGGCGAACGCGTCATCGAAACGGCGATCGTCGCAAAGCCCGCCGACAAGAAGATCATGGAAATCTCCACCATGATCCACGATGGCGAGAAGGAAGTCGTGCGCCGCCAGCCCTTCGCCCATGTGAAGATGGCGCTTGCCGCAAACCACGCAACGGGCGACGACTATCCGCGTTTCGACCCGCTCGCCATCTTCTCCACCAATGGCAAGGACGCGGCCCCCGCCTCGCGCATGGGCACGATCTATGGTTCCGACGTGGAATCGGAAGTCGCACTCCAGACCGATGCCTTCCCGACCGGCGGCTCGGCGCTCGACTATGCCGACCAGATGTCGATCGAGGAAGTCGAGGAGAATGTCCGCACCAACGGTTCGGTGCTGACGGACGGCAACAGCCAGGTCGCATCGCTCTCTTATGTCGATCCGCAGCGCTTTGCGTCCGAATCCTCCGAACTCGACCTGTTGCAGGGACTGACGGCGCGCATCGTCGAGGAGAACATGAGCGTGTCGACCTTCGATACGCTGACGCCCGACGACACGGAATATGCCGACGACGTGATCCCCGTGCGCCGCACGGCCGAAATCAGCGAGGTTATGACGGCTGCCGGTTATACCAAAGCCCAGGCCGACGACCTTTCCGCCTATCTCGAAGGTCAACTCGGCAGCAAGGAGCTCGCCGAAGGCGATGTGCTGCGCATCTGCATTTCGCAGAAGGGCAAGGAAGCGAGCATCGTTCGGGCCAGCGTCTATTCACGCGGCCACCATGTGATGACCGCAGCACTCGATGACAGCGGTCGCTTCGTCAGCGGCGCCGAACCACCGGTGCTCGACGCCGTGGCGACGGCCTTCGACGATGATGGCCGCCCCGCGATCATCGCCGGACGCGACCTGCCGCGTGTCTATGACGGCATCTATCGTGCGGCACTATCCTACGGCATGGGCAAGGACATGACGGCGGAGGTCATTCGCATCCTCGCCAGCAATGTCGATTTCCAGGCGCAGCTTCGCCCGAGCGATACGCTTGAAGCCTTCTTCTCCGTCATCGACGAAAACGGCACGGCGACGGAAGAGTCCGAAATTCTCTTCCTGGACGCTAAGTTCGGCGACACGGAAACCCGCGTCTACCGCTTCCAGAATGCAGAAGACGGTGCGGTCGATTATTACGACCAGGACGGCAAAAGCATCCGGCAGTTCCTGCTGCGCAATCCGGTTCCGAACGGCACGTTCCGGTCCGGCTTCGGCATGCGGCGCCACCCGATCCTCGGCTTCTCGCGCATGCATACCGGCGTCGACTGGGCAGCCCCCCGCGGCACACCGATCATCGCCGCCGGCAATGGCGTCGTCGAAAAGGCAGGCTGGGATTCCGGCGGCTACGGCAACCAGACGCTGATCCGCCATGCCAACGGCTATGTCTCGTCCTACAATCACCAGAGCGCGATCGCCAAAGGCGTCAAGCCGGGCGTAAAAGTGCGCCAGGGCCAGGTCATCGGCTTCGTCGGCACGACCGGCCTATCGACCGGCCCGCACCTGCACTACGAACTGATCGTCAACGGCAACAAGGTGGATGCGCTGAAAATTCGCCTGCCCGGCGGAAAGTCGCTCGAAGGCAAGGCCCTTGCGCAGTTCGAGATCGAGCGCAAGCGCATCGACGACCTCTTGGGTCGCGGTGAAGGATCGACGGAAGTCGCCGAAACGCACTGACCGCTTCGCTTCAGATTGGCGGCAACAAAAAAGCGCGGGCCGAGACCCGCGCTTCGTTTTTCTCCGATCGGTGACCGGCCTCAGGCGGCCTTGCTCACCGTCGCATTGCGCGGCGAGAAGAGCAGCCGGTCAGACCCGGCGGTTACCTTGACGGTCCAACCGTCCGGAATATCGCCGGCGAGAATCTTCTCCGCCAACGGATCCTGAAGGTGCTTCTGGATCGCCCGCTTGAGCGGACGCGCACCATAGACCGGGTCGTACCCCTTCTCGGCCAGCCAATGCACGGCATCCTCGTCGAGATCGAGAGCGATCTTGCGATCCTCCAGCAGCTTGCGCAGGCGCTCCAGCTGGATGGCGACGATGGTGCCCATTTCCGACCGCTTGAGACGGTGGAACAGGATGATCTCGTCGACGCGGTTCAGGAACTCCGGCCGGAAGGCCATCTTGACGACATCCATCACCTGGTCGCGCACGCTATCACTGTCCTCGTTCTCGCCGAGCGCCGTCAGATATTCGGCGCCGAGGTTCGAGGTCATGATGATCATCGTGTTGCGGAAATCCACGGTGCGGCCCTGGCCATCGGTCAGGCGGCCGTCATCGAGAACCTGCAGCAGCACGTTGAAGACATCCGGATGCGCCTTCTCGATCTCGTCGAACAGCACGACCTGATAGGGTCGGCGGCGAACGGATTCGGTCAGCGCACCGCCTTCCTCATATCCGACATAGCCTGGAGGCGCACCGATCAGCCGGGCCACGGAGTGCTTCTCCATGTATTCCGACATATCCATGCGCTGGATTGCCGTCTCGTCGTCGAACAGGAAGCGGGCGAGTGCCTTGGTCAGTTCCGTCTTGCCCACCCCGGTCGGACCGAGGAAGATGAACGAGCCGATCGGCCGGTGCGGATCCTGAAGGCCGGCGCGTGCACGGCGCACAGCACGGGAGACCGCCTGAACGGCATCCCCCTGGCCGACGACCCATTTGGCAAGCTCGTCTTCCATGCGCAACAGCTTGTCGCGTTCGCCTTCCAGCATCTTGTCGACCGGAATACCGGTCCAGCGGGACACGATATGCGCGATGTTGTCGGCGGTCACGACCTCCTGCACCATCGGATCGACGTCACCGGCATCCCGGCCTTCAGCGTCTTCCAGCTCCTTTTCGAGCTTCGGAATGACACCATAGGCAAGCTCCCCGGCGCGCTGGAATTCGCCCTTGCGCTGGGCAATGGCCAGTTCGTTGCGCAACTCGTCAAGCTGGCGCTTCAGGTCGGCGGCACGGCCGAGCTTCGACTTTTCCGCCTGCCAGCGCACGGTCAGCGCATCGGCCTGCTCTTCGAGCGCGGTAAGGTCGAGTTCGAGCTTTTCGAGCCGATCCTGCGAGGCGCGGTCGGTTTCCTTCTTCAGGGCCTCGCGCTCGATCTTCAACTGGATAACGCGACGATCGAGTTCGTCGAGTTCTTCCGGCTTGGAATCCACCTGCATGCGCAACCGAGCGGCAGCCTCATCCATCAGGTCGATGGCCTTGTCCGGCAGGAAGCGATCCGTGATGTAGCGGTTGGAGAGCGTCGCGGCAGCAACGATCGCCGCATCGGCGATGCGGACCTTGTGGTGCTGCTCGTACTTCTCCTTCAGGCCGCGCAGGATCGAGATCGTGTCCTCGACGGTCGGTTCTTCAACCATGACAGGCTGGAACCGGCGGGCAAGGGCCGCGTCCTTCTCGACATGCTTGCGGTATTCGTCGAGCGTGGTGGCGCCGACGCAGTGCAGTTCACCACGGGCGAGCGCGGGCTTCAGGAGGTTGGAGGCGTCCATTGCCCCTTCCGCCTTGCCGGCACCGACCAGCGTGTGCATTTCGTCGATGAACAGGATGATCTGGCCGTCTTCCGCCTGCACTTCGGTAAGCACGGCCTTGAGGCGCTCCTCGAATTCACCGCGATATTTCGCACCGGCGATCAGCGCGCCCATGTCGAGCGCCATCAACGTCTTGTCTTTCAGGCTCTCCGGCACGTCGCCATTGACGATGCGCAGCGCCAAGCCCTCGGCGATCGCCGTCTTGCCGACGCCGGGCTCACCGATGAGAACCGGGTTGTTCTTGGTACGGCGCGACAGCACCTGGATCGTGCGACGGATTTCGTCATCACGGCCGATCACCGGGTCGAGGCGGCCTTCCCGCGCATCGGCCGTCAGGTCACGGGCAAATTTCTTCAGCGAATCGAAACCCTGTTCCGCGCTCGCCGTGTCGGCGGTGCGGCCCTTGCGGATATCGTTGATGACCTGGTTGAGCTTGGTCGGCGTGATGCCGGCCTTCGCCAGGATCTCGGACGTCGCTGCGGATTTTTCGATCGCAAGTGCCAAAAGCAGGCGCTCGACGGTGACAAAACTGTCGCCGGCCTTCTTGGCAGCGTCTTCGGCAGTCGAGAAGACCTTCGCGAGCGGCTGCGAAAGATAGACCTGCCCGTTGCCGCCGGTGGTTTTCGGCTGCTTGGCAAGGGCGGCGTCGTTGGCGGTCCGCGCATCACGTGCGCTACCACCGGCCCGTTCGATCAGGGATGCGGCCATGCCCTGCTCGTCATCGAGCAGCACTTTCAGAACGTGTTCCGGCGTGAACTGCGGATGGCCGTCCGCGAGCGCCTTCGTCTGGGCGGATTGCAGGAATCCGCGAACGCGTTCGGAGTATTTTTCAATGTTCATCATTACCTCCAGTACTCGGCCGGCCCTTCGAGGCACCGGTCGACGATTAGGATAAGGTTCCCATCAAGGCGAACCTTCATGCGTGCGATCATCCAGCCTTGAGACCGGTCAACCGTCTGTGAGGAATATGGTGGAGGGGTTTTCCAAATTAAAGGGAGCGCCGCCCCCCAGCGGAGATTTTTCGCGGGCGCACCTTCCAAAACGCAAGAACCCGGCACAAGGCCGGGTTCTTCGATGCATGGCAGGGGACGTTATTCCGAAGCTTCGAGAGCCGGAGCGTCTTCGCCGGCGGGCTGCGCTTCGCCGCCTTCGGCCGCGGCTTCGCCACGGCGCGGACGACGCGGGCGTGCCGCAGTGCGGCGGCGTGGTGCGCGGCCGGCGGGAGCTGCAGCTTCCTCTTCAAGCGAGACTTCGGCCGGTGTGCCTTCGATCACCGGCTGCGGGCCGGAACCATCGATGACGGGCTGCTCGACCGGGGCGGCCACCGGGACAACGGCAACGGGTGCCGGCTCGTCAACAGCCGTCGAATCGATTTCATCCTGATCGCGGTCGTATCCGTCCCGATCATTATATTCATTGCGGTCGCCGTTATCAGGCCGTTCATCGCGCGGGAAACGCTCCTGCATCTGCGCCTGTGCGGCGGCAATGATGCGGTTGTAGTGCTCGGCGTGCTGGAGATAGTTCTCCGCGATGACACGGTCGCCTGCACTCTGGGCATCCCGCGCAAGCGTCGAATACTTTTCGGCGATGTGCTGGGCGGTGCCCCTGATCTTCACATCCGGGCCAGAGCTGTCATAGGTCCTCGTCAAGGGATTTCCGCCCTTGCGTTGATTGTTATGATTGCTGCTAGTGCTGCTGCTATTGTTATTATTGTTGTTGTTACGCCCGCGGCCGCGCTTGTTTTGCTGTCCTGGCCTCATATGTCACTCACCTAACGTATCGTGTCTTGATGATCATGTGTCTGCACGCCTGATCGGGACACGCCAGATCAAGCATCCTTACCCGCGGGCAAACCACGCCGGTCGGTGGTCCTGTCGCCGTAAGACGTCAAATTAACAGGTACCCGCACAGGGCAGTCTTCAATCCTAGCAACTCTTCAGAGAGAGAAACCCTCGAGATCGGGTCATACAGCAACGAATCTCTGTGCCATGACCTCTTGCCTAGTGCGTGCCGCAACCTAGCCCGCTTCCTTCACAATTCCAAGCCTTTTCTTTGCGGCTGCGGAATTTGCTGCGCTGCTGCAGCAAGCTTACAATATAGCCGCTTTCGAAAAGACGAGAACGCGATCGTTGCCGCCAAAATCCTGGACCGCAGCGACCAACACAAAACCGTTTTCGCGCATGATCGCGGTGACCTGATCCTTCTGGTCGTAGCCGATTTCGTAAGCCACCAGGCCGTTTTCCGAAAGATGATCGCCCGCCCCGGCGGCAATGGCGCGATAGGCATCGAGCCCGTCTTCACCGCCATCCAGCGCCAGGATCGGATCGTAGAGCCGGACCTCGTCGTCCAGCGTTCCGACCACGGAGCGGACGATATAAGGCGGATTTGACACGATGATGTCGAACGCGCCGGCTACGGCTGCAAACCAGTCGCTCTCGACCGCCTCAAAGCGGTCAGCGACCCCATTTATATCGGCATTGCGCGTCGCCGTTTCAAGCGCGCCGGCCGAAAGATCGGTCCCCACGCCGGCGGCATCAGGCACCAGATCGAGCAGCGCGAGACAAATCGCACCCGTTCCCGTGCCGAGATCCAGGATGCGGCAGCGGCCCGCCGCGGCAACGATACGCTCCACATGCGGCACGAGCGTGTCGACGAGGATTTCGGTATCCGGCCTTGGCTCCAGCGTTTCAGGCGAAAGTGCTAGGTCTAGCCGTGAGAAGGCCCTGTGACCGAGGATGCGGTGCACCGGCTCGCGCCTGCTGCGTCGTTCGATGGCATCATCGACCACCTGCCGTTCCGCCGGATCGAGTATCCTACCGCCTTCCGTTATGAAAGACGTCGGGGTCAATGCCAGCACGCCCTTGAGCAAGGTGCGCGCATCACCGGCCGCATCCGCAATACCCGCCTCTGAAAGCCGCCGCCGCGCGACGGACAGTGCGTCGGCGAGCGTCGTTCCGCTCATCGGCCCAGTTCGCCGAGCTGCGCCAACTGGCCGGCCTGATAGTCGGCGACCAGCGCATCGACGATTTCATCGATCTCGCCGATCATCATCCGGTCAAGCTTGTAGAGTGTCAGGTTGATGCGGTGGTCGGTCACACGGCCCTGCGGGAAATTGTAGGTGCGGATGCGCTCCGAGCGGTCGCCAGAGCCTACCTGGCTCTTGCGATCGGCGGAACGTTCGTTATCGGCGCGCTGGCGCTCGATGTCGTAGAGCCGTGAGCGCAACACCTGCATGGCCTTGGCACGGTTCTGGTGCTGGGATTTCTCCGAACTCGTGACGATAAGGCCTGTCGGCAGGTGCGTGATGCGCACGGCCGAGTCCGTCGTGTTGACGTGCTGACCGCCTGCACCGGACGAGCGCATCGTATCGATGCGAATGTCTTCCGCGCGGATTTCGATGTCGATCTCTTCCGCTTCCGGCAACACGGCAACCGTCGCAGCAGAGGTATGGATGCGCCCGCTCGCTTCCGTTTCCGGAACGCGCTGGACGCGGTGCACGCCCGATTCGAACTTCAGCTTGGCAAACACGCCGCGGCCGGTGATCGTCGCAATGATTTCCTTGAAACCGCCGGCCTCGCCCTCGCTCGAAGACAGGACTTCGACCTTCCAGCCATTGGCCGCCGCATAACGTTCGTACATGCGAAAAAGGTCGCCAGCGAAGAGTGCTGCCTCGGAGCCGCCAGTGCCGGCGCGGATTTCGAGGATCGCGCTCTTTTCGTCGGCGGCGTCCTTGGGGAGAAGCAGGATCTGCATCTCCTTTTCCAGCCCCTCCAGCCGCTCCTTCAGTTCCGGCAGTTCCATTTCGGCGAGATCACGCATCTCGCGGTCGGTCGACTTGTCGTTAAGCAGCAATTCGAGGTCGGCGATCTCGCCATTGACCTTCTCGTATTCGCGGATCTTCGTCACGACAGGCTGAAGCTCGGAGTATTCCGAGGCGAGGCGCACATAGGTTTCCGAATCCGGGCCCGCCGACATGCGGGCCTCGATCTCGCCGAAACGGCGTACGAGTTCGCGCATTTTTTCAACGGGAAGCTTCGCCACCGTTCAAACTCCAGTCAATTTCAAAGCGGAACGCCGTTTTCGGCCGCGAAGTCAGTAAGGATCTGGCGGATCGAAGCCGTCGGCTTCAAATCGTCCAGCGCGGGCATCAGCATCGCTTCGAGTTTTGCGGCATCGAGCGACAACAACATCGATTTCACCGGGCCAATCGCCGCCGGCGACATGGAGACGGAGCGGAAACCGATGCCGAGCAGCGCCATGGCCGAGATCGGCTTGCTCGCCATCTCGCCGCACAGCGTCACGGACGTATCGTTGCGCACGCCGGCACGCACAATATCGCGCAGGATGCGCAGGAAAGGACGGCCAAGCGTGTCGAAACGATCGGAGACGCGAGCATTGCCGCGGTCGACCGCCATAGCGAACTGGAAAAGGTCGTTCGAGCCGACGGAGACGAAATCGACCTCCGCCATCAACTCGTCGAGCTGCCAAAGCAGAGCCGGCACTTCCAGCATCGCGCCGAATTGCAGCTTCTTCGGCAACTGGTCGCCGAGCTTCGACTGCCGCTGGATCTCCTTCTGGAGAAGGTCACGAACCTCCTTCAGCTCGGAAACCTCGGTCACCATCGGCAGCATCATGCGCAGATCAGCGCCCGCTGCGGCGCGCAGCATGGCGCGAAGCTGCGTGCGCAGCAGGCCCGGGCGATCGAGCGACAGGCGGATGGCGCGCCAGCCGAGTGCCGGGTTCTCTTCCTCCGCCGCGCGGAAATAGGGCACGACCTTGTCGCCGCCAATATCGAGCGTGCGGAACGTAACCGGGCGCCCGCCCGCCTGTTTCAGGACATTGCGGTAGAACGCCTCCTGCTCCTCCGCCTTCGGCATGGTCGAGGCGATCATGAACTGGAGCTCAGTACGGAACAGGCCAATGCCGGAGGCACCCGATTCGTTGAGATGCGGCAGATCGACCAACAGGCCGGCATTCATTTGCAGATTGATGGCCTGCCCGTCCTTCGTCACAGGCTCGACGGCGCGCAACGCACGATACTGTTCCTGCCGGCGGGCACGGAACCGGACCTTCTCCTCATAGGAGCGCTGAAGATCCGGCAGCGGCCGCAAGTGGATCCGTCCGTCTTCCCCGTCGACGATGATCGGATCGCCGTTTTCAGCAAGCGCCACCGCGCCTGCCGCCTGGCCAACCACCGGAATGCCCATGGCACGCGCCACGATCACCACATGGCTCGTGACGGCGCCATCCTCCAGCACGAGGCCGCGCACATTCTCACGCGGATAATCGAGCAGCTCCGCAGCCCCCATGGCGCGTGCCACGACGATCGCATCGTTCGGAAAGTTGCTGGCGGAGAGTTTCGCGCCATAGCCGGTCAGCTGACGCAGCAGCCGGTTCGCCAGATCGTCGAAATCGTGCATGCGCTCGCGCAGATACGGATCCGTCAGGCGGATCATGCGCGCCTTGGTCTCGCTCTGGACACGTTCGACCGCCGCTTCCGCCGTCAGGCCGTTGCGGATCGCCTCTTCGAGCTTTCTGACCCAGCCGCGGTCATGCGCAAACATGCGATAGGTTTCCAGCACCTCGCGATGCTCGCCTTCCATCGAAATCTCGCGGCGCGACAGCATGTCGTCGATCGAGATGCGCAGCGACCCGAGCGCTTCCGCCAGACGACCGAGTTCGTGTTCGGAATCCTCGTTGAGCAGATTGGTGACGACGATGCGCGGCTCGTGCAGCACGACATAGCCAAGGCCGATGCCCTCGCCGAAACTCGAACCCTCGATCGACACGGGGCGCGACAGATCCAGCTCAAGGCCGGGCTTGGTGAGCTTCTTCAGCTCGCCGGTCGCCACCATTTCCGCAATCACCATCGCTGTCGTTTCGAGCGCCTCCACCTCGTCTTCGCGGTAGGTGCGGCTCGCCTTGTTCTGCACGACAAGCACGCCGAGCGCCCTGCCGGTGCGCAAGATAGGAACGCCGAGGAAGGAGTGGTAGATCTCCTCGCCGGTTTCCGGCAGGTAGGTGAAGGCGGGGTGGGACTGCGCGTCGGAAAGGTTCAGCGGCCGGGCGGAGGCGGCAATCGTGCCGACGAGACCCTGGCCCATCTTGAGCTGCGCCAGGTGGACGGCGCCGGGATTGAGACCTTCGGTCGCATAGAGTTCGAGGATGCCGTCGGAGCGCAGCACATAGACCGAGCACACTTCCGCGACCATGTTCTGCGCGATCTGGCGCACGATCTGGTCAAGGCGCTCCTGTGGCTCGAGCGGCTCCGCCATGAGTTCGCGCAGCCGCTTGAGAAGAACGCGCGGACCCGCGGAGAGATCTCTCATCGCGTGGCGTCTCCCGAAAATGACGTTACCTTACCGGCGCCTGTCCACGCTGGCGATCACAAGATCGGCGCCGACTCGGCCGGTAGTTACTTCTTATCGAGACCGTAGACGGAATGCAAAGTCCGAACAGCGAGTTCGGCATAGACACCGTCGATCAGGATGGAAATCTTGATCTCGGAGGTCGTGATCGCCTTGATGTTGATGCCCTTGTCGGCAAGTGCGCGGAAGGCCGAGGCGGCAACACCCGCATGGCTGCGCATGCCGATGCCGATGACGGAAACCTTCACCAGGCCCGTCTCGTGCTGGATCACGTCGAAACCGACCTGCTCCTTGGCACCGTCGAGAACCCTGAGCGCCTTCTCCATGTCGCCGGACGGCACGGTGAAGGTCATGTCGGTCTTGGAACCGTCCTCGGAAATGTTCTGGACGATCATGTCGACATTGATATGCGATTCGGCAAGCGGGCCGAAGATCGCGGCCGAAACGCCCGGCCGGTCCGCGACGCGGCGGAGCGAGATCTGCGCTTCATCCTTGGCATAGGCGATGCCGGTTACGACTTCCTGTTCCACGATCTCATCCTCATCACAAATCAGCGTACCGGGCGGGTTCAGAAGATCGCCCATGCCCGGCGCATCGGGGTCCTCGAAAGAGGAGCGAACGAAGGTGCGCACCTTGTGCACCATGGCAAGCTCGACCGAGCGCACCTGCAGAACCTTGGCGCCGAGGGACGCCATTTCGAGCATTTCCTCGAAGGCGATCTTCTTCAGGCGGCGGGCCTTCGGCTCGATGCGCGGGTCAGTCGTGTAGACGCCATCGACGTCGGTATAGATGTCGCAGCGGTCCGCCTTGACGGCGGCGGCGATCGCGACGGCAGAAGTGTCCGAGCCGCCGCGGCCGAGCGTGGCAACGCGGTTGTCCGGGCCAAGCCCCTGGAAGCCGGCGACGACGGCGACCTGGCCCTCGCCCATGCGGCGGATCATTTCCGTGCCGTCAATATCGAGAATGCGGGCCGCACCGTGTGCGCTGTCGGTCCTGATCGGGATCTGCCAGCCCTGCCAGGAGCGGGCATTGATGTCCATCGACTGGAGCGCGATGGCAAGAAGCCCGGCCGTCACCAGTTCGCCGGAGGCGACGATGGCATCGTATTCGCGCGCATCGTAGAAGGGCGAATTGGCGCCCGTGACCTTCGGCATGCCCTGCACCCAGCCGACGAGTTCGTTCGTCTTGCCGGACATGGCGGAAACGACGACGGCGACTTCGTGGCCGGCATTGACTTCACGTTTCACATGGCGGGCCACATTGTGGATACGGTCGAGGTCAGCGACGGACGTTCCGCCGAATTTCATCACGATGCGTGCCATGAGTGTATACCGCTATTCCATAGAGACGCGCGAGCGCGCGGGTGAAACCGCGGGGTCTCTTAGCGGAAGACCCCGCGGTGTGCAATGCATGGAATCCGGCAAACGGTACGGTCAGTGCTTGCGGCTGATGCGATAGACGAAGGCGGGCGGTACATTGCGCAGCGTGCCACCGACCCTGACGGCAGACAATCCGAGACCATCAAGCACCGCGCGCGGCACGGGGCAACGAAGGCCATAGGTGAACTGATAGAGCGCCGCCCCCGCGCCCAGCCGGGCAAAGGTGCCCTCGAGGATCGCATGAACCGTCTGCGACCGCATCGAAAGCAGCGGCAGGCCGCTGATGGCCGCACCCGCCGGTTCCGGGCAGAACCGGGCGACATCCGTCGCGTCGACGCAGGCGATCTTCGCCTTCGGAAAACGCTGCTGGAGGAGGGCTGCAAATTCCGCCCCCTTTTCGACGAGAAGGATATCCTCCTCCGCGACGCCGCGCCGCAAGAGGGCGCGCGTGAAAACGCCGGTGCCCGGGCCGAGTTCGATGACACGACCGGTTTCCGGCCCGATCCCCCGCACGATGAGGTCGGCAAGCGCCTTGCCGGACGGCGTGATCGAGGCCACGCGCAACGGGTCGCGGATCCAGGCCCGGAAGAAATGGCAGCCGTCCAGGGTCATTCCGGTCATTGCATGCGCTCCACGGTTGAGGGAAAACTCAGATGAGTCAGGTCTTCGGAAAGTCGCCAGAACCTCGCGGCAAGCTCGGGATCGGTCGCGGCGGGCAGCGGGTGCACCAGCGTTGGTGAGCCGCGCATCTCGCGAAAACCGTCCGGGCCGATGAACTCGCCGCCGCGAAGACCTCCGGCGGTCGCCGCATAGAGCTGGTTCAGCACACCCTGCCCCGCATTCTGCGCGAGGAACCGGTTGCCGATACGCATGAACAGCCGCAGCACGCCGGTGGTGGCACTGGTTTGAAGATTGGTGTCGGAATAGCCGGGATGGGCAAGCACGCTGATCACCGGCAGGCCGGTCGCCTTCAGCCGACGGTCCAGCTCCAGAGCGAAGAGCACATTGGCCAGCTTCGATTGCGCATAGAAGGCCATGCGACCGTAGCTTTTTTCGCCGTTCAGGTCTTCGAAATGGATGCGGCCCCGGCGGTGCAGTTCGGAACTCACGGTCACGACCCGTGTACCGACCGCTGCGGAAAGCAGCGGCAAAAGGCGAAGCGTCAGGGCGAAATGGGCAAGATGGTTGACGCCGAACTGCGTCTCGTGCCCCTGTCGCGTCAGTCCGCGCGGCGGCATCATGACGCCGGCATTGTTGATGAGGAGATCGAGCGGCCGGCCTTCGGTAAGCATTTCCCCGGCAAAGGCGGACACGTTCTCAAGGTCTGCAAGGTCGAGCCACCGAAGCTCGACTGCCGCATCGGGAAGCTCGGCGCGAATGCGCGCCAGCGCTATCCGTCCCCTGCCCTCGTCCCGCGCGGTCATGATCACCCGCGCCCCTTTGCGGGCAAGTTCCCGCGCCGCGAGGAAACCCAACCCGCTGTTGGCGCCCGTAACGACGGCCAGGCGGGCCGTCTGGTCGGGTATTTGCAGCAGCGTCCACGGTTTTCCACTTGTCCCGCCATCGGCGGTTGCCAGACTGTTTGCACGCACTATGATACCTCGCATCAAATCTGAACAGTGTTTACATTGCACTACATCATGATCTTTACACTGTAAAGATAACAATCGTGCGAGATCGGCGATGAACGAGAAAAAAACGAGCGAACGCGGGTATCACCATGGGGGTCTGCGCGACGCCCTGATCCGCGCAGCCGACGACCTGCTCGCCGAGCGGGGCCTCGAAGGGTTCACGCTACGCGAAACCGCTCGCCGTGCCGGCGTTTCACCCGCCGCGCCCTCGCACCATTTCGGCAGCACCGCCGGTCTTCTCACCGAGGTCGCCGCCCTCGGCTACGCCGAGCTTGCGCGTCGGCTGAACCTCGCTGGCGCAAGCGGAACCCTGCCCGAGCGTCTCAAGGCGCAAGGGGTTGCCTATGTCCGCTTCGCCGTGGATTTTCCAGGGCGCTTTCACCTGATGTTCCGGCACGACATGTTGCTTCAAGGTCAAGCGTCGCTGGACCAGGCGACCGGCGAGGCCTGGGACGCGCTCGAAAGGACGGTGCTCGCCCTGCGCGGCCAACCGGAAGGGTCCGAGCTCGATGCAGAGGGCGAGGCCATGCTGATCGGCATCTGGTCGACCACACACGGTTTCGCCCATTTGACGCTCGACAAGAAGCTCGCCCGGATCGTGGACTGCGGCAGTGATGCGGACATGCTCGATATCCTGCTGCCCTCCATCATCGATACGCTCTGGATCAAGAAACTGGGTTGAGACGAAAAGGCCCGCGCACCTTTCGGCACGCGGGCAAGAGGATTGGATCATGAACAACTCCAGCAAAAATCCTTAGCGGTTTTGCTTGCCGGGAATTGCGTAGAAAGATGGCCGCAGGCGAAAACCGCCCGCGGCCTTCCACATTACTTCTGCCAGCTTTTGACGAGTTCGTCATAGTTGACGGTAAGCGGCTTTTCCTTCTCGTTCTCGATCTTGAGCTGCGGTGCGAGGTTGCCCTTTTCGACGGCGTCCTTGTTCCAGTAGGCAAGATCGTGCTCTTCGGCGAGCTTCGGGCCGATATCGCCCTGGACGCCGGCGCGCTCGAGGCGTTCCAGCACCTTTTCCTG
>NZ_JBQVPI010000052.1:0-14981 GCF_052438155.1 Shinella sp. | reverse complement strand
AAAGCTGATCGGTGACGACGGTAGTCGCCAAAGACTGGTCCGGACGATCCACGGGAGAGGTTTCCGCTTTGTTGGAGACGTTCAAGTGGTTGCGCGCGCATCTGACCTGCATCCTGCCAGCGCGACTGCCCTCCCGCATACCATTGAACCCGGCTGCTCGAGCGCAAAAAACGGAAAGCCCTGCATTGCTGTTCTTCCGTTTGTGCTCGACGGCGCGCCAGGTCAGCATGATATCATCGCCGACGCGCTGCCGGCAGACATCATCATGGATCTGTCGCGGCTTCACTGGCTGTTCGTAATAGCGCGCGGATCGAGTTTCCGGTTTCGGGGTGCTGACGCGGACCCGGTTGCCGTGGGGCGGGCACTTGCCGCCGGCTACTGCCTCACGGGCGCGGTGGAACTGCAGGGGCATCAGATCAAAGTCGCAGTTGCGCTGGTCGATAGCCAAGATGGGCAGACCATCTGGGCTGAGATCTTCCGCGGCCCGATCAACGACCTGCAGCAGATGCGTCCGGACATCGAGGCTCAGGTGGTGGCGGCACTGGAGATTCACATCCCGCGCAATGAAATCCGCATGGCCCGGTCAAGGCCTGCCTCCGAGCTCGATGCCTGGTCAAGTTATCATCTCGGGCTCGATCAAATGTACCGCTTCACGCAGGCGAACAATGCCCGCGCAGCGCAGCTGTTCGAACATTCCCTGACGCTCGACCCCTATTTCTCGCGGGCGTTGAGCGGGCTTTCATTCACCCACTTCCAGAACACGTTTCTCGGTTTTGCCCGCGATCCGGTGGCGGAGATGGAAGCCACCAGCGCGCTTGCCCTTCGCGCGGTCGAAGCCGACCGAATGGATCCTTTCGCCTGTTTCAGCGTCGGCCGCAGCCTGTGGCTGGAGGGTCGGCTGGAACTATCGATCGAATGGTTCGACCGATCAACCGACTTGAGCCCGAATTTTGCGCAGGGAATCTACAACCGCGGTCTGGTCGGGACGATGGTCGGAGATGTCGAGCGGGCCAACATCGACCTGGCGATGGCGCTCGAACTCAGCCCGCTCGATCCGCTGGCGTACGCTATGGTCGCCAGCCGGGCCCTGATTGAAGTCCAGCGCAGTGATTTCGAAGCGGCAGCCAAGCTCGGTGCCCGTGCTGCAATGATGACCGGCGCGCACCAGCACATCAAACTGATCGCAGCGTTCACGGCACAGCTCGCGGGGCGAAAACCAGACGCGCTCTATTGGCTGCAACGCGCCAGAGCCACGGACCCGAGGCTTAGTTCTGCTGTCTTTTTCCGTTCATTCCCCTTCAGCCTGACGCGTGGCCGCGAGACGATTGAGAAGTGCCTAAGGGATCTTGGAGTTTGATTGTCTGCCAAGGGCTGCGGATTGCCCGGATGGGGCAAATCGAAAGGCCTGGCGAGCGAAAGAGACGAACATTCGTTTAACCGACCCACCTTCCACCGCTATGTGGAATGTAGCAGCTTTTCGATTTCGCGCGCAGGATCCTTCCATCCCAAAGTAGTAAAGTTGCTCTCTAGTTTGAGCTAGCATTGCCGTATCAGGGTTGGCTTGTGTTAGTAAAACCGGCCGTTTCCGGAACCGCCAGCCAATGGCAGAAATGTCCAACGATGCGGCGGTCGCCTCCAGCAGCCCCTCCCTCAGACTCAGTAATTCCGAACTGGCTTCAGGAATGTCGGCTTACGCCATATCCGGTAACTCGAAAGTTTGACAGCTACCGGGCGGCAAAATTTGGTCGATTCCCTCGCCGTCTATAAAGTTCGCTAAATGTCCAATGAGTGCTTTGCGGACGCGCTGTTCCAACTTTATGCGCGGATGCGGACTTTGGGTGTCAGCGCAATATCCGTCTGCAGATCGAGCCATTCTGAACTCAAGTCAGCCGCTTCAGCATTGGCATGGGTCACGTCACCGACCAGCAGCAACGCAGGGTCCCTGTCACCGACCGCTGCCATCAGCAAAGCCAGGCTATCAAGACGACCATGGATAAGTCGCTCGCGGGGCGTTGAGACATTGACTGCGATCAGGATGGGCGTGCTCGGCTGCAAGCCGTTGGCTATCAGCCGCTCTGCTATATGCGGGGCTGCGGCGCGGCCCATATAGATCGCAAGTGTCGTTTGCTCACCCGCGATCGCTGACCAGTCTATGTCATTTTGCCCATTCCCGCAGCCTTGCGCCGTAATGAAGGTCAGCGCCCTCGTGCTGTTGCGTCTGGTCAGCGAAAACACGCCAGAAGCTGCCGCTGCACTGGCGGCCGTGATCCCGGGGCACACTTGCACGCGAATGCCCTTGGCTTGCAGTGCATCGACCTCCTCGGTCATCCGCCCGAACACCGCAGGATCACCGCCCTTCAGCCGAACCACGCGGTGTCCGTTTTGCGCGGATTTCACCAGCAAGCCGTTGATTGCAGGCTGGGCCATCGAATGCCGCCCCGACCGTTTGCCCACAGGCACCTGCATCACATGATCGGGGATCAGATCGAGGATCTCCCGGCTGACCAGCGCATCGTGGAACACGATTGAGGCCATCGCCAGCAATCGTTCGGCTTTCCGGGTCAGCAGATCGGGATCGCCTGGGCCAGCGCCGACCAGCCAGACATCGCCGGAGCCAAAACTGATGTCAGCCATGGGCTGCCTCCTTGTGTTGCGTGATCAGCCGCTGGATTGCGGGTTTGCATGAGCCGCAGTTTGTGCCGGCGCACAGCGCGGCTCCGACGGCCTCGGTGGTCATCAACCGCTGGCTCGCGATCGCCTTGGTCAGCGTGATCGTGCCGATGTCGAAGCAACTGCAGACAATCGCGCCGCGATCAGGCGCGGGTGTGGCAGAGCGCCCGGCCAGCAGATCGGTCGCACTGGCCTCAGAGCCACCCAGCTGGGCAATCAACCATTCGCGCCGGGGTAGCCGGCTGAGCGGACCGATATACAGAGCCGCCACGACCACGCCGTCGCGCAGGATGGCAAACCGGTGCTGACCGTGCGCGCTGTCATGGCTTTCGATGCGTTCGCCGCGCGGCAAAATCCGCTTTGCGAATGCAAGTGGATCGCCATCACCTGCCAACTCGACAAGCCACCCGGCCTTGGTCCGCACCTTGGTCGCATAGCTGGCTGGCATTGGATCAGGCAGTACCGAGGCGATGAGAAATCCGTGCCAATCGGCAGCGAAAGGCAAAATGCGCGCCGGTGCGTTCTTGAACCCGGGCTGGCCCGAATGTGGATCGGTAGCGGAGCGAGCAAGTGCACCAGTGCGACCGCCCGTAGACTGCTGGTCGGTCCAGTGGATCGGCACGAACAGTTCGCCGCGCCGTTGCCCATCGCTGATGCACACCCGGTAGACGCTGCTGCCCTGCGGTGTTGCAACCAACGCCAGCCCGCCATCGGACAGCCCTTGTGCCAGCGCGTCTTCAGCATGAATTTCAACGAGCGGTTCCTGCCGATGCTGGCCAAGCCGTGCACTCAGGCCAGTGCGGGTCATGGTGTGCCACTGGTCGCGGTAGCGCCCGGTGTTGAGCGTCAATGGCCAGGCCTTGAGCGGCTTGCCAAGCTCCATCTGTGAGACAGGGACCAGCTGCGCCTTGCCATCCGGCGTTGAAAATCGACCATCGGCAAAGGCGTCTCCGCCCCAGCGCCAGGGTTGCATCGCGTTATAGGCAAGGTTGGAGATCGCGGCGTGGCAGCCGATGTCGAACACCCTTTTTCCGGCATTCTGGTAAGTAGAAAGCCGCGCATGTTCGCGGTAAATGTCGGCAGAACTGTCAAAGCTGAACGCCTCGCGCCAGCCCATCGCGCGCGCGATCTCCTTGATGATCCACCAGTCTGGCCTTGCCTCGCCCGCAGGCGGAAGGAACGCGCGCTGGCGGCTGATCACCCGTTCGGAGTTGGTGACCGTGCCATCCTTTTCGCCCCAGCCGGTTGCGGGTAGCTTCACATGCGCAAAGGCGCTGGTGTCGGTATTCGCGATGCAATCGGAGACGACCACGAACCGGCATGCGGCCAATGCTTCGCGCACGCTTCCTGCATCAGGGAGCGACACCGCCGGGTTGGTCGCCATGATCCAGACCGCCTTGACCCTCCCCTCACCGATCGAGCGAAACAGGTCGACCGCTTTGAGGCCCGGTTTGGCCGCGATCGTTGGTGAGGCCCAGAAACGGCGGACGAGATCGCGGTTTTCGGGCGCGAAATCCATGTGC
The DNA here is from genome assembly GCF_052438155.1 of Shinella sp. Classification (NCBI taxonomy): domain Bacteria; kingdom Pseudomonadati; phylum Pseudomonadota; class Alphaproteobacteria; order Hyphomicrobiales; family Rhizobiaceae; genus Shinella; species Shinella sp. Next base: position 10,788 of record NZ_JBQVPI010000052.1, on the reverse strand, counting down.
GCGGCCAGCGTCGTGGCCAGCCCGCCGACCTCGCGCCCGCCCATCGCATTGGGCTGGCCGGTGATGGAGAAAGGGGCTGCGCCGGGCTTTCCGATGCGGCCCGTGGCCAGATGCAGGTTGAGGATGGAATTGACCTGATCGGTGCCGCGGATCGATTGGTTGATACCCTGGCTGAACATCGTAACCGTGCGCGGGTGCGCGGCGAACAGATCGAAGAACGCCTGTAAATCCGCGGGGGGTAGGTCGCAGGCGCGGGCGACCGACCAGAGGTCATGGTCGTTCTCCAGCGCTTCCCAGAAGCCATCCGGCACATTCACACTACGTTCGACGTAATCGCGGTCGATGTGTCCTTCCCGCATCGCAAAGGCCAGCAGGCCATTCATCAGAGCGACATCGCTGCCGGGTCGCAACGCCAGGTGCAGATCGGCATCGGCGCAGGTTTCGGTGCGGCGCGGATCGATCACCACCAGCTTCGAGCCACGGGCTGCGCGAGCAGCCATGATCCGCTGATAGATCACCGGATGACACCAGGCGGTGTTCGATCCGACCAGCACGATCAGATCGGCAGCGTCCAGATCGTCATAGCTGGCAGGCACGACATCCTCACCAAAGGCGCGCATGTGCCCGGCGACCGCGCTCGACATGCACAGCCGCGAATTGGTGTCGATATTGGCTGATCCGATAAAGCCCTTCATCAGCTTGTTGGCGACGTAATAGTCCTCGGTCAGCAGCTGGCCCGATACGTAGAACGCGACGCTGTCGGGGCCGTATTGATCGATCGTGCGGCGGAACTGGCGCGCAACATGCGCGATGGCCTTGTCCCAGCTCGTGCGTTTCCCGCTGATTTCAGGGTGGAGCAGACGGCCTTCATGGCTGAGCGTCTCGCCCAGATGGGTGCCTTTGGAGCACAGCCGTCCGGCGTTTGCGGGATGTTCTGGATCACCAACAATCGCTGCGCTCTGACCATCGGCAGCAGGCGTGGCGAGCACGCCGCAACCGACGCCGCAATACGCGCAGGTGGTGCGTGTTGCGTTCACGCCGCCAACCGCAGCGCAGCGGCCCGCTCGATCATGATGCGCCCGCTGTGGACCTCCACCGGGATCGTTGGCGTGCAGCCTTTGTCTGTTCCCTGCGCTTCACCGGTCGCAAGGCTGATCACCCAATTGTGCAGCGGACACGTTACGCTGTCGCCGTGGACGATACCCTGGCTGAGCGGGCCGTGCTTGTGCGGGCAGCGGTTGACCAGCGCATATATCTGGCCAGAGCCGGTGCGGAAGACCGCAATTTCCTCGCCGCCCGCCACCTTGATGGCGCGCGAACCGCGCAATGGCACCTCTTCTACTGCGCCAACATCAATCCATTGCGGCATCATGGTGCAACCCCTTCCAATTGTGTGATGGGTCGGAACTCGGCCATCGGACGGTGCAGGTTGCGGTCCTGACCGGCGGCACGCTCTGCCCATGGATCGTCCTGGCTGAACGATTGTGCCACCCAGAAGCGCGCGGCCAGCGCATCACGCCCCACAACATCGTCGATCAGCAGCGCGCGCAGCCACTCCATCCCCATCCGCTCTATCCATGGCGCGGTGCGCTCCAGATAGCGGGCATGTTCGCGGTACAGCTGGACGAAAGCCGCGGCCATGTGGATCGCCTCTTCCTCGGACGCCACCTTGCAGAGCAAATCGGTGCCGCGCAGGTGGATACCGCCATTGCCGCCGACATGCAGTTCATAGCCGCTGTCGACGCAGATGACGCCGAAGTCCTTGATCGTCGCCTCGGCGCAATTGCGCGGGCACCCGCTGACCGCCATCTTGAACTTGTGCGGCATCCAGCTGCCCCAGAACTTGCGCTCCAGCTTGACGCCCAGCCCGGTCGAGTCCTGCGTGCCGAACCGGCACCACTCGCTGCCGACGCAGGTCTTCACCGTGCGCAGCGCCTTGCCATAGGCATGGCCAGAGACCATCCCAGCAGCATTCAAATCGGCCCAGACGGCGGGCAGATCCTCCTTCTTGATGCCGAAGATGTCGAGCCGTTGGCCCCCGGTCACCTTGACCATCGGCGCATCATATTTCTCGACGACATCGGCGATGGCGCGCAATTCTTTCGGGTTGGTGAGCCCGCCCCACATGCGCGGCACCACCGAATAAGTGCCGTCCTTCTGAATGTTGGCGTGCATCCGCTCGTTGACGAACCGGCTCTGCTGGTCATCGACATATTCGCCGGGCCAGGCGCACTGAAGGTAATAATTGAGCGCCGGGCGGCACGAGGCACAGCCATCGGGCGTGGCCCAGTGCAGTTCCTGCATCACCTGCGGGATGTGTCGGAAACCGCGTTCGACGATCAGGGGGCGTACCTCGTCGTGGGTGAAGCTGGTGCATTTGCACATCGGCTTGGCAGTGCGTTCGCCTGCGTATTCGTCGCCCAGGCTGATCGCGAGCAGGGTCTCGACCAATCCGGTGCAGGAACCGCAACTGGCCGATGCCTTGCAGGTGGCGCGCACGCCATCGAGCGTGCCTGCCCCGTCCGCTATGCACGCAGCCACCTGGCCCTTGCTGACGCCGTTGCAGCCGCACACTTCCGCATCGTCGGAAAGCGCTGCAACGGCGGCCTTAGGGTCCGCTTGCCCCCCTCCAGAGGCGAACGCCTGACCGAAGATCAGCGCATCGCGAATCTCGGTCACGTCTTCGGATCGCTTGAGCAGATCGAAATACCAGTTGCCGTCGGCGGTATCGCCATAGAGCACCGCGCCAATCACGCGGTCGTCTTTCACCACCACGCGCTTGTAGACCCCGCGCGAGGCGTCGCGCAGCACGATGTCTTCAGCGCCATCACCGCCGGCAAAATCGCCGGCGGAAAAGACATCGATGCCGGAGACCTTGAGCTTGGTCGCGGTGACCGATCCTTCGTAGCTGCTGCCCTTGCCGGTCAGCCCATCGGCGAGCGCACGGCACATCTCCCAGATCGGTGCGACCAGGCCATAGACCTGCCCGCGATGCTCGACACATTCGCCGACCGCGAGGATCGCCGGGTCGCTGGTCACCATCTGGTCATCGACCAATATAGCGCGATGGACGGCGAGCTCTGCCTCTTTTGCAAGCCTCACATTCGGACGGATGCCCGCCGCCATCACCACCAGGCTTGCCGGAATGATGCGACCGTCGGTCAGACGCACGCCCTCGACCTTGCCCTCTCCAAAGATTTCCGCGGTGTTGGCGCCGGTCAAGATGGTCTGACCGCGACCCTCCAATGCCGCTTTCAGCAGCCAGCCCGCCGCTTCGTCCAGCTGGCGCTCCATCAGCGTATCCATCAGGTGAATGACGGTGACCTGCATACCCCGCAAGGCGAGCCCATGGGCTGCCTCCAGGCCAAGCAGGCCACCGCCGATCACCACGGCATCCCCCCCCAGGGCGGCCGTGTGAACCATCATGTCAACGTCCGCCATGTCGCGGAACGAGACGACACCGGGCAGATCCTTGCCCGGCACCGGAAGGATGAACGGGTCCGATCCGGTGGCGATCAGCAGCCGGTCATATCGCGCGACGCGGCCCGATTGCGCGGTGACCGTCTGCGTGTCGCGGTCGATGGCGATGACAGGATCGCTGACCACCAGATCGATGCCATGGTCGGCATACCAGCTGCGATCGTTGATCACGATCTCGTCGAAGGTTTTCTCGCCTGCCAGCAGCGGCGAGAGCATGATGCGGTTGTAGTTCACATGCGGCTCGGCACCGAAAATGGTGATGCGGAAACGGTGCGGATCGCGCGCCAGCACCTCTTCCACCGCGCGGCACCCGGCCATGCCGTTGCCGATAACGACCAGATGTTCGCGGTCCATGCGTGTCTCTCCTTTCACAGCAGATATTCCATTTGCAGCCACAGCCTGCGGGTGTCGGTGCCAAACTGGTGGGCGCGGTAGGCGGCATATTTGACCAGCAGGCCGATGTTTTTGGACAGCTTGAAGGTCGCTTGCGCGTTCCATTCATCGCCATAGTCCTGGCCCAGCCGGTCGCTGTCGAAGCGGTGGTAGATGACCGACAGGTTCACCGGTCCACGTGCTGTCGGCAGCGCGTAGCCGAGCCCGGCATAGGCATCGCGCAGGCCGTTGGCGGGCGTAGTGAGGAACAGATCGGCCCAGCCGTTGAACTTGTGCGCGGTGGCCAATGGCGTCTGAAAGCTGGTGAACGGCAGGCCCGACGATGCGCCGAGAACCTCGTATCCGCCTGTCAGCGTAAAGCCATGCGCGGCCAGTTGCGCCTCGCCCAGCCAGTAATCGGCCGAGTAGGTGTTGGCGTTCCCCTTGTAGTCGCTCTGCCGGGCGTAGCTGGCGATGATGCCGAGCTTCAGCTTGGGCGAGAGCGCAAAAGATCCGTTGGCGCGTGCGCCATAGGTCTGACTGGAGAACTGCCGTCGTCCCGCCTGGTCCTGATCGACCAGATAGGCAAAGCCCTTGATCGCGACCGGTCCCGCCTTGCCGCCCAATTGGGCCAGCAGATTGTCACCGCCGATGGATTGCAACGGGCTGTCGATGCCAAAGATGCTGCGCACCGACCAGCTGTAGGTGATATCGGCGGTGAGCGGGCCGAGTGCTGAACTTTCCAGCCGCACCGCATCATAGGTCTGCTCGTTCTGCCGCCAAAGCACCGTACCGACAAATCTTTGATCGTCGAGGTTGATGCGCTGGCGGCCCAGCGTCACCACCGTTTTTGGCAGGCCGCGATACTGGAGCTGCAGACGATTCAGCTCGATCGTTTCCGGATCGGCCACCACCGGAAACGCGGTCCGGCCGTTGACCGTGCTGTTATAGTCGCCGTTGATCGCCAGCGTCGCCTCGGCCTCGGCGAGCAACGACCACGGCCCGCTCTTCGCCTCAAGGCCGCTGCGCATCCTGAACGTTAGCGCATCAGCCTGTTCGGCCTTGCCCTGCTGCTCGACACCCTCATAGCGCAGCCGGGCATCGATCAACGGCGTGAGCTTGAGCGGCTCAGCCAGCACCGGACTGGCGGCCGAGGCGGCGACAACCGCCCCGGCGAGGATCCCAGCTAGCCGCGCGGTCATATGCGTGCGCCTTCGAGCGCGGTCGGCCAAGTGGCGCGCCAGCGGGTCTTGACGCTGACCAGGCTGGCAAAGGCAACCAGCGCAAGCCCGGCGAAGATCAGGAAGCCCCATTGCGGGCTGCCGGTCAGCTGCTTGGCCAGACCCAGCGACGAGGCGAGGTAGAAGCCGCCAACGCCCCCTGCAAAGCCAACCAGTCCGGTCATCACGCCGATCTCGTCCTTGAACCGCTGCGGCACCAGCTGGAACACCGCGCCATTGCCTGCCCCCAACGCCAGCATCGCGCAGACAAACAAGGCGAGCGCCAGTTCGACCGTCGAGGGGCCGAAGCTGATCGCGATCAGCACCGCGGCGGCAACCAGATACACTGCCATCAGCGTCTTGGTCCCGCCGATCCGGTCAGCGAGCGCGCCACCCATCGGACGGACGAGAGATCCGGCAAACACGCACGCTGCCGTGCAATAGCCCGCCACCACCGGGGTCAGCGCGAACTGGTCGACGAAGTAGATCGAAAGCGACGCGGCAAGGCCCACGAAACCACCGAAGGTGACGCCGTAGAACAGCATGAACCACCATGCATCGGCTTTCTTCAACGGCTCAAGATAGGCGAAGATCGACTTTGGCGCGGGAGGGTTTGGCGCATCCTTGGCCAGCACCATGTAGATGACGAAGGTGATCGCCAGCGGGATGCAGGCAAGGCCCAACACCGCGTTCCAGCCGAACGCCTTGGCCAGCAGCGGCGCAAACAATGCGGCCAGCACCGTGCCCGAATTGCCCATGCCCGCAATGCCCAGCGCGGTCCCCTGATGCTCGGCAGGATACCAGCGGCTCGCCAGCGGCAGTGCGACGGCAAAGCTGGCACCGGCAAAGCCAAGTATCACGCCCAGTGCCACGGTACCGCCAAAGCTGTTGACTCCCAGCATCCAGGCCGTCGCCAGGCCGCCGATGACGATCAGCTGGCCGATGGCGCCGGTGGACTTGGGGCCGATCTTGTCGACCAGCACGCCGTTGACCAACCGCAGCACCGCGCCTGCCAGCGTGGGTATCGCGACCATCAAGCCCTTCTGGGCGTCGTTCAATCCCAGATCAGTGGCGATCATCGGCGCGAGCGGGCCGAGCAGTACCCAGACCATAAACGCCAGATCGAAATATAAGAATGCCGCAAACAGCGTCGGGCGGTGTCCCGCCGACCAGAAACCCTTGTTCATGATAAACCCCTTTGATGGTGCGGCGCGGAAGACCCGTCCGGCTGGTGGGACCGAGCGCATACGCCGGGGCTTGTTGGCCGGAGCGCAGGGGGGAGCACGCGGTGATGATGGAGAAGCAGCGAGACAATGCTCGCGAAGGCAGCGACAGGGCAGCTGACGATGGCCGCGCCCGAGAGCTGGACAATCCCGTCTGTCAATCTGGCGGAATGAACCGTCAAAGCCATGCTCCTTTCAGACACGAAAAAAGCCGCCTCGAAGCGCGGTCATCAGGACCGGTTCGGGCGGCGTCATTGCCATGCTTCGTATTAACCGAAGCGGCCAGTTCAGCCCTTCATTGGACCGCCCTGGTTATGATAGACCACGCATCATTGCCTGATCTTCCTATAAGTTGTCAGCGAATCGACTATAGCGCAAGCTAATTTTTGTGCGTTGCAGCATTTGCAATTGTTCAGGCTAGAATGCTCATATCATGGGCTTTGTGCACTGGTGCTCCAGGTAGTCCATCGCCCGGTCAGGATCGAACTGAACGCGATCGAAGAATTGGTCTTCACCGAGAATCAGTCTGCCCGTCTGGCTGGAAGCACCACGCGGCACGCTGTTGGCACCTTCCACCTTGGCACTGGCGCCGGGCAGTATGGCATCAGTCCCAGCAAGCGCGGACCTGTAGATGTCAGGACGGAACACCTGGGCTGCTCCGGCAAAACCCGCCTCGCTCGCTTCGGCATGCCCCCAGCGCGCCATCTGCGAATACAGCCACATGGCCTGACTGCGCCAGGGGAAGTTGGCGGCCTCGCGATGCTGAAACATGAAGTCGGGATAATGAATGGCATCGGCCCCCTGCGTGAGCCGGATCCGGTCCGTGGTCGCCCGCAAGATCGTTTCGCGGGGTGCGTCCAGATATTCCGACCGTGACAATATGGCCGCATTTGCCTCTGTATTGCCAGGCTCGACGAAATGCGCAGCCGCTCTGTGCAGCGCTCGCACTAGCCGCTCGGTTGCGTCGGTGTCGGCCTGCGGACCATCGAGCCGCACCGCCAGCACTTTTTCCACACCGCGCCGCCAGATCTGCGCAGTGGCCAGCATGATCCGCCCGACACCGCGATCCACCGCGATGCTGTTCCACGGTTCGCCAACGCAGATGCCGTCAACATCGCCGCAGGCCAGTGCATCGGCGGCGAAGGGCGGGCTGGTGACGGTGATCTCGACATCGCGGTCAGGCTGAATACCTACGCCAGCCAGCCAGTAGCGCAGCATATAGTTGTGGCTGGAATAGCGATGGACCACCCCGAAACGCAGCGGCTTGCCGATGGCGACACGGCGTTCCGCCTCCTGCTTCAACCTTGCGCCGATTTCGAATGGGTCACCGAGCGTGTTGTCGAGCATCAGGGCATCTGCCAATGCCGTTGATACAGTAAGCGCGTTGCCATTGAGACCGAGCACGAACGGGACGGCGAGCGGCACAGCCGGCCTGTCGCAGCCCAATGCGGTGGCTATGGCCAGCGGTGCAACCATGTGTGCCGCATCCGTCTGCCCATACGTCAGACGGTCGCGTACCGCCGCCCAGGTGATGTCGCGGACCAGTTGCAGGTCCAATCCTTCATCCTCGGCAAAGCCCAGCTCACGCGCCAGGATTGGCAGTGCCGCATCGACCAGCGGCAGGAAGCCGATCCTCATGAGGGTGTTGCTCATGGCATATCTCCCATCAGGGCTTCGCTGGTTACGATCGCCTCGGCGACCTCGGCAATGCGGCGGTTCGAGCGCATCGCATGGTTGCGCAGCAGGGCATAAGCAGCAGGCTCGTCCAACCCTTTGCGCTTCATCAGGATCGCCTTGGCGCGATCGATTGCCTGCCGGTCTGCCAGCGCGGTCCGTGCTTCCGCCAACTCGGCCTGCAACCGCGAAAAAGCCTGAAAGCGGCGAATGGCGAGGTCCAGCACCGGCTTGATGCGCTGCTTAGCCAAGCCATCGACAACATAGGCCGATACGCCCGCATCCACCGCTGCACTTGTCGACTCGGCATCGCTCTGGTCCACGAACATCGCGATCGGCCGCGCAAGGGCACGCGACATCGCGAAGAAGTCCTCGAGCATATCCCGACTCGGGTTCTCAAGATTGATCAGCACAACTTCGGGTGCGGCGCGCTCGATCTGCGCGGCAAGGCCTGCGGCATGGTCGATGATGACGAGATCGGTGAGGCCAGCCTCACGCAAGCCATCCGAGATGATCGCTGCACGGGTGGTGCTAGTGTCGATGATCGCGATCCGCATGACGATGGCTAGTAGCGTTCAATGCTCGATGGCAGCAAGCTTTCGCGAACCGCCGCCGGGTTTTTGACAATATCCGCGAGACTATAGCGATCGAGATGCCTGAAAAATGCCTCGAGCGCGCCGGCCAGGGCATGGCGCAGCTGGCATGCTGGCGTAATCACGCAGGTATTGGTCGAGGGATCGAAACACTCGACGAAGCTGCCGGTTTCTTCCATCGTCCGCACAACTCTGCCGACATTGACCTGATCCGCGGCCTGCGCCAGCCGAAGGCCGCCGGTTCGACCTCGCACTGCCTCAATAAAGCCTTCTGCCACCAGGCGTTGCGCCACCTTCATCAGGTGATTCTTGGAAATGCCATAGGCACCAGCGATTTCGCCAATCGACCTGTGGCCATCATGGACCGCCAGATACATCAAGGTGCGCAGGGCATAATCGGCGTGAAGCGACAATCTCATTAAACATGCATATCGAATATTGCTATTAAGTGCCAGCTGCGTTAAACGATGCAAATGATTTACATCTTATCAGTGATACGATCATGACGGCGACCGCCCATGCCGAGCGCATACGCGCGGCCAAGCGTGCGGAGGCTCACGAGGTAGGGATCGACGACACGTCGATCAGCCTGCTGGTCGATCGCTTTTACGCCCGCATTCAGACTGACGATCTGCTGGGGCCGATCTTTGCCCAACACGTCACGGACTGGTCACAGCATCTCCCGCGGATGAAGGGATTCTGGGCCTCGATCATGATCGAGCCGGGCCATTTTAGCGGCAGTCCGATGCAGAAGCACATTGCGCTCGGCATCCTCACCAAGGCCCATTTCGATCGCTGGCTGGCGCTGTGGCATGAGACCGTTACGCAGAACGTTGCGAGCCCCGCAGCGGCAGAAAGATTTCACACGTCGGCGCACCGGATTGCCGACAGCCTGCTGACCGGAGTGCTGGCGCAGCGCGGCGGGCTGGCGGCTTTGCGCATACGGGCACAAAAGCTTGCACCCCTGGAAACGAAACCATGACGCTCACCCCCTATGCATCCTCGCCAGTGTTCGACGAGCAATCGCTGCCCGATAAGCTGCGCAACGACCATCGCACCAAGGACGGGACCTGGGGGCTTTTGCGCGTCCTTGACGGCGAAGTGCGGCTGATCTTCACCGAACCGCATCGTGAGGTATTGGTCACGCCAGACACGCCCGCGCCGATTGCACCGCTGGCGACACATTACGTGGTCCCACTGGGCAAGATGACGATGCAGGTCGAGTTCTACCGGTCCGAGCCGGTTCTCAACGACGCTACAGCACCCGAGGCGTCCGGTGGATGATTTCACCATCGCGCGGATCGTCCATGTCGTGGCGGTGCTGTTCTGGATCGGAGGCGTGGGCTTTGTCACCTGGGTGGTGATGCCGACCATCCGGCAGAGCGAAAGCGCCGCCGACAGGCTGGGGAAATTCCACGCGATCGAGGGGCGCTTCGCCTGGCAGGCAAAGATCTGGGTGCTGCTCGCAGGCGCCAGCGGCTTCTGGATGGTGCACCGGGCCGGGATGTGGAGCCGCTTTGCCGAGCCCCACTTCTGGTGGATGCATGCGATGGTCGCGCTCTGGGCGGTGTTCACGCTGATGCTGTTCGTGGTCGAGCCATTGTTCCTGCACCGCCGCCTTGCAATCTCGCAGACCCCGCAGGCCGATTTCCAGCGCATGGAGCGCGTCCACCACATCCTGATCATGCTTGCTTTGATCACGCTGGCGGGTGCCGTCGGCGGCAGCCACGGCCTGTTTTGACCAGTCAATCGCCGGTGCCGCAAACACGCGGCATTGCATCCAGAAGGAGAACATCATGACCAGAATATTGAGCGCCGCGACTAAGGCCATCGTCAATTCGACCGCACCTGCGCTGCAGCAGCATGGCGTTGCGATCACGCAACGTATGTACGAGCGTCTGTTTGTCGACCCTGCGGTCAAGGCGATGTTCGATGAAGCTGCACAGGAAAGCGGAGAACAGCCGCGCCGTCTCGCAGCAGCCATTCTCGCTTATGCGCAAAACATCGACAAGCTCGAGGCGCTGACCGCACCGGTGATGCGCATGGCTGCGCGGCATGTCGAGACAGGCGTCAAGCCCGAGCATTATCCAATGGTCGCAGATGCCCTGCTGCCCGCCATCCGCGACATTCTGGGCGAGGCCGCAAGCGATGAAGTTTTGTCGGCCTGGGGTGAGGCCTATTGGGCACTGGCAGACATCCTCATTGGCACGGAAGCAACCCTTTACC
>NZ_JBQVPI010000051.1:0-15027 GCF_052438155.1 Shinella sp. | reverse complement strand
AAGATAGGAAGACGGATACGGCAAAATCGGAACGCTTCATCGCCAACCGCTCGATCGAACGGGGCAACGAAGTGAAGACGTTCAAACTCTAGCGTGATTGCACCGCCGTCTGTCAACGGCGGTGCATCAACACACGACGAGGCAATTCCTCAGGTTGATAGCTGCCTCGTTGATTTTCTAGATGTCTGCTGCAGTTTTTTACGGCACGCCGCGACGGGGAAATGCGGCGTTGGGAAACCACGCGATGTTGCTGCTCCCATCGGCACGTTTTACCCGATTATTCGACGTCTAGCCCGTGATCCCGTTCCAATTGCGAGTATTTTCATTTGCTTCGGATTGCGTTGGGCGTTTGAGTGGATGGTTCGAATCCCATCAAGAGTTTAGAGACTGCTTCACCTCCTTCATGGTGTTAAAAGCGGTTCTCAGCCTTTATTGAACCGAGAGATGAACTGGTCGAATCTCTCGCTGGCACCGCCGCCGAACAGCTGCCGGGGCGGACCCTCGACATGGATGCGCCCCTGTTCCAGGAAGACGACCCGGCTGGAGACGTCCCGGGCAAACGCCATTTCATGCGTCACGATCAGCATCGTCCGCCCCTCGGTCGCCAGATCGCGCATGACCTTTAACACTTCGCCGACCAGTTCGGGATCGAGTGCGGACGTAGGTTCGTCGAAGAGTAGCACCCGAGGTTTCATAACCAGGGCTCGGGCAATGGCGGCGCGCTGCTGCTGACCCCCGGATAGCTGAGACGGGTATGCGTTCGCACGGTCAATCAGGCCAACGCGCTTCAGCATCGCCTCGGCCTCGTCGCGCACCTGACCTCGGTGGCGGCGTTGCACGTGCACGGGCGCTTCCATCAGGTTTTCGATCACCGTCATGTGGCTCCAGAGGCAGAAATTCTGGAAGACCATCGCCACCTGCGTGCGCAGGCGATCCACCTGCCTTCGGTCTGCGATGCGCAGGCTGTCCCTACTCTGCCTGAGGTCCACCTGTTCGCCGAAGATATGCAGCCGGCCCGTCGAGGGAAGCTCCAGCAGGTTGAGGCAGCGCAGAAAGGTCGACTTGCCGGAGCCGGATGCACCGAGAATGGAGATGACTTCGCCCTCATGGGCGCGGAAATCGATGCCCTTCAGCACCTCGACCGTGCCGAAGCGCTTGCGCAGGTCGTCGACGGCAATGGCGGGGACGGTACGGGCCGCAGCCGGGAGGGAGACGGAAGCCATCTGGTTTCTCCGTGTGGTGCGCGGTCAGGCGCGACGATGGGCGTGGTGGGTCTGGAGGTGGCGTTCGAGAAGCGCGAAGGCCGTGCTCATCAGGAAGGTGAGCGCCAGGTAGATCGCGCCGGTGACGATGAATATCTCGAACACCCGGTAGGTCGAGGAGATCAGCTTGTGCGCGATGCCGGTGAGCTCGGTGAGCGTAATGATGCTGGCGAGCGACGTCGCCTTGATCATCAGGATCGCCTCGCTGCCGTAGACCGCGAGCCCCTGGCGCAGCGCGATGGGCCAGATGATGCGGCGGCGCAGCAGGAAGCCCGACATGCCGCAGGCCCGCCCGGCCTCGATCTCGTGTGCCGGTACGGCCTGGATCGCGCCGCGAATGATCTCCGCAGTATAGGCCGAGGTGTTGAGGGCCAGCGCCAGGATGGCGCACCAGTAGGGCTCGCGCAGGAAGGGCCAGAGGACAGACTGGCGCAGTTGGGCGATCTGGCCCAGGCCGTAATAGATCAGGAAGATCTGCAACAGCAGCGGCGTGCCGCGAAACAGCTCGACATGGGTCTTGGCGATCCATCGCAGCGGCCCGAACCCGCTGCCGGCGGCGCCCGCGACGAGGACGGCCAGCACGAAGCCGATCGTCAGCGACAGCGCCGCCAGTTGCAGCGTCAACGGCAGGCCCGACAGGAGTTGGCCGGTGACTTCAGTCAGAAAGGGCCAGTCCAACATCAGCGTCTCCAGGGTTTGGCGAGATGGCTTTCCATCCGGTTCAGGAGCGCGCCGGTGCAGCGCCCGATGACCAGGAACAGCGCCGCCGCAATGGCGTAAAACAGGAGGGGTTGGCGGGTCGACCCCGCGGCGGTGCCGGCCTGACGCAACAGCTCGGTCAGCCCGATGACGGAGAGGAGCGACGTTTCCTTGAGGGCCGACTGCCAGATGTTGCCGAGCGCGGGCAGAGCGAAGCGCAGCGTCTGAGGGGCGATGATCCGGCGCAGTAGCAGGAATTTCGACATGCCGCACGAAGCGGCGGCCTCGATCTGGCCCCGGTCGAGGCGAAGATAGGCGGAGCGGTAGGCTTCCGTCTGATAGGCGCCGGAGACGATGCCCACCGCGAAAACGCCGATGACGAAGGACGGCAGGGAATAGAAGCCGGGAAAACCGCCGGTGTTCATAGCCGCCGTCAGGACCACGCTTCCGCCGAAGTAGAACAGGTAGACCACGAGGATTTCCGGAACGCCGCGGAAAACCGTGGTGTAGGCTTGGCCGACCAAGCGCAACAAGGGCGCCCGCGCAAGCTTAAGCGCCGCGCCGCCAATCCCGAAGATACTTCCCAGCAGGAAGCCGCTGAGGGCGGCGGCGATCGTAATGCTTGCCGCCTGGAACAGGGGCAGCCCCCAGCCTTGCGGGCCGAAGCCCAGCAGGTCGAACATGCCCGGCGTCATGGCAAGATCTCCTTTTTTCGCGGTGTTTGGGGCTGCAGGCGATCGACCGCGAAAGGAGCGAGGCTTGAATCGAGATCTCCCGAGACGAGCGATCGCGCCACGGCTTCACCCACCGCGGGCGCAAGCTGGAAGCCGTGGCCGCAGAAACCGAACACATGCCAGAGGCCGGGATGGCGCAGGCTGGGGCCGATGAACGGTATTCCATCCGGCGTGGCGCCTTCGAGCCCCGTCCAGGTGCGCACGACCGGCACGCCGGCCAGCACCGGAAAGGCCGCAACCGTGGCCGCGGCGCTCGATGCCATACGGTCCATGACGGTGAACGAGGTGTCTCCGTCCAGGCAAGGCTTGCCGAGGATGCCGCCGCCGATGACCAGCGAGCCGACCGCGCTCTGCTTGAAGGAGAGCGGCTGGTCGATCCCGATGACGACGGGGGTGATGAAGGGTTTGACCCGCGCCGTCACCATCATGGAAAGGGCTGTGACCTTGATCGGCAAGGTTTCACCAAGCCGCGCGGCGAGGTCCGAGCCCCATGCGCCGGCGCAATTGAGGACCCATTCTGCCTCGATCGCGCCCGCATCGGTCTCGGCCCGCCACCCGCCCGCAGGTTGTGGCGCGAGGTCGTGCACCTTGCACTGTTCTATGATGCGGACGCCGGTGGCCTCTGCGGCCTTGCGGAAGGCGCGCGCGGCATTGGCCGGGTTCGCATGCCCGTCGCGCCGCGAAATCAGGCCCCCAAGCGCCGTGCGGGACAGGCCCGGCAGCAGCCGGTGCAGTGCGTCGGGGGCGATCAGTTCTTCCGAGTGGATACCGCGTCGGTGCATCGACCGGGACCGGGCCTCGCACCATTGCAGCTCGGCCGCATCCATCGCCAGCGCGATCTGGGCCGTGCCGAGCCGAACCTCGCAGGCTTCGGCCGCGGCCGCGCCCACGAAATCCGCGAGATTGGCCCACATGTCCATGGCGCGCAGCGACAGGGGATATTCCCGCACGTCGCGCATCAGCGAACGAAGGCCGCCCGCATTGACGCCAGAGGCATGGCGTCCTGCGAGGTTCTTCTCCACCACGGTCACCCGCCAGCCGGCGCGGGCAAGGAACAGGGCAATCGCGCAGCCCTGCAATCCGCTACCGACGATAAGCGCATCGTTAGACATGGGCGTCGTCCCCGGCGATGGCCTCGGGCTTGTCGTCGAGCGATTCGACCTGCGCCAGATCGGGGTCGAGACCGGTCATGCCGGCCAGCGCGCCGAGCGGCAGGGGCCGGAGCGGCGGCCTCGCGCGAAACGGGGCCGAGGGCATCGGCCGGCCGGGATCTGCCTCGGCGAGAAGACGGGCGAGCGTTGCCGCGCAGCTGCGACCCTGGCAGACGCCCATGCCGCAGCGCAGGAGCCCGCGCACCAGATTCATCTCCGTGGCGCCGTCCCGAATTGTCGCGCGCAGTGCACCGGCCGTGATCTCCTCGCAGCGACAGACGATGGTCGCGTCATCGGGCAAGCAAGAGGAGAGGCCCGGCGGGAAGGCCGCGTCAAGGAAGGGCCGCGCCGCAAGACTGCGCTCGACAGCGATCCCGGTCCGGTCCGCGGCCCCCGGTTTGCCGGCAGGGCGGCCCAGTTCGGTTAGGATGGCACTTGCGGCATGGCGGCCGTGTGCGATTGCGGCGTCGGCGCCGCCGATGCGGCGGGCATCTCCGGTGATACGGATCCTGCAAGGCCCGGCGATCAAGGCGGGGCCGGGCGCCATTTCGGCCCGCCCGTCCGGCGTCGTTACCGGCTGCCAGCTGGCGTCGTCAGCTCTCCACGCGAGGGCAAGGCCGGCGGCATGCGCCAGATCCGTCGACGGCACGATACCGTCGTGAACCACGAGCAGATCGCAGGGCAGGTCGATCCTCTTGCCGGCGACGGTCAAACGAACGGATTCGAGAAGGTTGCGGCCATGTGCCTCAAGGCCGGATATGCCGGTGCGCATCGCGACCCCGGCCAGCTGCAACCGCAGGAGCCAGCCCAAACCCTTGAGGAGCGCCGGAGCGCCCGCCGGACGAAGCCGTCCGAGGGCGGCGACCTTGTCCTTTGCCCGGTCCGTGCGCGCGATCAGCGCCGGCCGCACGCCGAGGCGTCGCAGCTGGTCGGCGAGCAGGAAGATCAGCGGCCCGGTTCCGGCCAGAACGATCCGGCCTTTCGGCTTGAGGTGCCCCGCCTTCAGCAGGGTCTGCACCGCGCCGGCCGTCATCACGCCGGGCAGCGTCCAGCCCGGAAAGGGTGCCGGGCGTTCCATCGCGCCGCTGGCGAGCACGACATGCGGCGCCCGCAGATACCCGGCCGCCTCGCCCTTGAGCCAGCCGACCGTACCGTCCGACCGCAGGTCCCACACCGTGGTGCCCGGCCGATAGTCGATGCCGGGTGTCGCCCGAAAGCGCGTCACAAGGGAAAGTCCGGCTTTGTAGCTCGGCCCGAGAGCGGAGAGCAGTTCATCCGTCCCTGGGCGTGCCTGCATGTTGGTTTCCAGCGCGCGAAAAATCTGGCCGCCGGGGGCGGGCTGCATGTCGAGCACGATCACCCGGCATCCTGCGTCGGCGAGTTCGATCGCGCATGCCATGCCCGCCGGGCCGGCTCCGACAACGATGGTGTCTGCGTCGGGCGCGATGCTCATTGCAGGTCCAGCCCGGGAATGCGCGCAGGCCCATCTTGCGTGCGAAGCCGCATGCCAGTCTCGACCTGGCTCAGGCAGGCCTGGCGACTGCCGATGCCGTCGATCTCAATCAGACAGTCAAAACAATGCCCGATCATGCAAAAGGGCAATCGCCGGGCGCTGCTGACCGGCGTCGTGCGGAAGTGGGTGATACCGGCCCGAAGAAGGCATGCCGCGATGGTTTCTCCGGCACGCGCCGGAATGGCGCGGCCATCGAGATAAATCGTGAGCGTTGCCTCGGCGGACCCGACGGTCTCAAACATGGCAGTCCCTGTGCGATCGTTGAATGCGTTGTTTCGCGGCCATCGCCGCGGGGCGGTCATCCCCTCCCTTGGAGAGGAGGGGATGGAGCGCTTTATTCGTGGACCGAGATATCCACGCCGAACCACTTTTCGGTCAGGGCCTTGTTGGTCCCGTCCTTGTTGATATCGGTGATGGCGGCGTCGAAGGCCGTCCGTAGTGCCTCGTCGCCCGGCCGCAGGGCGACGTTGATCGTGCCGAGCCCGAGCACGCCGCCGGCGAAGGTGGGGCCGGTAAAGACCAGCGTGCCCGCCGCGTTGGCGTCGATCACCGCCTTGAAGGCCGTCACATTGGCCACGGCAAGGTCGATGCGCCCGGCCGTCAACTCCAGGCCGAGCTGTTCGAAGGAGGGATATTCGCGGATATCCAGGTCCTTGAAATATTCGGTTGCGAAGGTCGCCGCCGTGGACCCGGTCTGGACGCCGATGATCTTGCCGGCGAGCTTTTCCTTCAAGGCCGCGAGCGCCGCTTCGGATTCCTTCGGGGCCTTGGCGAGGTCGAAGGCCTGGCCTGCATCCGGCAGGTCCTTCAGCACATTGTCGCCGGCGGTGAGGAACCCGTTGGGCGCCTTGGCATAGGGCTTGGAGAAGCCGATGACCTTCTTGCGTTCTTCCGTCACGCCCATGGAGGCGATGATGGCGTCGTACTTTCCGACCGTGAGGCCCGGAATGATGCCGTTCCACTCCTGGGCGATGAGATCGCATTTGATCTTCATGCGCTCACAGAGGGCCTTGGTCAGCTCGATTTCATAGCCACCGAGCGAGCCGTCGGCATTGCTGAAATTCCACGGAGGATAGGCGCCCTCGGTCGCGACGGTGATGTGATCCGGCAGGTCCTGCGCGGTGGCCGCGCCCACCAGAAGGGGGGCCAGGGCAAGGGCAAGCAACATACGGCGTCTGAGCATATCTTCGTTCCCTTATGTTTATTGGTTCGGGCTTTGCATGACCCGTGACGCAACTATGACACTGCGGAAGGCCTGTCGGGAGACGATATCTGATTGACCTTAGGCTAAGCTGAACTTATGCTAGAGGGCATGCGTGCAACCACCATCCCCTCGCTGAACTGGCTCCGTGTGTTCGAGGCCGCCGCGCGGCACCAGAGCTTTGCGCGCGCTGGAAAAGAGCTCAATATGTCGGCCGCGGCCGTCAGCCAGCAGGTTCTGGCGCTGGAAACCCACCTCGGGCGCCCGCTGTTCGAGCGCGCGGCAAACCGGATCAACCTGACCGCGGAAGGCAGCGACTTCCTGCCGACCGTGCAGGTGTCGCTGGGGGCCATTGAAAGCAAGGCGGAGTCGCTCTTTGCGCGACAACGGATCGAAAGGGTCACGCTGCTTGCAAGCCAGTTGATGGCGATGAGCTGGTTGCCACGCGTGCTGGCGAAATTCGAAGTAGCGAACCCGACGATCCGGATCGACCTTCTGGTGGAGGGCACGCAGCGCAAGGCAGATCCGGACCTGATCATCCGGTTCGGAGAGGAGCCGCATCTTGTGCGGCACCCAGCCTGGTTGATGGGCATGTCCCACGTCGCGATGTGCCGGAAGGAAGACATCGCCCGCATCGGCAGCCTGGAGGATATACTGTCGTTTCGCTTGTATGATGTTGCGTCCCACGCGATCGGCTGGGCCGCACTTCTCAATCATAATTTCGGCCCTCACCCGGGCCACCATCTTAAACTCGAAACCGTCGACACCACGCCCCTGTCCCTGATGATGGTCAGCCAGGGCCTCGGTCTTGCGATCGGTCACCTTCCGGTCTGTGGTCCGATTGCCACTTCCCTTGGCCTCGTCGTTTGCCCGTTCGTTCCCAGGACGCCGGGTCCGGGAAACTACTATCTCGAACAGCCCCAAGATCGGCCGCAGCGTCCGTCCGTTGGCCGATTGGCGCAGGCCCTTCAGAATGCGGCACATTCGTCGATGCGAACGACCTAGCGTTTGGCCGGGCCAGGCCAAGCGTTCGGATCCATCAAGACCATGGATCTTCTCCGACAGGTAAGCTTGTTACCAGCGTCGCAACGTCAATCAGTTCTTTGATGAGGGGATTTGATGGCTGGCGGTGGCCGATTGCGATGACGCAATCCTCCATATCGGAGATCGTCCTGAACGTGACGCCTGGACGGGCATAGAAGCGGGCCGTGCTTTCGGCGGTGATGCTTATGCCTTTGCGCATCGCCACGGCCTGCAACTCGGAATCCACGGTGGCGGCTTCGAAGACGACGCGTGCACTTCGATCCCCCCTGTACTGTCCGGCAAGCCAGTAGTCCCGCCATACGCCAGTCCCCGGTGCGGCGATGAAAGGCTCATCGAGCAATTGTTCCACCCGCACCGTTTCCTGCCGGCTCAGGGGATGGCCGTCCGGGAGGCAGGCCACGCATTTTTCCCGGGCAATCTCGACGATATGGATGTCCGCCGTATCGACCGGCGGGCGGAAGATGCTGCAATCGACGTCTTCCGTCGACAGGCCGGCGTCGGGATTGGTGAAGTCGTATTCGACGAATTCGAGCGTTGCATTCGGGCGGCGCCGTTCGAACTCCTGGGTGATCTTCGGAATGAACTCCACGGCGGTGCCGATCAGATATCCGACGCGAAGGTAATTATGGATCGACAGCTGAAGGGTTTTCACCTCGTTGTAGAACACCTCCATCGAGCGATTGAGCTTGCGTGCATAGTCGCAAAGGGCCTCGCCATCCTTGGTCAGCGTGACGCTGCGCGTGGTGCGCTGGAAGATTTCAAAACCGAGCGTTTCTTCAAGCTGTATAATGGTTTGCGATAATGCCGGTTGTGAGACGGCGAGCCTCTCGGCCGCCCTGGCAAAGCTCTTCTCGCTCGCGACGGCGAGGACGCAGCGGATGTGGCGAAGCTGGATATTCATAAGCGACATGAATTAATCCTTTCGCTAATCGTCCTTGTTGTCAACGCGTCTCCATTGCTTAATCGACGTCATCGGAGACGAGAGGAACCATCGATGAACGTCGCGCAACTGGCAGTAAAATCGGATGAATATCGTATTGAGGAGGGCAAGCGCTCGCTCATCCATGATCCCGTCGAGGGGGACAACACCAAGATCATGCTCGTCCGGGCACGGGGTTCCCATGTCTGGGACGACAAGGGCAATCGGTACCTCGATTGCACGTCGCAGGCCTGGTCGAACAATCTCGGCGCCAACGACCCGCGTGTGGTCGAGGCCGCGATCGCGCAGTTGCGCGAAATCACCCATGCCCGCCCGAACTTCAACACCAGGCCGCTGCTGACGCTGACGTCGAAGCTTCGCGATCTTGCGCCCGGTGACCTCACCAGGATCGGCTATGCGCTGCACGGCAGCCTTGCCGTGGAAATGGCGATGAAGCTCGCGCTCAAGAACCGCCCCGGTACCCAGAACATCATCGTGCTGCAGGACGCCTATCATGGGCGGTCGATCACCACGATGGCTGCAAGCTGGCCGCATCCGAACAATCCGTTCCTGTCCCTCCAGCCGCGCTTCACGCGGGTTCCGCACCCCGATCCCTACCGGCCGCGCATCGGGCTCGATCCGGAAACCGATGTCCGGCTGTGCCTGTCGCTGCTCGAGGATACGATCGACCGTGGTGTCGATGGTGGCGTGGCCGCGATCATGATGGAGCCGATCATGGGCAACGGCGGTCACATCGTTCTGCCAGCGTCCTATCTCCAGGGCGTTCGGGACATCTGCGACCGGCGTGGTATCCTGCTGATCTGGGATGAAATCCAGAGCTGCTTCGGCCGCACGGGCAAGATGTTCGCAGCCGATTTCTACGGCATCGTCCCGGACATCATGACTTTCGGCAAGGGGATCGGCGGCGGCTTCCCGCTGGCTGGCATCTTTGCCAGCGAGAAGCTCAACAAGTTCGACTCCGGCGAGGATGCGCTGACCTTCGGCTCCTTCCCCGTCGCCATGGCGGCTGCGGTCGCGACCGTGGATGCGATCATCGAAGACAAGCTCTGCGACAAGGCGCACGAACTTGGCGAATACGCGACCAGCCGCCTCAACGACATGGCCGGGTACCGCAAGCTTATCGGCGATGTGCGAGGCCCTGGCCTCTTCGCGTCGATCGAGCTGGTCAAGGACCGCGAGACGAAGGAGCCGGCGCGCATGGCGGCGAGTGAAGTCTATCGCCGGGGCGTCGACCGGGGTGTGCTCTTTGGTGAAAGCCGCTATGCCGGCCTTGGCAATCTCATCAAGGTCAAGCCCCCGCTGGACTGCTCGATGGAGGACATGGCTCACGCGCTCGACGTGCTCGACGAGGTGCTGGGTTCGATAGAGGCGGACGGCATCGCCTGAGTTTTTGAAGCATATGCAATGGCTTCCGGCGGAAACGCCGCCGGGAGAACGGGAATGAAAAGACGTGCAAAAGCGCGCTAGAGTCTGTGAACAAGACCGAAAAAAGGGGATCATGACTATGCTCGACAAGACATTTACCCGCCGATCCATTCTTGCTGCCGGTACGACGGCAGCCCTTGCCATGCCGTTCGTGCGGCCGTCCTGGGCGGCACCCGACCAGGTGCGTGCCCTCATGTGGGAGGCCTATTTGCTTCCCGACCGGATCACCGCCTTCGAGGACACTCACAAAGTGAAGTTCGTCCCAAGCTTCTTCGACGGCAATTCCGAAGCCTACAACAAGCTGAGGGTCGGTGGATCGAAAGAGTTCGATCTGGTGCAGGCCGACGGCTTCTGGCCGCAGCTCTATTTCCGCGAACAGCTACTGCGCGAAGTGGACTATTCGAAGGTTCCGAACGCGGCCGGTTATCTGCCCGAGTTCGCGGCCGAGACATTCAAGGTTCTGTCCGATCCCGCCACCGGCAAGAAGATCGGTTTTCCTTTCTGCTGGGGCGCCTATGGCATCACCTATGACGCTAGCAAGGTCGAGCCGGAGAAGACCGAGACGCTCGAATGCATGTTCAGCGCGGACTATTCCGGCATGCTTTCCACCAGCGCCCGCTTCGAGGAGAATATCGCGCTCGCCGCCCTTCTCGTCACCGAGCGCCTCGGCAGCAGAAACCAGCCGCGGCCGGACGGCAAGCCCTTCAATCCCTACGTCCTGACCGATGCGGAGTTGGCCGAGGTCGAGACGCTGCTGATCCAGCAGAAGAACCTGCTCCTGACACGCTACCAAGACAATCCGACGCTCTTCCAGCTTCTGCAAAGCGGCGCCGTCGTGGCGGCGACCGAGTTCGCGCAGGTATTCCGCCAGCTGCTCACGGCGGAGAGCCAGGGTGCGCCGGCAGTGGACTTCCGCCACGCCCTCCAGATGAAGGAGGGCGGCCTTGGCTGGGTCGATACCTGGCTCGTCACGTCCGGGGTGGAGGACGGCCACAAGCTCGATCTCTGCAACAGCTTCATCGACATGATGATCTCAGCTGATGTGATGAAGAAGATCGGCGAGGTGGCTGGCTGCTCGACCACCGTGGACCTGCGTGCAATCTCGACGGAGGCCGAGCGCAAGCTCTTCCTGATGGACCGTTCGAGCGAGATTGCCGACCTGTTCATGTTCGACCAGCCATCCTCTCCGGAGAAATGGGAACGGGTCTGGTCCAACGTCCAGGCCGCTTGAGCGGTCCTCATCCGTCCTTCCAAATCCGGCGGCCAAGGTTGCACGTTGCGCCTTGGGCCGCCAACCATGGGTAAGTCTTCATGAGCCAGAACGGATCTTATATCCGGATTGACAATGTCTCACGGCGTTATGGATCGGTGCGGGCGCTTGACAGCGTCAGTCTCGATATCGCCAAGGAGGAGTTTATCGCCATTCTCGGGCCCAGCGGTTCGGGCAAGAGCACGCTGCTCAGGCTGATCGCAGGCCTCGACCGGCCGACCGAAGGCCTCATTCATTTCGAGGGCAAGGACGTGACCGACCTGCCGCCGCACAAGCGCGGCATCGGAATGGTGTTCCAGGAGTTCCTGCTCTTCCCCCACCGTACCGTCCGGGAAAATCTCGCCTTTCCGCTGCGAATGCGCAAGGAGCCGGCGGGTGTGATCGAGGAGCGGCTCGAATGGGTCGCCGGCGTCCTCTCGCTGACCATGCTGCTCGACCGCTATCCGAGCCAGCTCTCGGGAGGCCAGCAGCAGCGTGTGGCGCTGGGGCGCGGCCTGGTGGCACGGCCAACATTGCTGCTGCTCGACGAACCGCTCGCCAATCTCGACCGGGAACTGAGGCAGGAAATGGAAATCGAGATCCGCCGCTACCAGAAGCAGCTCGGCATTCCCTTCATATACGTGACCCACAACCAGGAAGAAGCGCTCAGCATGAGCGATCGCATCGCCGTCATCGACAATGGCCGGCTGGAAGCGCTCGGCGAGCGTCAGGCGATCTACGATCATCCGCAGACGCCGTTTGTCGCCCGCTTCGTCGGCAAGTCGAGCCGGTTTCAGGGCAATGTCGAGGCCGATGGAACAACCGTCAGGCTGCCGCGCTATGACTATGCCTTCGCGCTCCCCGCAGGCTCCGGCTTTCAGCCCGGCACCGCCGTCGATATCTTTGTCAAGAACGAGCGTTTCGATCTCGTGACAAAGGTCGAAGGCGGCAATGGCATCGCCTGTACCGTTGCCGATGTGGTGTTGCGCGGCCCCTTCCTCGAATACGTGCTGGAGACCGATCGGGGTGACACCGTCATCGCGGTCAAGCCCAAGCGCAACGATCCACTGCCCGTTCAGGAAAGAGTGTTTCTGTCATGGAATCCGGCGGACTGCCATGTCTTCAAGGCGGAGAGCTGATCATGCAGGGCGACATCACACGACGCCGGCTGATGCTGGATATTCCAAGCGGCTTCCTGCTTCTCTTCTTCGTCATGCCGCTGATTGCGCTGGTGGTGTTGAGCTTCTGGCAGACGGAAAACTACAAGATCGTCCGCGAATGGACGCTGATGAATTACGGCACGCTCGCGACGGAAGGAGCCTATATCACCTTCTTCCTTCGCTCGCTCATAATGGCGATCGGAGTGGCCCTGGCGCTCGTCGTCATCTCCTGGCCGATCGCCTATTTCATCGTGCGCTATGGCGGGCGCTACCGGATCATCTTCTCGCTGCTTCTGGTCATCCCCTTCCTGTCGGGCGAAGTGCTGCGCCTGATCGCGCTTCAGGGCATGCTGGGGCCGGCGGGCCTCTTGAACGGCGCGCTGATCCGCATGGGCGCCGCACCGCTGCGCATGATCATGTATTCGAACGCCGCCTCGTTCATCGCCTTCATCTATCTCTACCTGCCGCTCGTGGTGACGACAATCTATCTCTCGCTGATCAACTTCGACTTCCGCCTTGCGCACGCGGCGAGCGCCTGCGGCGCTAACCGGTTCCGGGTGTTTACGGAGGTGGTCTGGCCGCTCAACCTGTCCGGAACGATCGTCGGTTTCATGTTGGCCTTCATACCCACGCTGTCGGCCTCGCTAGTGCCGCGCTTTCTCGGCGGACCGAACGGCACGCTCTACGGCATGTCGATGGCCCAGCAATTCGGCGAGTCCGGCACCTGGGCGCTGGGAGCGGCCATGGGCGTGGTGCTGTTCCTCTTCTCGGCGATCGCGCTCGCCATTCTGAGCTTCGGCGTCGATCTGCGCCGAACGGGCTTTACCGGACTTGGGAGGCAGTGAGATGACGCAGACTTTCTCCGATACCCTGATCAAGTGGCTGCTTGCGGTTTTCGTGATCCTTGTTTTCGCCTTTCTCTACATGCCGATCGTGCATATCCTGTTCGCCTCGCTGTCGAGCCGGCCGAATTTCCCCTATCCGCCGGAGTTCAATATCGCGAGCTACGTGCGGCTCTCAACCAACACCGTCTACCAGAGCGCCTTCCTGAACAGCCTGATGCTCGCTTCGTGCACGGCGGTGCTGTCCACGGTGCTCGGGTTCCTGGCAACGGTCGGGGTGCTTCGTTTCGGCGGCAGGCGGGCGCTGTTCTACGCCATCCTCTTCGCAGCACCGCTCTTCGTGTCGGAAATCCTTCTCGGCATTTCCAGCATGGCGCTCTACTATCTGCTGTTCGAATTGCAGGGAAACATGCTGACGGCGATCATCGCCAACACGGTGCACTGCTTCAGCTTCAGCTTCCTTATCATGGCGGCGATGCTCTATCAGTACGACTGGCGCATGAACGAGGCGGCGATCGTCTGCGGTGCCTCACCGCTCCGGTCCTTCATAGAGGTGATGCTGCCGATCACCTGGCCGGGTATCATGGGAAGTCTCATCACGGCCTTCGTGCTGTCGCTGAACGGGCTGGACGTGTCGTTCTACCTTCTCGGCGCGACCCCGACCATGCCTTCGGTGGCGTGGGGCGCGTTGCGCTACGGCGTAAAACCGGAACTCTATGCCCTGTCGACGCTGATCAACCTGACCATCTTCGCGCTCGTCATCGGCTTGCTGATTGCGATTCGGTTGAAGACGAGGGCTCGCCCCTAGGATGCAAAAACACATGTGACCCACGAAGGGAGGCCGCCATGCTGCATTCAATAATTGCTGCAACCTTTGCCGAATGGAGGGCAGGGCACACAATACGCCCTTTCTCCAGCACGCTCGATACCATCCTTCAGGCGTTGCATGTCTTGAACGTGAAACTGTCGCGGGGCAGCGGCAGCTGAAAGTGCATGCATCCGACGTAGCAGAGGGTAAATTGGAGGCGAGCTTTTCGTTTGAACGCGGGAGGCACGCCCCACTGTGCCGCTAAGGCCGCGAGCTCCAGCCATGGCTGGCAACCTGTTGGTGGAGTTCAAGCGGTTCCGTCGCAAACTCGCTTTTGAAATGTGTGAAGCTAGGCGCGGGACGCGTTATGCGGCGAGGATCTAGAATTGTTCGGCAAGGGAGGGTGCCGAATCGTAGGCCTGCCTCGCCTGTCGTTTGCGCAACATATGAACCATCTCGATGCCGGAGAGCGGCACTGGCCATAGGCTTGAAACCGAGCATGGATCGGATCCGGCGCTTGATGCGTCGGTGATCCTGCTCGATACGCTTGTTGAGGCACCGGCTTTACCGAATGCCGATCGGTTCCAGACACCGGGATCGGTCTTTGAACCTGCACTCTCGCTATCACAGGCCATGATTGCCTGTCGTCGATGACAATCCGTTCAAGGCGGCCATGACGAGCCAGCGCGTTGCGAATGAAGCGCTTGGCTGCAACCAGATCGCGATGTTCGCTGAAGAAGAATTCGACCGTGTCGCCAACGCTGCCGATTGCGCGATAGAGGTATGTCCACCGACCGTGGACCTTGATGTATGTCTCGTCGATATTGGTCTGCCCCCTGAAAAGTGATCCTTTTTGAAGTATGGCTCATGATCCGAAGAAGGCCATTGAAATGGCAGCGAAAAGACACAAGGCGGAAGAGATCGTCACGAAGCTTCGTCAGGTTGCCGTGCTGAATGCACAGGGTAAATCGATGGCGGAGGCGATCCGTTCGATAGGCG
>NZ_JBQVPI010000050.1:0-17314 GCF_052438155.1 Shinella sp. | reverse complement strand
GTGCTGCGGTCGCAGGCGGCGCATCCACCGCATACAGCCTTGGCGCCGCCGGACAGTCTGGTGCGGCCGGCGTCGCTTCCGGGCTTGGCGGCGTTGCCCGCGCTGGCGGCAGCGCCGCCGTCTCGCCGCTCCGCAGGGCGGCATCGCGCGCCGCCGAAAGCATGAAGTCCAGCTTCAATGCTGGCGGCAAAGCCGCCTTCGAGGCGACGGGCGGAACATCCACGATGGGCTCGATCGGGGGAGATGCCGCCGGTGACGGCGCCGCTTCCGCAGGTTCCGCGAGCGCCGGAGGCCCGCCCGCCTGGGCGCAGCGGATGCGCCGCTCACAACACATGACCCATGCCGCTCAGGCCACAGCCCACGCCGTCCGTTCCGGCGACGCCCATGGCGGCGGCTCCTCCGTCAATCTCTCCGAAGGGGACCGCTGATGTTCAAACGACCCTCCACCCATTACGGCAAGGCTCTCGAGCCGGAGACGCCCTATCAGCGCGCCGCCCAGGTCTGGGATGAGCGCATCGGCGCCTCGCGCGTGCAGGCCAAAAACTGGCGCCTGATGGCGTTTGGCTCGCTGATCCTCTCGGCCGGGTTCGCTACCGCGCTCGTCGTGCAGTCTGCCCGGGGAACGATCGTACCGTGGGTAGTTCAGGTCGATCGCCTTGGACAGGCTCAGGCCGTTGCGCCCGCCGAGGCGGACTATCGTCCCACCGATCCACAGATCGCCTTCCACCTGGCGCGTTTCATCGAGCAGGTCCGGAGCATTCCCGCCGATGCGATCATCGTGCGCCAGAACTGGTTGCGGGCCTACGACTTCACGACCGATCGCGGAGCCATGGCGCTCAATGATTATGCCCGGTCCAACGACCCGTTCACGCGGGTCGGCCGCCAGCAGGTCGCCGTCGACGTCTCCAGCGTCATCCGTGCCTCGCCGGACAGCTTCCGTGTCGCCTGGGTCGAGCGTCGCTACGAGAACGGCCAGCTCGCCGACACCACGCGCTGGACCGCGATCCTGACGATCGTGGTGCAGGTCCCCCGCAATGCCGACCGGCTCAGGGCGAACCCGCTCGGCATCTACGTCAACGCCATCAACTGGTCACGGGAGCTTGGGCAATGAAGCCGTCTTTCCGTAAAGCCGGAAATCCGGCTTCACACACGCACGTACTCCCGGCTCTCCGTCGAGCCGCAGTC
This sequence comes from Shinella sp., assembly GCF_052438155.1. Classification (NCBI taxonomy): domain Bacteria; kingdom Pseudomonadati; phylum Pseudomonadota; class Alphaproteobacteria; order Hyphomicrobiales; family Rhizobiaceae; genus Shinella; species Shinella sp. The sequence continues at coordinate 16,129 of NZ_JBQVPI010000050.1, read as the reverse complement.
CCCTTTGTCCTGTTGGCGACGACTGCGCTCGCCGGCTGCGCGACCACCAATCCGCCGCCGGAAATCTCCTACGACAATGCGGCTCCCGCCGTGCAGACGGTCGACCCACCTGCGCCGGTCACCGTGGTCGAACTGCCCCGACCGCTACCGCTGCCTGGCCAATTGCAGCGTGTGGAGGAGACGCGGCGTGCCCCGGAGCCTTCTAATCCGACCGCTCGCGTCAACCAGGCAAACGAGGCGGCACGAGTCCAGCCGGTGCGCGACGGCTTCATTAACTCGATGCAGGTCTACCCGTGGACTCAAGGGGCGCTTTATCAAGTCTATACCGCCGTCGGGCAGATCACCGACATCGCGCTCCAACCCGGGGAGCAGCTTGTCGGCGCAGGCCCGGTGGCCGCCGGCGACACAGTGCGCTGGATCATCGGCGACACCGAGAGCGGATCAGGCGCAACGCGCCAGATCCACATCCTCGTGAAGCCCACCCGCGCCGACCTGATGACCAACCTCGTCATCAACACCAATATGCGCACCTATCACATGGAACTGCGCTCGACAGAGCGCACCTATATGGCGTCGGTCTCGTGGCAGTATCCGCAGGACCAGCTCATCGCGCTGCGTCGGCAGAACGCCGAGGCGCAGGCGGCCCAGCCGGTGGCGAGCGGCGTCGATCTCGCGAACGTCAACTTCCGCTATGCGATCGAGGGCGACCGTGCGCCGTGGCGGCCTCTGCGCGCCTTCGACGACGGTCGCCAGGTCTTCATCGAGTTTCCGCGCGGCATCGGTCAGGGCGAGATGCCGCCACTCTTCGTCGTCGGCCCCGAGGGCAACACCTCTGAGCTCGTGAACTATCGCGTTCGCGGCCACCACATGATCGTTGATCGTCTGTTCGCGGCTGCCGAACTTCGCTTCGGCTCCGGCCGCGAGCAGAAGCGCGTCAGGATCGTCCGCACAGACGGGAGGCCGACCTCGTGAGCGAGAACCCGCCCCGGATTGAGGAAGTGCCGGACGACGATGCGCAGCCCCTGACCGGCGAGCCGGTCGGGCCTGCGCCGATGCGACTGCGGGCCGAACCGCCCCGCGTCACCCGGTTGTCGCGGAAGGTTCTCGCCGGCCTCGGTCTTGTCGCCAGCGTCGGGCTCGGAGGTGCGCTGATCTACGCGCTTCAGACCCGCGACGCCGGTCGGCCGAACGACGAACTCTATTCGACCGAGAACCGCTCGACCGCTGACGGACTGGCCGGCCTGCCGCGAGATTACAGTGGCGTGCCACAGCTCGGTCCCCCTCTTCCCGGTGACCTCGGCCGGCCGATCCTTAGTACCCAGGATCGCGGACAGCCGGTGCCCACACCCGGGACGGCCACGCCCAATCCCGGCATCAGCCCGGAAGAGCAGCGCCGCCTTCAGGAAATCGAGACCGCGCGCACCAGCCGTCTCTTCTCCGGATCGGAAAGCCGGGGCACACCCGCTGCTGCGGGAGCTGCCCCAGCGCTCGCGCCGGCGCCGGATTTGGCGAGCATTGGCCTCGCTCCGCCGCCCGCCACGCCCTCGGCGCAGGACCGGCAGAACGCGTTTCTGAACGCCGCGGCCGATCGCAGGACGGTTGCGCCCGATCGCGTCGCTGCGCCAGTATCGCCGAACGTCCTTCAGGCGGGAGCAGTGATATCCGCGGCGCTGATCACCGGCATCCGATCCGATCTACCCGGCCAGATCACCGCGCAGGTCACCGAAAACATCTACGACAGCCCAACCGGCCGTATCTTGCTTGTGCCGCAAGGCACTCGTGTGGTCGGGCAGTACGACAACAACGTGCAGTTCGGCCAGAGCCGAGTCCTGCTCGTCTGGACTCGGCTCGTCTTCCCGAACGGGCGCTCGATCGTTCTCGAGCGCCAGCCTGGTGCTGACGCTGAAGGGTTCGCCGGGCTTCAGGATGGCGTCGATTACCATTGGTGGGATCTGGCCAAGGCTGCGGGATTGTCGACACTGCTGAGCGTCGGCGCCGAACTCGCGGTCGACAACGACGATCGGCTCGTTCAGGCGATCCGGAACGGTGGGCAGGACACCATCAACGACGCAGGGCAGCAGATTGTGAGGCGTCAGCTCAACGTCGCGCCCACGATCACTATTCGGCCCGGATTTCCCGTGCGCGTTATCGTGACGCGAGACTTGGTACTGGAGCCATATGGAGGGTGATGATGTCGAAGCTTAAGCTAGGCCCCATCGCGGACGACAAGCCGCTTAAGGTACAGGTCGAGCTACCTGCAGCTCTCCACCAGGACCTTGTTGACTACGCCCACCTATTGGGCCGAGAGCAAGGTCAGTCCGCTGTTGACCCAGCTCGGTTAATCGTCCCGATGTTACAACGGTTCATCGCGACAGACCGTGGCTTCGCCAAAGCCAGGCGAACGTTGACGCCGGGGAGCGCCGATTAATCCGTGGTCCCCGCTCTAGAGGGGGTGTCGAAACACTTCAGCAGCAGCGGCAGAGTCGGGTTCTCGTTGTCACTGGAAGAAATTATAGCGGCCGTCGGCGCCTGCGCCGATGGGAGCGGGATCAACGCGATATCCGGCCGGTAGATCACGCTGGTGATGGTCAAGCCGAAGCCCTGTTCGACCATCGTCAGCAGGGTTTCTCGGCTGACTTGTTGGATCGAGAGTTGAACCGCTCCGTCTCCGGCGCCCACCATGCGCCGGAGTATGCCAGCGAGCTCACGCCCAGCGCCATCCGAGCGAACGAGGAAGACTTCGTCACAAATGTCCTCCCACGACAGCTCTGGCCGTGCTGCCAACTCGTGAAGCGGGGACAATGCTACGAACAGATCTGGTTCGCAGAGACGTCGAACTTGGAACTGAGGACTTTTGCTCGCACTCAGGCTGATTGCTGCGTCCAGTAATCCGCGCTTCACCCCCAAAGAGTTTTCTTCTGAAGTGCCTTCCTCAAGCTTTACCTCGATCGTCGGATGTCGATTTCTGAATGCCGCGAGAATGTCGATGATCGGGCACGCCGGAAACGCTTCGAGCATTCCAAACCTCACTAGCCCGGTCTTGAGCTTTCGTGCGGAGCGGATCTCCGTTGCGGCGTTACGAAGGTAGCGCGCTCCCACCACCGCTTGTTGAAGGAAGCGCTCACCTTCTGGAGTCAGCCCTGCCCCCGCTCGCGTACGCTTGAAGAGAGAAAAGCCAAGCTGGCGCTCAAACAGCTGCACACGTCGGCTGACGGTGGATTGCGATATCGATAGGCGCTCCGCCGCTCGGCGGAAGCTGCCGGCCTCGGCGACCTGAACGGCGTACTTCAGGTATCGGAGATCAAGAGTCAGGTCGGGCATGAGACCCGTCCGATCATACCGGCGGTCTCATCGGCGAACCGCCTGCGCCCGGTGAGCGGCACCCATGCACGTCCACTTTCATCGAGCCCACCCCCGCTAGCGCCTGGGGAACGAGCACGTCCGTTGATCTCAGATGTGGAATCCGAGCTGAGCCCCTCAATGAGCATGACCATGTCCGAATCTGTCATAGATGCATGCGGCGGTCATACATTTTCACACGCTTGAAGTCTATGCGCGAAGCATATATTCTTGCGGTATGGAGCCTGAGGTCGCCAAGTACCATTTAGGTGCACTCGCGTTGGCGGTTGCAGACAGCATCGCCAGTGTCTCGGCCTCGTTTTCACCAAGCGGCCGGGGGACCGCCGTGATGGTGTTACTCAGCATGGAGCCCGGACTGCCGATCAGCGTTTTGGCTACCTCGATCGGGCTTTCTCATGCCGGGACGGTGCGATTGATCGATAGGCTCGAGCGCGGACAGTTGGTGGAACGACGAAGACAAATCACCGACAGGCGGGCGCGCTTCATTCACCTCACCAATTCGGGGAAGAAGATAACGGAAGCCTTGCTCAAGGCACGGGAGCAGGTGATCTCCGAATGTGTTTCGCCCCTGTCGCCCAATGACCTCGACATTCTAGGCATGCTGTCGGAGCGGCTCCTTGTGGCAAACGGCTTCGACAAAGATGGCTCGGTCAGCCTTTGCCATCTGTGCGGCTACAGCAGGATCGCGCCTTCCCGTGGTAAAGCTAAGCCGGGGCGCTCGCCACGCTGGAACGTCGCATCAGAAGGCTGACGATATGATCAGGCAGGCTTGATATAATGGGATCGTTTGCGCTCGAACTTCTTCTATGCGTACTTGCCTTCGGGTTCGGATATGCGGCGAACCAAGGCGGAACCTGTTTAGTGGTGGCCGCTCATGAGTTACACAGAAGACAGCCGCCGAAAATGTTCGTCGGATTTCTCGCAGCGTCGGCAGCGGCAGGCCTGGTTGCGGTCCCGATAGTCTGGACGGGAACACTGGGCGCAACACTCGCACCCTCGACTAGCATCAATTTCCTACCGCTCATCGGCGCCATCGCCTTCGGCCTCGGCGCACTCATTAATGACACATGCCTGCTCGGATCGCTGGCGCGGCTTGGGGATGGGGAGATGCGACTTCTAGCTCTACCCTTGGGATTGGCGATTGGTATCTTGGCTGCCAACCATGGCAGGTTCGGCTACGATTCAACATGGCCAAGCTTAATCTCCAAACCGAGCGCAACAGGCCTCGTTACTCTCCTAGCCTTCCTAGTTGTGCTCGTGCTGGCACTCGTTTTCGTTTCCACGAAGAGCGTTCTGCGAACAAAGCCGGGTTGGTCGTTCGGCGCTTCGATGATTGGACTCGGTATCACTGGCGGACTTCTATATGCACTCTCGCCGGCCTGGACCTTCGCAGACGTGATTCAACGCGCCCTTCCTCTCAGAATGTCGCCGGCCGGCGAGGTCGCGCTCACTGCGGTGATCTCTTCGATCGCAGGCGCCCTTACCGCCTCCTTTCGCCAAGGAAATCTGCGTCTCCAACTGCCGACAGCCAATGGCATTCTGCGATCTGTCGTCGGCGGCACATTGATGGGTATCGGAATAGCGCTCATACCCGGCGGGAATGATGGGTTGATCCTCGCAGCGGTTCCGACTCTTTCACCTGGTGGGATAGTCGCCTACCTTCTGATGACGACGACAATCGTCTTCGGATTTGCAGCGCGTGGTAAGTTATTCCGGCGCTGCCTTTCACGGCCATGATAAGGGCAACAGAGGACTTGCCCTCCTGACATGAGCATTTATCCCGACCGGGAATATCGGCTGACTAGCTCGTATGCCTTTGCAGGCCCTTGGACCATGATGACCACTTCAAAGGCCGCCGGCCCCAGAATCCTGTAGGTTGCATGGTAGGTGTCGTCTCCGCAGGCATAGACGCCACTCGCTTCCAACCCGGTATCCGTCCGCGAGAAACTCACGCTGAGGAACTGCGTCCCGATATGAGGTCCGTCTGCGAACTCGACGACAACACTGTCCTCGCTCAAGCGATAGCGATACTGTCGGCACGCGGAGAATACTCTGCCATCTGCCAGTGTGAGAATGCTGCTCTCTCGATAAGCGAGCGCGCCTTCGCCGAAACGGGCGAAGACCGCGTCGCCATGCAGCTGAGCGCCTCCGGGCTCGATATCGCGACGGAGCATCCATGCCCCGCGGAGGTTCTGCAGGATTTGCACGCCCGCCGTCACGAGAGGACCACAGTCACGAGGGCGCAAGCGCCCCTCTGTGGCGGACCGAAGCACGCAGCAGCACGAGGGACGCCGCTAGCAGAACTGCGTCCTTCAGTAGAAACTGCCCTGGTGCAGCCGAAATCGCAGGAAAGCCGCCGGCAGTCTGCTCCGCGACACCTGGAGTGGTGATGAAAAAGGTCAGCGTGATCAGATATGTCGCCGCTGACATCAGTGCGCCGAGCGCAGAGAAGAGTGGACGAAATGCACCAAGGATCAGAACGAGACCGGTCGATAACTCGATAACGCCGATGAAATAGCTTTGCCCCTGCATCCCGAACATGCCCAGCCAATTCATGATCGGGCTGTGTTCGATAAACGGGGCGATACCATAGGCCTCGTACGCTGTGAACTTCATCGCGCCGAACCACAGAAATACGATCACGAGAGCCCATCTAAGCAGGCCAAGATCCCTCCGACCGTGCTCGGGGACAAGAAATTCATAACGGTCGAAAATGCTCATCTAAAATTCCTCAACAGTGGTCCCGTGGGAACGTCACGAACGTCGTCTACGTGCTTCGGGCAGGCGTTGCAGTATATGCGCGACGCATATACTAATAAGCGAGATATGTCGAGCGGCTGGCTCGCGCTTCGCTGCCTCACGAAGCCATCCTCATCGGCGATGCCTTTACCCAGCAAACGCGCGACCTTGCGGGATTTTGACTTGATGGGGCTGGCGCTCCGGGTGGGCCTATAGCCCGTTGGCAAACGTCCAGCCTGTACGGATGGACGCGGCCCTCGACGAGATAACCATGCCGACCGAAATCGTAGCAGCGATCGCCGCAATCCCCGACGTCGTGGAGCACGGACTGTTCCTCAATGGGATTGATACAATCGTGATCGCGCGCGGTGACACGATGGAAGTGCGACGCCGGGGGCAAGCGAGGTCTCGCTGATCTGCACCTGCGCGGCCTGGATGACAGCGCTGACGCGGAGTGATTCTCAGGCGCGACCTACGGCGATTCCGAGCGAAAAGGCTTGCCCTATAGCCGCCAGGTATCAACGGTTCCGCGGCCTTAGCGAGCCGGACCCGTTTTTTTCGGCGCGCTCGATCAGTCGAAATCCTCCGAAACCCTTTTAAAACAGGACATTTTCCACAAGCCGCGCGGCGGAAGAGGACCACGGTATGGCTTGCTGTCTATGCTCCGCGCACATATAGATGTGGCAATGGATGGACCTCGAGATCGAAACATTTTCGGGGCGTTCGCACTCATGATCAGCGACGACATCGTTCGCGCTAGTTCATCGCGGGCGCCGGAAGCTGGACCCGCCGCCTCAGCGCTGGCGTTGCTCGCGCACAAGCCCGGGCTCTCGATCCGTATGCTTGCGATCGGGGTGGGCCTTTCACATGCTGGAACTGTTCGCCTGGTGGATAGATTGGTAAGCGAGGGATTGATCGAGCGTAGGGAGCATTCGACAGACGGGCGCGCGCGATCCCTCTATCTTACTCCAACTGGCAAGGTCGCGAGCGACGAGGTCCTGGCCTCGCGCGATCAAGTGATTGCCGAAGGGCTATCGATCCTTAATCCAGACGAACTGAAAACCTTATCGGACATCGCTGAACGCGTTCTCCGAAATCGCTTGGAAAACCTCGAGCAGTCATACCGCATCTGCCGCTTGTGCTGCTACGAGGGCTGCACGAACTGCCCCGTCGATGCCGAATTGCATGAGCGAGGTGTGGACCGCGAGAAGAACGACGACGCGTAGGAGACTCGCAATTGCGGCAGCTCAACGCTGCTCAGATGGCGGGGCTTCATAATGCCAGCGAGCCTACCATCAGCCGCATTCTTTTGGCTACGCGTCAAGCCGGCCGATCGGGCATGGCGGTCTCATTCTAATATGTCGGTGATCGCCCCACTTTTAGCCGCTCAGTTGATCGGAACGCGGTTTCGGAAGCGGCCGTTCAAACCACTCGCTGCATTCCCATTTCTCTATGTCCGATAGGTAGTTTCGGGGAAAAGCAGTCGGGAACAGGTTTCGGGAACGCATGCTCCGGCAGGAGCGCAGCGCGCGTCCCAAGCGCGTTTTCCCGGTAGAGCTTCCCAATCGGCAAAGTGCGGGCCACCTCAGACTGCGAACGCGAAAAACCGCCTGGCTGGTCACTCAAGGCAGGGTAACGACGATTTTCGCTGCGGATACACCCGCCTTCAGGGCTTCCAAGGCAGCCTGGAGCATTTCAAGGCCCTGGCCCACGACCTTCGCCGGAGGGGCGGGGACGAACGTGCGCGCCGCGAGAGCCTGCGGCAGGAATTCGCGGTAGATCATTGGACCAACCTCGTCATCCTTGAGGCTCGTCCCGGAGATGTGCGTCGCCTCGACTCCAAATGGACGCTCGTCGGGCGGGGCCAGCGTCGCTGCCACGCGGCGCGAGCCCTCGCATCTCGCAATGACGGCAAAACAGTCTTTCATGTGACCGGTCGCGTGAAGCGTTCCAGCGAGACTGCGCCCGCGCATTGCCTCAATCACGTCTTCCACGATGGCTGGACTCGAGTGGTCAAGAACCTCGCTTGCACCCAGCTCCTTCAACAGGCCGGCGTTGCGCGCCGAAGCGGTGGCGACGCACCTGTAGCCCGACGCCACCGCGAGCTGGATGGCGTTGCAGCCAACGCTCGACGATCCACCCCAGACCAGAACGACCTCTGGACGCGCGGTCGGCGAGTGTAACGGTGGCGCGAGAGCCAACTGTGTCCTTCCGTAGAGCCCGCTTGCGGCGGTGCCAAGGCCAAGCGGGAGGACTGCCGCATCAGCGAAGGCCATGTTGTTGGGGATCGGCGCCGCCATGTGGTCCAGCACGATCGTGTGGTGCTGGAACGCACCCTGCGCAGGTTGATTTACGGTTGTCCCGACCGCCTGTCCGATGACTCGATCGCCGACCTTGAACCGCTCGACCGCGCCACCGACCGCCGCGACCTCACCGGAGACGTCGCTGCCGAGAATCGCGGGATAGTCGAGCCATGGCAAAAGCGCGACGTCCTGCAGAATCCAGTCGAGTGGGTTGATCGCGATGGCCGCGTTGCGGATCAATATCTCGTTCGCCGCCAGATGCGGCAGAGCGGTGACACCGATCCTCAGTGGCTGCCTCGGCGCTTTCTGCCAGGCGGCCTGATTAGTCACGGTTTCGGTCATCATCAACTCTTTTTGTCAAGTATACAGCTGGGCGTTCGTCTGAGCGGTCCAACCGCCAGGTCGGGCGCACGAAGTGGCAGCTATAGCCCCCAGGATAGCGCACCAGGTATTCTTGGTGCTCTGGCTCCGCCTCCCAAAAGGGTTCTTCTGGGTTGATCTCCGACACGACCGGGCCAGGCCAGCTTCCTGATGCCTCGATTTCCGCGATGGTTGTGAGGGCGACTTCCTTCTGCACTTCGGTGGTGTAGAAAATCGCCGATCGATAGCTCGGACCGACATCGCTGCCTTGTTGCTCGTAGGTCGTGGGGTCATGGATCTGGAAGAAGAGTTCCAAGAGCGAGCGATAGGCGAGAACGGAAGGGTCGAAGGTCACTTCCACTGCTTCCGCATGGCCGTAATGTCTCGCGTAGGTCGGATCAGGCATTTCTCCGCCTGTGTAACCGACACGCGTCGAAATGACTCCCCTGGCTCGGCGCAGCAAATCCTCCATGCCCCAGAAGCAGCCGCCTGCTAGAATTGCTCGCTCTGTCGCGGCCGCCCTATTGCCGGTAGGCGATTGGCTCACAGTCCGTTCGCCCTCCTCCGTGTGCGCCACGGTCAAGCCAGCCTCGCGGGATCCGCAGCCTGACTGGCGCTCAAGAGCTCGGTCTGCACGTCCGAACCCCGGATGAGACTCAGATCGACGGGACATCGATCAGCGATCGCGAGGATCCGAGCGCGCTGATCATCACTCAGCGGCCCATCGAGGACAATGGTGCGGGTGAACCGGTCGGGTGGCATCATGTCCGGCACCTTCTCGTGCTGCACGGTCGTGCTCGCCCGTTCGAGCGGAAAGCCCTTGCGGTTCGCATAGAGACGCATCGTCATCACCGTGCAGGCTGCGAGGCCGGCAGATACGAGTTCGTAGGGAGATAGTCCGGTCCCGAGGCCACCGACCGATGCTGGCTCGTCGGCGAACAGAGTGTGCTCGCCGCTGCGGACCTTGAGCTGGAACGTCCCTGCAAGAGTTTCGGTGGCGACGACGCCCTCCGCAACCTCGACCTGCGGAAGATCCGCGCTGAGTGGTGGGAGAAAGCGGCTCGCCCAAACCGCCACCATGGCCGCGGCGTAGTTCGCGTCCGCGACGTCGGTGAGAAGGTGATCCGCGTTGTCGAGCGAGATGAAGCTTTTAGGGTGCCTGGACGCGACGAAGATGCGCGACGCGTGGTCGATGCCGACCACCTGATCCAGCGGAGAGTGCATGACCAGCACCGGCCGTCGCAGGGAGGCAATGGCCTTCTCGACGTCGATCCCCTCAACCGCCTCAAGGAACCCTCGGCGAATGAGGAAGGGCCTACCGGCAATCTCCACCGAGGCCTCGCCCTCGCTCGCGATGGTGTCCAGATCATTCGGTCCGAAGAGGCGCAAGATATGCTGAAGGTCGGCCGGCGCACCAATCGTCGCTACCGCCGCAATATCAGGCATGTCGGCGGCGGCTACGATCGCAGCGGTGCCACCCAGGCTGTGCCCGACGAGGAGGGACGGTGACATGCCCGCCGCCGCCATCGCCTTTGCGGCGGCCCGAAGGTCCTCGACGTCCGACGCGAAGTTCACAGGTTCTCCCGTCCCACCGCCGATCCCGGTCCCGGCGAAATCGAACCTCAAGACCCCGATGCCCGCACGCGACAGCGCGCGCGAGATGTGAACAGCGGCGCGACTGTCTTTCCCGCACGTGAAGCAGTGGGCGAAGATCGCCCAGCCCCGCGGCGTCCCTTCCGGCGGTTCGAGGTGCCCGGACAGCGGAGAGCCAGCCCCACTGACAAACGTAAATGATCTTCCTGCCATGTCCATCAAACCTCCAGCACGCGGCTTGGCGGTTGCGCTCTCAGAACCTTCGACGGAGCTGAGCGGAGCGCACCGCCAACCGGTAATCGTCATCTCAGGCTATCATTTATATGTCTGGCGCATATAGACAAGCCCCTATATCATGATTATATGCGCCAAGCATACTTCTGCGACCTGCTTTCCAAAGGCGGTCTCACGGAAGAGGTATCAGTCAGGCGCGTGGGCCAAAGGACTATGGAACTCAATCAAGTCAGCTATTTCATCAACTTGGCCGAGACGCTGAATTTCACAGCGGCCGCTCGCTTGAGCGGTGTGTCACAGCCAAGTCTGACCCGCGCGATCCGCCGCTTGGAAGATGAGCTTGGCGGGCCGCTGATCTATCGCGACGGGAAGAACAGCCGCCTGACTGGCCTTGGCCATGACGTCGAGGCAGAATTCCGGCGCATGGTGGTCGCGATGAAGAGCGTTCGCAATCACTCGGAGCACTGGGCGATGGGGGGGCACCGCGTGCTGGATGTCGCCGTCGCGCCCACCGTCGGACCAAAGGAATTTACGGCATTCTTCGAGAGCGCATTGGCGGAGATGCCATCCATCGAAATTAAGCTGCACTCGCTCCAGTCGAACGAGGACACATCGGAGGTGCTTTCAGGAAAATACCACGCGTGCATCATGCCGCGTGAAACAAGACCGGAACGCAAGCTGGATGTGCATCCTCTATTTCGGGAGCGCTTCGTGCTCGGCTGTTCTGCAAACCATCCCTTGGCGGCCAACGAGATCGTGCGCGGCGAAGACCTGCTCGAGTTTCCATTCGTCGATCGCCTGAAATGCGAGTTTCGCGATCGGATCCTCGATCACTTCGCGCGACGGGACTTGCTCATGCGACCTCGCTTTCGATCAGATCGCGAGGACTGGGTGCAACGGGTCGTCGCTGACGGCCACGCCATATGCATTCTTCCGGAACGATCGCCGACCGTGCAAGGCCTCGTGACTCGGCCGATCGACGGATTTGTCTTGGAGCGCGAAGTCGTGATCGCGACAGTATCCGGCTCCACGGCAACGGTCGAGATACGGAACATCGCGCAGCTGGCAGCCCGGTACGAGTGGAACTGAATCACGACGTGAAGAGCTTCGGCGCTATGGAAACTATACGCGCAGCGTATTGGATAAATCTGGGGCGCACTGCGATAGTCGGCGCAATGACTGCAAAGATAAATGACAGCGTGTCGAGCTCTCTAGATTAAGTATTGGAGACTATCATGAAGTTTGAGAAGTCACAGGCAGCAGTTGACCGCCTGACCCCCGAGCAACGCCGGATTACCCAGGATTCGGGGACCGAAAGGCCCTTCACGGGTGAGCACAACGACAACAAGGAGCCTGGCATCTACGTCGACATAGTGTCGGGAGAGCCGCTGTTCGCTTCAACGGACAAGTTCGATTCGGGTACTGGCTGGCCCAGCTTCACCAAGCCGATCGTTCCGGCAAACGTGAACGAGGTGCGGGACAGTGCACACGGCATGGTCCGGACGGAGGTCAGGTCGGTACACGCCGACAGCCATCTGGGCCACGTGTTCCCGGACGGTCCTTCCGACCGCGGCGGTCTGCGCTACTGCATCAACTCTGCGTCCCTTCGCTTCATCCCGCGCGACGAGATGGAGTCCGAGGGATACGGTGAATATCTCGATCAAGTAGAGGAGGCTTAACATGCATCAGCGCGCTGTTCTCGCAGGAGGATGTTTCTGGGGCATGCAGGATCTGATCCGCAAGCGGCCCGGCATCATCTCGACCCGTGTGGGTTACACGGGCGGCGATATTCCGAACGCCACGTATCGTAATCACGGCACGCATGCCGAGGGGATCGAGATTGTCTTCGACCCGACAGTGACGAGCTACCGGAACATCCTGGAATTCTTCTTCCAGATCCACGATCCGACGACGCTGAACCGCCAGGGCAATGATCGTGGGCTCTCCTACCGGTCGGGCATCTATTATGTCGACGAGGAGCAGAAGCGCGTCGCCGAGGATACGATCGCCGATGTGGATGCCTCGGGGCTGTGGGATGGCAAAGTGGTGACCGAGGTCCAGCCGGTCGGCGAGTTCTGGGAGGCCGAGCCCGATCACCAGGATTATCTGGAGAAGCGCCCGGGCGGCTACACCTGCCACTTCGTCCGTCCCGGCTGGGTGCTTCCGAAGCGCCAAAAGGTTGACGACGTACAGCCAGCGGCCGGGACCGCGGCGGAATAGGCTTCACTGCCGTTGCCACTGCGCCGGTCCGGTCCGCAATCTTCGTGACCGCGTCGTTCAGCGACGCGGTCATCGAACCCTACTTCAGAGTGACGGCTCGTTCCAGTCAGTCGCCATCGCAACACCAGGATCGCAGATTTATGCCAGACCTCTCGTCCTTTCCGATCACGCAGCGCTGGCCGGCATCTCATCCCGATCGCCTGCAACTCTACGCAGCCCCTACGCCCAATGGCGTCAAGGTCTCGATCATGCTTGAGGAGACTGGCCTGGCGTACGAGCCCCACCTGATCGACATCTCGAACAACGAGTCGAAGGATCCGGCGTTCGTGTCGCTGAACCCGAACGGACGCATACCGGCGATCATCGATCCGGCTGGCCCTGACGGTAGACCCATCGCCTTATGGGAATCCGGTGCGATCCTCCTCTATCTGGCCGACAAGACGGGTCAGTTCATCTCCACCGAACCAGGCCAGCGTTACGAGACCCTAGCGTGGGTGTTCTTTCAGATGTCGGCCATCGGGCCGATGTTCGGTCAGCTCGGCTTCTTCCTGCGATTTGGCGGCAAGGACTATGAGGACAAGCGGCCGCAACAGCGCTTTATCGACGAATCCACGCGTCTGCTGGGGATTCTGGATCGCCGGCTGGAAGGCCGCGACTGGATCGTCGACGACTATTCGATCGCGGACATCGCGACGCTCGGCTGGGTGAATGCGCTGGTGGAATTCTACGCTGCGGGTGACATCCTTGGCCTCAGCAGCTTTTCGAACGTCCGCGCATGGCTTGGACGCGGGCTGGCTCGACCGGCCGTCCAGCGTGGCCTCCACATTCCCGCGAGGCCAGCATGAGCATCATCGCCGCCTATTATTACAACGAAGGCAAGCGAGTTCGCGAAATCGCGCTCGATGAGCACGTCAAGTTGGGCGAGAGTCGCTCGGGCTTCTGCTGGATCGCGCTTAGCGAACCCACCCCCGAGGAACTACTCGCGATCCAAAGGACATATAATCTTCATCCGTTGGCGATCGACAACGCGATGCACCCGCTGTGCCCGCCCAAGCTCGAGGTCTACAACGATGAGTTGTACGTCGTCGCGCAGACCGCCGAGCTGGTCGGCGACCGGATCAGCTACGGCAAGATGGCGATCTTCACCGGTCACAATCACCTTATCACCGTGCGGCACGGCAATGCCGGAGCGCTGGGCAAACTTCGGGAGCAACTCGAGGCATCGCCGACGCAGTTCGGCAAGGGTGTCGACTATGTGCTGCACGCGATCTTGCATCGCGTGGTCGACCAGTATCTGCCCATCTTCGAAATGATCGAGGACGACGTCCTGGCGATGGAGCGACGGTCGCTGCACGATTTCCTCGGGCCAGAAGAGGTGGCGCGAATCTTCGAACTAAGGTCCGAACTCACGCGGTTCCAGCGCACGCTCGGGGCTATGGCCGAGCTGGTGCGAAAGCTCGTTCGCGGCCACTTTCCCTGCATCAGCGCCGAAATGACACCATATTTCCACGACGTCGCGGACCATGTCCACCGCGTGCAGTCCATGGTCGACGGCCTCCTGCTTGTCCTGTCCACGGTCTTTGAGGCCAGCAGCCTTCTGGAAGCGCAAAGGATCGGTGTGGTCACCCGCCAGCTCGCGGCCTGGGCGGCGATCTTGGCGGTCCCGACGGCGATCGCCGGAATATACGGCATGAACTTCAAGCACATGCCGGAACTGGACACGCCATATGGCTACTTCGTCGTGCTCGGAGTGATAGCGGTGTTCTGCCTTCTCCTGTTCGTGCGCTTCAAGAAGGCCAAGTGGCTATGAGTAACGCACTTCGCGAGCTTCTCCGTCCGCTGCCGAGTCGCAGCGCGCTTTGTGCGCGAGCGTGTCCAATCCAGTTCAAGATGAAGGTACTTCCATGTCCTCCCAGGTGACCGACGTTCTAGAAGCAGTCCAGTCATTCATCGCCAAAGGCTATGACCGCGAATACCGCGTCAAGGACGGCAATCTCGTCGATCTCGAACTAGGGTCAACCCTCGATGCATGCAGCATTCGCGTCGATGCGGCGTTGCGCCTCGAGAGCGGGGACGACGGCGAAGATGCCTCCAACATCTACGCGATCACCGATCCGGCGACAGAGCATAAAGGCCTGTTGATCGACGCCTTCGACGTGTTCCACGAAATCTGCCCCCGCGACTTGTCCGAGCGCCTTGTGGCGCATCGGGAAACAGCACCGGCAGGTGACCAGGACGCGCCGAGCAAGCACGGACTACGGAAAGTCTACAAGAGCGAGTTTCACAGCGATCCCGAGCGCTACGTTCTGCGCGAGGGCTTTCCAGACTTCCCGCCATGCCCTTTCGGCCAATCCTTCAGCATCCTCGGCTTCGATACTGCCGAGCAGGAATATGTCTGGCTCGTCACGAGTATCATTCGAGATCCTCGGCTGATCCGAGTTCCATACCAGGGCGAAGACGTCATCAGCGACGAATAGCGGTGTCGCCTAGCCCGGGGGAGGTTAACCTCCGGGCGCTACACATCTGCAAGCTGAACTTTAAACACATCGCAAATTAGGAGGTGATTATGGACTGGAACAAGGACCACATCCGACAAACGATGCTCTCGCTGTTGAGTTGCACTGAGAAGTGACCCGGGAGGGTTATAAGTTTTCACTGAGAATTGACCCATGTTTTCCTCGCCCCTGGCTAACAGTCAGGAGGCATCGGAGTGATCGACATGGACTTACTCAGTGTGATCCGCCGCTGGCATTTTCGGCAAGGCATTCCCATTCGCGAGATCAGGCGACGGACTGGATTATCGCGCAACACGATCCGCAAATATCTGCGCGATGACGCGGTGGAGCCGACGTTCAAGGTTCCCAAACGGCCGAGCAAGCTTGATCAGTTTGCCGAAAAATTGACGACGTGGCTGCGGGTGGAATCCGGCAAGTCGCGCAAGCAGAAGCGAACAGCCAAGCAGCTACATGCAGATCTGGTTAAGTTGGGCTTCGAGGGATCCTACGGCCGTGTTGCCGCCTTTGCTCGAGCGTGGAAGGCCGAACGCCAATATGAAAAGCAAACCAGTGGGCGCGGCACATTCGTACCGCTGATCTTCCAGCCCGGTGAGGCCTTTCAGTTCGATTGGAGTGAAGATTACGCCCTTCTGAATGGCCGACCTGTCAAGCTGCAGGTGGCCCATACCAAGCTCTCCCACAGTCGGGCGTTCATTACGCGAGCCTACCTGCTTCAAACCCACGAGATGTTGTTCGATGCGTTGACACAGGCTTTCCGGGTGCTGGGCGGCGTGCCTCAGCGTGGAATATTCGACAATATGAAGA
>NZ_JBQVPI010000049.1:0-17459 GCF_052438155.1 Shinella sp. | reverse complement strand
TGGCCGTGGCGAAGTTGCCGCCAAGATCCAAGCGCACGTGATCCTAGCGATGGCCTGACAGTCGCCCTCGACGCGAGGCGCACAGTGATTGCTGCTCTTGAGCGGAATCGAACAGTCGCCCCGTTCACCGAGCGCTGGGCAAGTTTATGATTTGATCGACGAGCGCCTCCAGCGGCTTGTCAATATAGAAGTGGATGGCATCTTAGTTCGCCGCGAGTGGTTCCACCGTCGCGAACTGGATTTCGTGAAGATTTGTCGGCATGAAGTGGTTGGCTCGCGGGCCAATGCGAGCGACGACTAGGGCCGTTGTGGCGGCAAAATGGACGAAGGCGGCGGGGCGGCGATGTCACGTCGTCAGCAAATTAATGGTTGAGGGGTAATAGGGCCTTGTCGTCGTAGATCTTGATTGTACTTCAGAGATGTTTTTTCACGCGGCCGCCGCGACGGAAAAGCGGCTGCGGTATTCGCCCGGCGACAGGCCGAGAATGCGGTGGAACACCCGGCGGAAGGCGGCCGAGTCCTCATAGCCCACCGCCCAGGCGATCTGGTCGACGGTGCGCCGGGTAAACTCCAAAAGTTCCCGCGCCTTGCCGATGCGCAGATGTTGCTGCGATCCTGCTTGGACGACAAGCTGTGCGCACTGGCGTGGGGCGAAACCAACGCGATCAAACCTTGTGATTGTTCGCGAGTGTTCCGAGCCGTTTGGCTTCGACGGCATGCAGGCAATAAAAATCACCTTCGATCGCCACTTCAGCTTCTCGGCAATGGCATTCAGAGTACCCTCGTAGAAACCTATAAAAAATCGTCGCGGCGTGGCGTAAACGTGTCAATCAGCAGGCCCGGCGTCAGTGCGACTACCCCATGAACGAGGTTCGGGGCGACGATGAAACTGCTTCCGGGGCCAAGCCGGGTGGTCTCACCATCCACCGTGACGTCAAAGCTGCCTTCGGCAACGTAGCTCACCTGCGTGTGGGGATGCGAATGCAAGGCACCGATGGCGCCTTCTTCAAAGCGGAAGGCAACGAGCATCAGTTCCGGGCGATGGCTCAGCACGGCGCGGCGGCTGCCGGGGGCGACCTCAGTCCAGACGGTGTTTTCGGACAGGGTATAGGGCTGCATATGACCTCTCATCGGGCGAGCCATCCGCCGTCGACCGGCAGGATCGTGCCATGCACATAATCGGATCCCGGGGCCGCAAGGAAGACGGCGGCGCCGGCCATGTCGTCCGCCCGCGCCCAGCGCCCGGCGGGAATGCGTTTCAGGATATCGGCGTTGCGCTCGACATCCGCCCGCAGAGCAACCGTGTTGTTGGTCTCGACGTAGCCGGGCGCAATGGCATTGACGTTGATGCCCTTGGCCGCCCATTCGTTCGCCATCAGCTTGGTGAGGCCGGCAAGGCCGCTCTTCGCCGCGGTATAGGACGGCACGCGGATGCCGCCCTGGAAGGAGAGTAGCGAGGCGATGTTGATGATCTTGGCCTTTCGCTCCGCCACGATCGCCGCCTTTGCAAAAGTCTGACAGAGGAAGAAGACGGATTTCAGATTGGTGTCGAGCACCGCGTCCCAGTCCTCTTCGGTGAACTCCAGCGCATCCGCGCGGCGGATGATGCCGGCATTGTTGACGAGGATATCAGGTGCAGCGCCCGCCTCCAAAGCCTCGGCGATGACCTTTCCGGCGATGCCCGGCTTCGCAAGATCGGCTGTGAGGGCGGCGAACCTCCGGCCTGAAGCCGTAACCTCCGCCGCAGTCTCCGTCATCGCAGAGCGCCCGACGCCGACGATATCGGCGCCGGCCCTCGCGAGCCCCACGGCGATGGCCTGGCCGATGCCGGTATTGGCGCCGGTGACGATGGCCCAGCGGCCGGAAAGATCGAACGGGTTCATCGAAGCGCTTCCATCGGCACCTTGTCCATGTCGGTGAAGCTCATATTGTCGCCGGCCATCGCCCAGATGAAGGCATAACGCCCGGTGCCCGCGCCGGAATGAATGGACCAGCCCGGCGACAATACCGCCTCATGGTTCTTCAGTACGACATGCCGCGTCTCGCCGGGTTCTCCCAGGAAGTGGAAGATGCGCGTCGCCTCCTGCATGCCAAAATAGAGGTAGACCTCCATGCGCCGGTCATGCACATGCGCCGGCATGGTGTTCCAGACGGAGCCTGGCTCGAACATCGTCAGGCCAACGAGCAGCTGGCAGCTCTCGCACACATCCGGATGCACATATTGGTTGATGGTGCGGGCGTTGGATTCTTCGGCAGAGCCCAGCACGACCTTCTTCGCCATCTCGCGCGTGATATGCACGGTCGGGCAAACACGATGGGCGGGCGCGCTCAGGAAATAGAACAGGGCCGGCTCAGCCGGGTTGTGGCTCAAGAAAGCCAATGGCCCCGCGCCCATCCCGATATAAACGGCCTCCTGAAAGCCAAGCGCGTAGTCTTTTCCACCGACGCCGACAGTGCCTGATCCGCCGATGTTGATGACGGCCACTTCCCGGCGTTCAAGAAACTGCTCCGTGCCCGTCTCGGCAACACGGTCAATCACCAGCGCTTCGGAAAGCGGCGCGATGCCGCCGACGATCATGCGGTCAAGATGGCTATAAGTGAGGTTGATCTCGCCTGGACGGAACAGCGCCTCGATGACGAAGCCGTTGCGCAGTCCCTGCGTGTCGCGCTTTGCGGCGTCCTGCGGCCCGACGACCTGTCGTACTGATACGGAAATTGTCACGGCATATGCCTCTTGCTTTCAGGTTTTCTGGGGTCAGGTGAGCACGACATATTCGGTCAGCTGGTTGATCGTCGTATCGGCCTTGTCGACATCGAACACCTTGGTGCCGTGGCTCATGATCACGAAGCGGTCGCAGACCTGGTAGGCGTGATAAATATTGTGTGTCACCAGCACGCTGGAGACGTTCTCGGCCTTGAGCTTCAGCACTTGATTGAGGAGCGCTTCCGTCTCGCGCACCGAGAGTGCCGAGGTCGGCTCGTCGAGCAGCAGCACGCGTTTCTTGAAATAGACGGCGCGGGCAATGGCGACGGCCTGCTTCTGGCCGCCCGAAAGATTGCCAACCAGCGTATCCGGGGAATCGATGCCCGAAATGTGCACGGCGTTCTGCAACACATCCATGGCGATCTCACGCATCTCGGCCTGCCGAAGGAAGCCGAAGCGGTCCGTCAGTTCGCGGCCCATGAAGATATTGCGGGTGATCGAGAGGGAATCCACCAGCGCGGTATGCTGGTAGATCGTCTCGATACCGGCATCGGCCGAGTCCGAGCGGCAGGTGAAGGCGGTCTTCTTGCCGTCGACGCTGAGGTAACCCTCGGTTGGCTTGTGGATGCCTGAGATCAGGTTGACGGTCGTCGACTTGCCTGCGCCGTTGTCGCCGAGCAGGCCCACCACTTCGCCTTCGCCGATGTGGAAGCTGAGGTTTCGGAGCGCCGTCAGCGCACCAAAACTTTTGGAGATATTGTGCAGTTCGAGAAGGTTCGACATCACGCTAGACCTCGCCGCTCGATGAGATGGTTGAAGATGGCGGCCAGCACGATCAGCGTCGCGATGAACATGTCGAGATAGAAGCCCGGTGCACGCAACAGCAGCAGCACATCCGTCATAGTGTGGATGAGCAGCACACCGAGGAAAACGCCGATGATCGAGCCGCGCCCGCCGCGCAGCGACAGGCCGCCGATGACGCAGGCGGCAATCGCCTGGAGTTCGAGGCCGGCGCCCTGTCCCGGTTGCACGCTGCCGACGCGGGCCGTGGCGAGAATGCCAGCGACCGCCGCCATGCCGCCGGCAATCGCGAAGGCGATGAGCTTGACACGATTGGTGTTGATGCCGATTGCGGTCGCGGCACCGGGATTGCCGCCCGTCGCGAAGACGTGATTGCCGAAGCGGTGGCGGTGTAGGAGCAGGTGGAAGCCGATGACGAAGAGCACGATCCAGATGAAGGCGGCATTGATGCCGAGGAACGTGCCGGAGAAGAGACTGGTGAAGATCGGCTCGGGATCAAACCGTACCTGCACCGCACCGTTGTAGAGCAGCACGGCGCCGCGCCAAAACAGCAGGCCACCAAGCGTGACGATGAACGACGGCAGGCCGAAACGCAGCGTGATGTGACCGTTGAGCAGCCCGATCAGCACGCCTGCGAGAATGCCGAGCGGCGCCGCAAGAAAGGCGCTCAGTCCCGCCTCGACGAGCGTCGCCATCAGGATGGCGGTGAAGGTGTAGACCGAGCCGATGGACAGGTCGAACTCGCCGCCGATCATCAGCACGCCGGCACCGAGCGCCAGGCAGCCAAGTACCGGTATCGCCTTCATCAGGATCGTCAGGTTCTGCGGCGAAAGATAGCGGAACTCGTTGGGATAGAGCAATGCGCCGGCAATGCAGACGATCTGCAACGTCATGAAGACGAGGAAGATCGCGCCCGCGGGCATGCCCATGATCTGCTTGAGGATGGATTGTCTCTGGGTCCGCGACCGGGGCGCGGCACTGTCTGCGAGAATAGGAGTCACGGTCTGGCACTCGATCGTTTTGGGAACAGGGGACCCGCCGGACAAACCGGCAGGTTCCCGCTCATGGCGTCAGAAAGCGCTAGCGGTAGCTGCCGATCAGCGGCTTGACCGAACTGATGCGCGACTTGTCGAGGAAGGCGCCCTGCCCCGTATCGATATCCGTGGGCGTCAGCCCGTACTTCTTGGCAAGCGCGATCTGGGCGATCGGGTGATAGCCCTGCAGGTAGGGCTGCTGGTCCATGGTCGCGAACATCGCGCCGGATTCCACCGCATTGACGATCTCGACCGCGAGGTCGAAGCCGCCAAACGGGATGTCGACACCCGCATCCTTGATGGCGCCCGCACCGACAGTCGAGGTCACAGAGCCCGTGCCGAACAGTGCTTTCACCGTCGGATTGGCGATGAGGAACTGCGCCATGATGTTCTGGGCTTCCGCCGGGTCGAGGCCGGCACGTACCGTCTCGACCTTGATGCCGGCTTCCGTCATCGCCTTCTCGATGCCGCCGCCGCGCGCGACCGCAAAGCTTGCCTCGGGAATTTCGCGCGGATTGAACACCACGTCGCCGGATTTCAAGCCGAATTCCTTGATCATCCGGTTGCCGAGCTCGTAACCGGAGGCAAACTCGTTCATGCCGACATAGGCCTGGCGGCAATTGCCCTTGGCCCCGTCGAGGTCGTCATTATTGAAGCCGATGACGACTATGCCGGCCTTGACCGCCGCGCAGATGCTCTCGTCGAAGGCATCCGACGAGGAGATCGCGACGGCGATGCCGTCGACGCCGCTCGCCGTCGCGCTCTCGATCAGGTCGTTCTGGCGTACCGGATCATTGTTGGCATATTGCACGTCGAGATCGACCCCAAACGCCGCGGCCGCGTCTTGCGCGCCCTTCACCACGGGGTTAAAGAACTGGACACTCGGATCGAGGTAGATGATCATCGTGGCCTTGACATCAGCGGCAAGCGCCGTCGATGCCAGCATGGTGGTCAGGCCCGCGGCCAATGCAGCGGTTCTCAACCTGGTCAATTTCATTTGCGTATCCTCCCTTTGGATGTGCAATGCGGGTCCAAAAGACCCAAGTCTCGGCTGGCGGGCTCCGACCAAAGATCACGCCAGCCGAGATTTTCCTCCTCATGACCGCAAGATGCGGCCCTGTTATCCGAACCAGGGCGCCGGGCGCCCGAGCGTGACGTGAACACCCTTGAACTGGGAATATTCGTCGAAGCCGTAGCGGCCGAGTTCGCGGCCAAGCCCGCTCTTCTTGTAGCCGCCGATCGGCAGCTCCGGCGTGCCGTCGATGACGCTGTTGATCCAGCAACGGCCGGCGCGAATGCGACGTATACTCTGCAGCGCGGTCTCCAGATTGGTGGACCAGACGGAGGCCGACAGGCCGAACTCGCTGGCATTCGCCATCGCTACGGCCTCGTCCGCCGTCTTGAAGGTCAGCGTCGACAGCACCGGCCCGAAGATCTCCTCCCGGGCGATCGACATGTCCGGCGTGACGCCGCCAAAAACCGTCGGTGCGTAGTAGAGCCCCGCCTCCCTGCCGACCCTTTCGCCGCCAAGCAGCAATTCCGCGCCGGAGGCGATGCCCGCCTCCACATAGGAATGCACCTTCTCGGCATGCGCGTCGGAAATCATCGCGCCGATCTTGGTGCGCTCGTTCAGCGGGTCGCCGAAGGTCACCTTGCGCGAAATGTCGAGCAGGCGCTCCATCAGCGCATCGCGAATGCCTTCCTGCACCAGAAGCCGGCTGCCGGAAATGCAGCACTGGCCGGCATTGTGATAGACGCCATAGGCGATGCCATCGGCGGCCGCATCGAGATCCGCATCGGCAAAGACGATCTGTGGCCCCTTGCCGCCCAGCTCCAGTCCGACGCGCTTGACGCTGCGAGCCGCGATCTCGCCAAGCTTGGTGCCGACGCGCACCGAGCCGGTGAAGGCGACCATGTCGACCCCCGGATCCTCTGCCAACACCTGGCCGGCCGGATCGCCATAGCCAGTGACGACGTTGAACACGCCGTCGGGTATGCCGGCTTCGCGCGCCAGTTCAGCCATGCGGATCGAGGTACCGGAGGTGAATTCCGAGGGCTTCAACACCACCGTGCAGCCGGCGCCGATGGCCCACGGCACGCGCTCGGAGGCGATGATGAAGGGGAAGTTCCACGGCGTGATGATGCCGACGACGCCGACCGCTTCGCGCAGCACGAGGCCGAGGCGGTCGTCACCGATATTGTTGTGGCTCTGGCCTTCCAGCGCGCGGGCCTGGCCGGCCGCATAGGACCATAGGTCGGCACAGAAGCCGATCTCGCCGCGCGCCTGGTTGATCGGCTTGCCGACCTCCAGGCACTCGGCAAGCGCCAGTGCTTCCTGATGCACAAGGATAAGGTCCGCCACCTTGAACATCAGGCGCGAGCGCTCGGCGCCCGACATCCGCGGCCAGGGGCCGGTATCAAAGGCTCGACGCGCCGCGGCAACAGCCTCCCGCACGTCATCGGCCGAGGCCTCGGGCCATGTACCGACCACGACGCCCGCATGGCCGGGGCTGACCCTATCGATCGTCCGGCCGGACGCCGCGTCGACAGACTTGCCATCGACAAGCATCTGGTAGCGGGATTTAATGCCGAGGCGGGGATCACTGGAATCGGGTGCGATGAAATTGGACAGCAATATCTTTCCAAGGCCGGACACGCGGTGCCGACCCCTCCCTGTTCGACCGGCTTTTTGGCCACCGGATTTCTGTTGGACTTAAGATGTATGGTACTGTATGGTGGTTTAAATTGGATGTCAACGCATGACGGCGGCGAAAGAAATGAACCTTGAATCCCTGAAGATCGACACTGGCGAAACCGCGGCGGCGCAGGTCGAGCGCGACCTGCGCGAATCGATCATCCGGCTTGAACTCGCCCCCGGCACGCGGCTCTCCGAACAGGATATCGCCACCCGCATGGGCGTCTCGCGCCAGCCCGTCCGTGAGGCGCTGATTGCGCTCGGCAAGTCGAAGCTGGTCGATATCCGCCCGAATCGGGGCACCGTCGTCGTCAGGATTTCCGCTCGGCAGATGATGGAGGCACGCTTCGTCCGCGAGGCAATCGAGACTGCCGTCGCGCGGCGTGCCAGCGAGACCTTCGACGCCTGGACGCGGCGCAAGATCGACACGATCCTCGCTCGCCAGAAGGCGGCGATGGAAGCACACGACCACAACGCCTTTCGCCGCGAGGATGAGCAGTTTCACATCGCGATAGCCGAAGGTGCCGGCTGCGGCCTCGCCTGGAACGCCATTTCGGACATCAAGGCCCATATGGACCGCGTCTGCAATCTCCAGCTCCGCCACCCCGATTCCATGACCCGGCTGATCACCGAACACGAGGCGATCATCATCGCCATCGACGCGCGCGACGCCGACGCCGCCGGGACCGCCATGCGCAGCCACCTGAACGGCATCCTGGCCGACCTGCCGCAAATCGAGGCCAGCAATCCGGACCTGTTCGAATAGGCTCACGCCCTGTTCATTTGGCTTGAGATGTAGTTGACCGCCACCTGACAGCTTGCCGACCTCACCGTTGATTGCGCAGCTATGATGAGCATCAAACAGCTTAACGACGGCGCAGCGCCGGGCTGGAATACCACTCGATCATGAACAGGTGCGCTCGATGCGGCCGAGTTCGCGCAAGGTGCTCTGACCCTTGCGGATACGCGCGATAAGCTGGAGACTTGGCGTCGATACTACAACGAGGATCGTCCTCACAGTGCAATCGGGTACAACGTCCCGATTGCCATACATAATCCCGGTGGCGCAACCAGCCCGTCATCGTGATCAGAGCCGGAAAACTCCAGTCTCCGGCGGTCCAAACTTCGGGCGCAGTGCACTGGGCTTCAGATTTTTCAACGTTCTGCCCCTCGCCTTGAAGGGATACGAACCGTCAACCCCGCTAGTCACGACCCTTTGCGTCGGGGAATTAGCGTTCGTCCTTTGGTGCTGCTCCGAAATTTTTTTGCGGCGAGAGGGGAACGCGTCGAAAGAGCGCACGGGTGCGCGTCGCCTGGAGCGACCCCAGCGGAGCATTGGCCGCCGCGCAGAGATAGAGCTTTTCCGACAGACGCCGGTTTTCGAGCTTAGCAAAGCGGAAGCGGCCCTCGGCGACGCCCGCCGCCGCATCCAGCCACGTCAGGAAGCTGATGCCCTTTCCGGCCGCGACATATTCCATGATGAGCGCGATGGAGTTGCTACGCAGCGCGATATGCGGCTCGGCATGAATGCGGTAGATCTCAGCATCGAGGCGCGGCCAGACCGACAGGCTCGTATCGGGTAGGCAGAGCGGCCGGCCTAGGCAGTTCTCGATGCGGAACGGCGGCTCGCCAGAGGGCGCCAGCGCCGCCGCATAGACCACGCCGAGATCGTAGCTCCGCTCGTCATAGACCCGAAGTTCCGGCAGGCGCGGCACGTTGAAGGCCAGCAGCGCGTCGATCTCGTTGCGGCAGAGCTGGCCGACCAGCGTGCCGGTGTCCCCAACCGAGATCTTCAGCGCAGACGGTACCGTTTCAGACTCCAGCCCCGGCAAGATATAGGGCACCAGGCACTCCATGACGCCGAGCCGCAGCGTGCCGGCACCGCTTCCGCCAGCCTGTTGGAGGGCAGCGCGCAACGCACTTTCATCGTCCAGCCAGCGCTCGGCCTGTGCCAGGAGCACCTGCCCCTGCTCCGTCAGTTGCACGCCCTGCGGAATCCGCACGAATAGCCGCGCACCAAAGGTCTGCTCGAGGATCTGCATCTGCCGGCTGAGGGCGGACGCCGACAGGTTGAGCTTTTCCGCCGCGCGGCGGATCGAACGCTCGCGCGCCACTTCGATAAAGGTAAAGAACTCCCGCGAGAATACCGACACAGCTGCCTCCGTGTGCAGTTTTTTCGCACACTATGCGCAATTCATTCTAATTGGCGCAAGCCCCCTCTTGGCGCACTCTGAATGCGGGAGTTTCAAGCGTTCAGGAGGAGTGAACAATGCTCGACAAACAGAACAAGGGACAGGCAACGGACATCGACCTGCGCAATCTGCGCGAGACGATGAAGATCGCGGAGGAAAGTCGTGCTGCCGGCAACCACCCGTTCGGCGCACTGCTGGCCGGGCCGGACGGGGCGGTGCTCCTGACCTCCGGCAACACGTTCAAGGACGACAAGGGCGTCGGCCACGCCGAGATGAATGTCGCGCGCGACGCGGCCAAGGCCTATTCGGCGGAATTCCTTGCCGAATGCACGCTCGTCACCTCGGTCGAGCCGTGCTGCATGTGCTCGGGCGGCACCTACTGGGCAGGCATCGGCCGCCTCGTCTACGGCATGACGGAAAAGCGCCTCGCGGAACTGACCGGCGACAACCCGGAAAACCTGACAATGGACATGCCCTGCGAGCATATTTTCGACGCCGGGCAGCGCAAGGTGGAGGTCGTCGGTCCCGTGGCCGCGCTCGAAGGGGAGATTGCGAAAGCGCATGAAGGCTTCTGGTGAAAACCGGGAGCCGCAGCCCTTTCCTTTCCATTCAGGAGTTCAGTCCATGTCCCGACAAGCGGACCACGGCGCGGCCACGACCGGCGCCGACGATACTGCACGGCATGTCCATCCGGTCGATGAGATCCTGCCGCCCGCCCGCATGGCGGTGCTCGCGCTCCAGCACGTGCTCGTCATGTATACCGGCGCCATCGCCGTCCCCTTCATCATCGGCAGCGCCCTCAACCTCACGCAGGCACAGATCGCCTACCTGATCCAGGCCGACCTCATCACCTGCGGCCTCGCCACGCTGATCCAGACCGTCGGCTTCTGGCGCTTCGGCGTGCGCATGCCGCTGATGCAGGGCATAACCTTTGCCGCGATCTCGCCGGTCATCGCCATCGGCAGCAATCCGGCGATCCTGGAAGCCGGGCCGAATGCCGGCCTTCAGGCCGTCTACGGCGCCGTCATCGCGGCAGGGCTCTTCGCGATCTTCATGGCGCCGCTCGGCCGCTACATTGTCAGGGCCTTCCCGCCGGTCGTCGTCGGCGCGGTTCTGACGGTCATGGGGCTCAGCCTGCTGCCGGTCGCGATCCAATATGCGGCAGGCGGTTTCGTGCCCGATGCGGGCAAGCCGGCCTATATCGGCCTCGCCTTTCTCGTGCTCGCCGTCATCGTCCTCTTGAACGTGTTCGGCCGCGGCTTCGTGAAGAACATCTCGGTCTTCATGGGCCTCGTCGTCGGTGTCGGCTTTGCCGCCGTCATGGGCATGCTTGATTTCAGCGCGGTCAAGGACGCGGCGCCGCTTGCGATCGTCACGCCCTTCCACTTCGGCCTGCCGACCTTCCATCTCGTGCCGGTGCTAACCATGTGCCTGGTGGTCGCCATCACCTGGGTAGAATCCGTCGGCGACACGATCGTCGTCGGCGAGATGGTCGGCCGGCCCGCCACGGAGCGCACCATCGCCGACCTGCTTCGGGCGGACGGCCTGTCGACCGTGCTCGGCGGCATGCTCAACTCGTTCCCCTACACCGCGTTTTCGGAAAACGTGGCACTGGTGAACATCACCGGCGTCCGCAGCCGCTGGACCGTGGCGCTGGCAGGCGGCTTCCTCATCGTACTCGGACTGTCGCCGGTGCTGGCGACAGCCATCGCCTCGCTGCCCAAGCCCGTGGTCGGCGGCGCCGGGTTCGTGATGTTCGGCACACTCGTCGTCGTCGGCATGAAGACCCTGCAGAAGATCGACTTCGACACGACCTTCAACAACTTCATGGTTGTGGGCTTGAGCGTCGCTATGGCGATGATCACCATCGTCAAGCCGGACTTCTTCCAGTTCATGCCGGACTGGTCGCAGGTGGTGTTCCACTCCCCCGTGATCATGGGCGCGGTCACCGCCATCACCATGAACGCCGCACTTAACGGGCTCAGTATGCAGGGACAGGTCGTCATGGCTCACTAAAACTCCCTCCATCGGAGCCGTAGCGACGCCTGCCGGAGGGTCGGGGCCGAAAGGTCCCGGCCTTACTATCGACATTCATGCGGCTACGTATTGCGATGCTCGACCATCACGCGAAATTTGAATTCGAGGCGATACTGAACCGATGTGGTTAAGATCAGCTCTTGAGCGGAATTGAACAGCTGGCCCTGTTATTAAAATCGCAACTCGTATTGGATTTTCTAGTCGCCACAGGAACTTGGCTTCCCTGGAGCGACCGATTTGGGACCGTGAGCCCACTGGCCGCTTTTGGTGAAAACTAGTAGCAGCAAACGTTTCGTGGCGTCAATTTCCGGTTGCCAATCGGGGACCTGTGGCGGAATGGAGATCTTTGGCATCCAACTCACGGAGACGATTACCTAAGACTGGCCTGATCAACGCCGCGTCTGGCGCGGCGGGCACGCTCCTTATAGCTCAACAACAATGGCCACACAGAGGGCGCTGGTATGTAGCGCTGTGTACGCAGTATTTCCCTGCGGTCAGGGTGGTGGACCCAACGGCCAACTACTGCGGCCGATGTATTGCTGCCGGCCTCGGTCTCTTGCAATGCCTCAACGTGATACCATGTCGCCCTGCGACCCGGCTTGGCTTTTTCGTATGTCGACGCGACCAGCGGCTGGCTGTTCCAGTCCCGAAAGTAGAGGTTGGCGTTACCGCGGACCGCCTGCAGTTCGTTGAACGCTGACACATCCGACACACGGTCGATTACTCCGAGTTCGCCCAGCCTTTTCTCTAAATGGTAGATGGCCGGGTCGAAAGACAGTAAGAGGAGCTGCGGCGTCAGAGGCATAAGGAGCATCGCGCCCGGACTGCCGAGACCAGCTCCGCCTAGGACGTCCTTTTGCAGGTGGAAGCGGTTGGTGTAGACCACCGGATCATCGGAAGTGAAGAATGGCACCCTCGTGCGATTGAGAATAAGCCGCGTTTCTAGGTGAGCCGTACCTTTGACGCTGTTCCTGAATGCGTTAAGAGCGAGCTGAAGAGCCAGCTCATGGCTCATAGATAGTCTTTCCAGCAATTCAGGCGTGGCATCGTCGGCCACCATCGCCCGCTCCGCCTCTGCTAGCCGCATTTCGCCTTCGATCCACGCTGCGCTGCGGTAGGACTGCAGCAGCATAAAGGTGTGGAGGCGTTGAATGTCGGCCTGCGTCAGCGAGTTTAGATTGCCGACGACCCGCCGCATGATATCGGCATATTTACCTTCAGGTTCCTGCAATCCCCGCTCCAGGGCGCCATCGCGGCCATAGAAATATGGTCTGGCGCACTGTCCCTTCGCCGGGGCTGATTCTATAAACCGTTCGCGGGCCATGTTGAACAGATTGATGGCAGCGCCGTTGTCGTCCGCGCAGAATGCTCGCAGATAACACCGGGGTACGAAGTGCTGGGACTTGTTGGCGGGCATGGAGGCCGGATAATCTCTCGCTTCGGCCAAAAACACAAACATGTTGTCATTCGTCGCCACACGCTACCCTCTCGAGCGTGTTTTGGCGTGACCCTTGCCACACCATAGGCGTTCAACACTTATCCCTGTCGCGCTTGAATTTAGCGGGAGCGAATCCCTGTACTGAGACGCTTAGTCGGGAGTACTTTTCTGCGCCGAAAGGGGGCAGCCCTCCGGCCGACTTTCGCCTGGGCGCCCCTTGGGAATCTCGCTCGCGTTCCGGCATAACAGCTGAAGTGTAAGGTCGCCGCGTGTAATGCTTTGGATCCGCAACTAAAACTTCATCCTTATTGACTAACGAAGTGTCGAGGAAGGAAGGGACAGGACGTGTTTCAAAATGTATTTCTCCACAACCACAGCGTCGTCGATAAGGATCTTATCGCGCGTGAAGCGACGCGTCGCGGACTTAGCGATGTAGTTTTTATTTATCCCGTATCTTCTAACGAGTGGGAAGCAATGCTGAGTGATCGTGGCCGGTTCGTCACTTTTGGACCGATCAAGATGGAGTTCTATGCGAGGTCGAATCACGCGAGACTTGAACCGGAAGATGCTATCAAGCAGCTAGGCCAAAAAAGAGACCCCAACGAGACCTATTACGCACTGACGCGAAGTTCGCCGGTATCGTTCGTGTCTTTGGGCCACGAAATGATGTCGTATCGGAAGCTCGTGGACGAAATCGGTCCCGACGTCGCCACTGAATTCCTGCTGGCTCTCCACGACTTAATGGCCTTAAAGCAATATCGGCCGAATTCCGTCGATATCAGGAATGTGGCGCTCAATAGAAGACACCTGAAGCGTATCGTCCTCAGCCCAGAGGAGATGCAGATCTACCTGCGTGGCCACCAGATCCTGACGATGTCAGAGAGAGCTGCGATCTCCTTGTCGCAGCCGCATTTTCGGATGGGCTTCAAGAGCCGGAGCAGTCAGATCCAAGACGTCACTTTCGAATTTGGGACGGTGTCGGACCTCGGCGCAAGAACTGCTGTGCTAATCGGCAAGAACGGGATCGGCAAGAGCCACTTCCTGCGCGAGGTGGCCAATTTGATGCTCGAACCGTCGCACGATCTATTCGCCGACCCGCAAGCTGACCAGTTTCGATCGTCGCGCCTACTCTGCTTCTTCACCGGGCCGCGTGTCTCCAAGGCGTTCCCGCGACAGACCGCACAGCGCCGGCACAACGGATATCGGGTCTTCAATCTTCAGGATGACCCGCGCTCAAATAACGTTCGTGCGATCGACGCGGTTATTGAGTTGATCACGGCCGATGAAACCATAGCGGAGCGAAAGCGACTGACGATTTTTCAGGAAAGTGTCAAAAGCGTCCGCAAAAATGAACCGCTTTACATATGGCATGACAGGCACGGCCCTATCGACGTGATGCGCGTTCGCTTCGACGATGACGGGGGGATCGGCGCGGTGGAGTACTTCGATATCGCCGGCAACAAGCATCGGCAATCGCTTGAAGAATTCGCCTTCATCATCGACACTACGAGAGGCCTTCTGACAACTGGAACGCGTGCGCTGAGTTCCGGCGAGGAGGCCTATGTCCGCTTCTGCGCGTTCTCGTCGCTTCACATCGAAAACGGCTCGGCTGTGCTGATGGACGAACCCGAGGTCTATCTACATCCTCAGTTCATCGATGCGTTGATGGGCGCGCTTCACCGCCTTCTCGAACTTACCGGCTCCGTGGCGTTCATTTCGACACATTCAGCCTATGTAGTCCGGTGCGCAGAGGAAAATCTCGTCTACCTGATGCGAGAACCAATCGACGGTTTCTACCCGGGATTAGACATTGAATTTACTAAACCTCGCATGAGAACATTTGGCGCCGATGTCGGTATGATTTCTCTCTTCGTCTTCGGAGAAGATGAAATGGCGACGACCGAAGATCGCGCACGCGCCTATGCCAGCCTTTTCACGCTCACGAATTCAGCCGAAGAGATAGTCCGCGTCCTTGAGAGCCGAACGTCGCCTGATCTGATTTCCAAAATATTGAATGCCAATGCGTCACGTCACTAAGCCGGCAAGCTGCCAATCGGTAAATGTTGTTGAGACAACTCGGCAAAAAGACCTTCGCTCCTATCCGCATCTTTTAAAGTTCGGTTTGAGGGTCGCACGTGCCGCAGCCCGCTATGATGCCCACCAAGGTAACCCCTTAGTCATCCGGCCGGCTCGACTGAGCACGACGGAGAAGGACGAGTTGCTTCTTCTCTATAAAGATCCGCCCAAAAAACTCGACTACATTCCGGAGATGCGCAAGGCGCTCGCCGGGGAGACATGCCCCATGTGCGGCGGACAGGATCCGGTTACGCTGGACCATTTCCTACCTAGAGCGACCCACACGGAGTTCGCACTTCTTTCCTACAATCTCGTGCCAGCGTGCGCCTGCAACTCGCGTCGAGGTCGCGTCGTCGCAGATGAGGCACAGGGCTTGCGGCTTCTTCACCCTTATTATGACGTCTGCCTGAACCAACCTCTGTTCACATGCGACTTTAATCCTGCCGATCACGTCCCAACCTTTGAGACACGGCTGTTGCTTGCGGAAGACGATCCGCACTATGCGAATGTTGGCTTCCATATCCAAAGCGTAGTGCTGAAAACCAATATCCGGACCTTCCTGGCGAAGCGTTGGCAAAAGCTCAGGGAGTTTCCCGACGACATGCTTTTTGGAAATCGGTCGCATCGTGAAAGCGTCGCGCGCTTCCAAGCCTATCTCATAGGCCTGTCTACGAGTAAGTCTCGTGTGGAAGGTCCGAACGCATGGGAAACTGTGTTCTTCAGATCCATTGCTGAAGAGAGCGTCGCTAGCTGGATCTTCAACAACACATAAATTGGGATACAGAACCTTAACCCTGATGACGCTTGCGCTCTAGATATTTCCCTTTACGTTCGTTGGCGAATTATTCTAGATTTCCCGCATAGGGGGAATTTATGCCAGCATCACTTCCGCAATTCACCATCGATGACGCAGAGTCAGTCGACCAAAATCTCCAACGGTTTGGCGAGCTCTTGAAGCAGCTTGATCCCGAGTTGGGCGCAATGCTGGCTTTGAAGTTGCTCGACCTAGCGGATCGAGAACCAAGCGATCTCCCCTCTATCTGGCAATCTTTCTTTCAAAGCCTGATACCTGCAGCCGTTCAAGTCGACGCTGTCGGCGGAGCAGAGGGCGGAAATCGTCAATGACTGGATGGCTGCTCAAGGAGCTATCGATCGAAGGATTTCGGGGGATCAACAATAATGGCGCCCCCCTTACACTCAAGTTCAAGTCAGATCGGATCAATTCCGTCTTCGCTCAGAATGGCGTCGGTAAAAGCTCGATTTTCGACGCGCTGACATATGCGTTGACAGGACGTATCGCGAGACTTGCGGAACTGCCCACCGCAGAAGGCGGTGAACGCTATTATCAGAACCGGTTCCATCCGACCGGCATCGGTACGATCGGTCTCACCGTAACCCCAGAGGTAGGTGGGGCCGACGTCACGATTACCGTCGTGCGACAACCTGACGGGGCTCGTACCGCATCGTGCAGCGATGGTCAGGACGCCGATGCTTTGCTCGCGGAGCTCAATCGAGAGTTCGTTCTGCTAGATGCGCGCACCTTCCAGCGGTTCATCGACAACAAGCCCTTGGAGCGTGGCCGAAGTTTCGCCGGCTTGCTGGGTTTGGGGAAGTTCTCAACACTCCGGCAATCCCTGAAAGCTCTCGCGAATACCAGGGCCTTCAACGGTCACGCCGGCACCGCCGCACGTAACGCAGAGATAATTCGGGCCAAAGGACATGTGCAAACCGCAAACACGCAAATCCGCGAGGCGTTTCTTGTGCTTGTCGGCGAGCAGCTGGGCCCTGCCTTGTCAAAGCAGGACTTCGACACCAAGGTGCATGGCGCACTCGCCAATATCGAGATCCTTAAAGATCATTGCACCGGGAAGAGTTTTTCCGAGATCAATCCCGATGATTGTCTCACCACAATAAAGGCCGCGGAAGGTGGCGCAGAGAAGGAAAAGCTGTCCGAGTTGATCCGCTCGGAAGCAACGCTTTCCGAAGCGATCAAGCTCATACCCGCGATCGAGCATGTCGAGACGCTGTCCAAGATCGCGAGGAAACGGGATGATGCTCTTTCCCAGACCCAAGGCGATCATTTTCTCCACTTGTACAAAGCCGCCTCGGCTATCGTGGACCAAGAGAGATGGGAAGATAAACACCTCTGCCCACTCTGCGACATACGCGGCGAAAGCTCTCTTCCCGACCGTGTCACGGCCAAGACCGCCCACTATACGACCGTTACCGAAGCGAGCGACGAGCTAAAGGCGGAATGGAAAGCGCGAGCGTGGGATGACGTGACTAGGTTGGAGGCGCTGGTCCTAGCGAAGGAAGAAGCACCGCTCATCCAACCTACCGGCGCGGCGATAAAGGACGGGAAATTCGATTTAACGACCGCCGAAGCGCTGGAAGTAAGGCTTCGCATTGTCCGTCGTCAAATGAACTGAGATTTTTTTGGCCTTGGAAGAGTGGATTTTGCGGCTCGGTCGCGGGTTGATTT
>NZ_JBQVPI010000048.1:0-18181 GCF_052438155.1 Shinella sp. | reverse complement strand
TGGGTGAGCTACGATGAGCCGAAAATCCTCTCTTCTCAATTAACCCAATTCTGTCTCATGGGCGCTGATGTCGGACAGCCTCGCCCTTTGCCTCCTCCAGGTCCTCGAAGTCGAAACCGCGATCCGGTTGCAGCACGCCGTCCTGATCCTGTATCTTGAAATAAAAACGTCCCATCGCCGCCTCCTGAGTTGGCGGGAGAATGTCCGAACGAGGCAAACGTTCCGCGAGAACAGGGCGTCCAACGTTCGGGGGAACGTTGGCAACAGAGAAGCTTGAGGCCTCCGTCAACTGCCAAACAGCAAGCACGCCCTCCCTTGCGGGAAGCCCTACCGTTTCACGACACCATGGCGAGAAGAAGCGGGGTGGCACCTTATACCGACTTTATACGATATCGTACCGAATGCTTTCGAGCGATGCAGGAACCGTCGCGGCACCGTTTCGACACCGTCAGTTTAATACACCCGTCCTGAGCACCGTACGTTTTCGTACGAACAGGTGTTCGGCAGGAACATCCTCTCCCTCCATGGATTTTGCGAACACCACAGAGGGGGCCCGTCATGCAACATCTCGACAGAATCCGCACGAAACCCACGACCAAAGTGTTCGACGTCGTCGCCTATTGCCAATCGAACCGTATCAACGATCGGGAAACCAGAAAGCTTGTGCGGCTGGTTGGTCGCTTTGCAAGCCGGCTTGAAATCCAGATGAACCTGACACATCGGCCGGTGCGCTTCCGATAGCAGCCTGCCTCAGTGGCCCGATCCGCGACAGGTTCAAACGTCAGCCGGAACAAACGTTGAGATCTCTTGTTGAACCCCGGGCCGATCAACGGCTCATTCCAGACGAGGAGACTACAATGCCCACGAAAACGCTGGACGACCTCTTCATCGATGGCGTCAAGGACATCTATTACGCAGAGCGCAAGATCATCGCAGCTCTCAAGAAGATGGCGCGCGGCGCCAAGGCGGACGATCTGAAGGCCGCATTTAACAAGCACCTCCTGGAAACGGAAGTACAGGTCGAACGGCTCGTGCAGGTGTTCGAAATTCTCGGCAAACCCGCCCGTGGCAAAACCTGCCCGGCCATCGACGGCATCCTCGAAGAAGGCCAGGAACTCCTGGAGGAGTTCAAGGATTCACCGGCTCTCGACGCCGGTCTGCTTGCGGCCGCGCAGGCCGTCGAACACTACGAAATCGCACGCTACGGCACGCTGAAGTCCTGGGCCTTGCAACTGGGACACCAGGACGTTGCCAAATTGCTCGACCAGACGCTTTCGGAGGAAACGATGACCGACCAGGCGCTGACGCAGCTGGCCGAAGCGAAGGTAAACCGCGAAGGCAAGACTAAGGCGGCCTGAATGCGCGGGCGGGCAGTCATATTTGCGCGTGCTGCCCGCCGCATTTTCACGCGGGAACTGATGTCAGCGATTCCCGCCGTGCATGGAAACTGGCGCCATCTTTGTATCGATATGCAGCGAATGTTCGCGGAGGAGACGCCGTGGCACATGGCGTAGATGGACGCGGTATCGCCGCAAGTCATCGAAGTAGCGCGGCGCTACAGCGCCCGCACGATATTCTCCCGGTTTTGCCCGCCCCCGCGTCCAGCCTATGCAATCGCGATGTGGCGGGCCTACTACGGAAAATGGCAGATGATGACGAGCGAGCATCTGCCGCCCGATCTGCTCGCTCTCGATCCCGAGCTTGCGCGCTTTTGTCCACCGGCAACCACACGAACTTACTCGCCTTGGGTCGATGGTCGCCTCCATTTCTAGTTCGCTATCGAAGCTATATCGACGCTGGTCATCACCGGGGGCGAAACCGATGTCTGCGCGCTTGCGACAGCCCTTGGCGGCATCGATCTCGGCTACCGTGTCATCATCCACAAGGACGCGGTGTGCAGCGGGGTCGACGAGACACATGATGCATCGCCACCCTGTTGGGCAGTCGCTTCTCGGCACAAGTGGAATTGATGGTCACCGAAGAGTTTCTCTCAAAAGATCCCGGGCACGGCCGGTAGGCTGCCAAGTCCCTATATCACGAAAGTGGCGGCCGGAAGCGTCTTCACGGACCTTCCGTTTGCTTGATTTTCCTGCGCGGCGGCTCCTTGCCCGCGGTGATCGAGACTTCACCTCCAATGTCGGCACGCTCGGCGGACGCCGCATGGTCGCCACCCACATCGTTAGCATCCCGTTCACCCAGAACTGAAAACCCCTTGAACGGAACCGACGCCTCTCCTGCCCAGTCTATTTCCGCCTCGGCCATCGTCCAGTGCCGCACCGCACTGCCGGACGGGCTTCCCTCGGCTTGCCAGATTTCATAGGCGCGCTGGCGGATTTGGTCATATCTGGACATGTTCATGGCAGTCTCCTTTTTTGGGATGACAGTCGCGAACGCGATTGGCAACGGATCGGGTTCGCAGAGGGTTACCCAAGACCAACTGCGCTTGCCGATATTGCACCGCATGATCAGCGTTGGTGCTCTGCGAGCAATTGAAGCTATTAAAAATCGACGGGCGCCGCCGAGCGCCCGCCGCCAGTTCAAGAGTTTGATCCGGCGCGATCGTCAGGCACGCACCACAACGCCCGCCTCTTCATCATCGCGTTGCCGCCCGCCAAGTGCTGCCGCCGCAGAAGCGACGAAGGCGCCCACCAGCAACGACAGGGCACCGAGCAACGCCACTGTAGCGGCTGACTTGCGAGCCTCGTCGGCAGCCTGAAGCGCAGCATTCTTCGCGTCCTCGATCTGTTGCAAGACCTGATCCACCCTTGCGCGAGCCTCCTCCTGGGGAATGCCTGCACGCGATGCAACGATGCTGGCGACATACGCGCGATCTGCTTCCACGACCTCACCCTTGGCCGCGCCCTGCATCAGGATACGCGAAACCTCGGCAGTAGCAGCAGCGTCGTCGGATTGCGCCCGGGCGGCGGTTTCTTGCGGGCGAAGTAGAACGTCCGTGAAGTAACCGGTCGCAAGATCGGGCGCTTCACTGCCTGCGGCTGCGGCGGCACTCGCAGCCCCTACGGTTGCAGTCGTCGCTACAGAGGACGCAGCCTGCACCCCACTCCCGACAAGCGAGGTAAACGCCGATCCTGCAAGGCCGGCCACCACGACCGTCGCCAGCGCCCAGCTCAGGAACCCATGCGCAGTATCCCGGAAGAACACTTCATCCGTATGCACGCCGGCCCATTTGGTGCGCAGCCGCCCCGTGAGATAGCCGCCGAGTGCCGATGACAACCACTGAACGATGACGAACCAGATGGCGGCCGTCACGCTGACAGTCGTAAACGAGGCGCTTTCGCCGGACCACGGCGAGACCATGGTAAGGCCGACACCGGAACCGAGAAGGAGAAGGATAAGGGTTATCGCAGAAGCCGCCGTCGCGCCGCCGATGACCGGCCCCCAAGCCAGGGCGGGGACATTGGATTCGATGCCTACATCGGAAACGCCAGTCGAATAGTTCGTCATCGCACTCTCCTACCGCATGAACAGAACGAGGAGGATGACGATAGGCAGGGGGATGCCCAGGAGCCAAAGAAGAATACCGCGACCCATTTTTAAGTCTCCTTCATGTCGTGAACGCGTCTTGCGCGTGGAAACAACAACTTCCGCCTCCGCCCGATGTTCCATACCGCGTTGACGACTGCCGTTTCTCTGGACTTTTCACCTCACAGCCCGACCGAGCCCCGGCATGAAACATTTCCTGCCTCAGACCCTGTTTCGGCCACGACGACCTCAACCGTGAAGAAACACGTCGGCCTCCGGATGTCACCGGGCGGAAAACAATCCAAAACAGGTAAGCAACAATCGCCTCCGGTGTCGCGTTTTTCGCCAACGCTGTCCCGCTGCCCTGTCATCGACCAAATTGGGGAACAAGGCGGGGTCTTTCCGGTTAGGGCGGCGTAAACAACTCCCAGGAGATTTCCATGGCCAAGAAAGCGAGCCCCATCGGGAAGATGAAAGAGGCTTCCGTGCATGATCAAAAGCTCCAACGCGGCAGTGGCGGTGAACTGCACCAGATCGTCGAGAAGGGCCGTCCCGTCCTGACGACGGCGCAAGGCGCGCCCGTCGCCGATGACCAGAACACGCTTAGGGTCGGAGCACGCGGTCCGGCGCTTATCGAGGATTTTCACTTCCGCGAGAAGATCTTTCATTTCGACCACGAGCGCATTCCCGAGCGGGTCGTGCATGCTCGCGGCTATGGCGCGCATGGCTATTTTGA
Organism: Shinella sp.; assembly: GCF_052438155.1. Taxonomy (NCBI): domain Bacteria; kingdom Pseudomonadati; phylum Pseudomonadota; class Alphaproteobacteria; order Hyphomicrobiales; family Rhizobiaceae; genus Shinella; species Shinella sp. Next base: position 13,962 of record NZ_JBQVPI010000048.1, on the reverse strand, counting down.
AACCTACGAATCGCTCGCCGCCTACACACGCGCTGACCTCTTCCAGCGTGCCGGTGAAAAAACGCCGGCCTTCGTCCGCTTCTCCACGGTCGCCGGCAGCAAGGGGTCCGTAGACCTTGCACGCGACGTGCGCGGTTTCGCGGTCAAGCTCTACACGCAGGAAGGCAACTGGGACCTCGTCGGCAACAACATCCCGGTATTCTTCATTCAAGATGCGATCAAGTTTCCCGATATCATCCATGCCGTAAAACCCGGGCCCGACCGCGGCTTTCCACAAGCCCAATCCGCCCACGACAATTTCTGGGACTTCATCACCCTGACGCCGGAAAGCATGCACATGATCATGTGGGTCATGTCGGACCGGGCCATTCCCCGCTCGTTCCGCTTCATGGAAGGCTTTGGCGTGCACACGTTCCGCCTTGTCAACGCAAAGGACGAGTCCACCTTCGTAAAATTTCACTGGAAGCCGAAGCTCGGGCTTCAGTCCGTCGCCTGGAACGAAGCGGTCAAGATCAACGGCGCCGATCCCGACTTCCATCGCCGTGACCTCTGGCAGGCGATCCAGTCCGGCAATTTCCCGGAATGGGAGTTGCAGGTCCAGCTCTTCGATCAGGATTTCGCCGATAGCTTCGATTTCGACGTGCTCGACCCGACCAAGCTCATTCCCGAGGAAATCCTCAAACCCCAGCCAGTCGGCCGACTGGTGCTCGATCGCATGCCGGACAACTTCTTCGCCGAGACCGAGCAGGTCGCCTTCATGACGCAGAACGTGCCGCCGGGTATCGACTTCAGCAACGACCCGCTGCTGCAGGGCCGCAACTTTTCCTATCTCGACACGCAGTTGAAGCGCCTCGGTAGCACGAATTTCACCCATCTGCCGATCAATGCGCCGAAGTGTCCCTTCGCGCATTTCCAGCAGGACGGACACATGGCCATGCGCAATCCGTCGGGCCGCGTGAACTATCAGCCGAACTCCTTTGGAGAAGGACCGCGCGAATCTCCTCTTGTCGGATACCGGCATTTCAACTCGCAGGAGAGCGGTGAAAAGGTTCGACTGCGACCGGAGAGCTTTGCCGATCACTACAGCCAGGCGCGCCAGTTCTATATCAGCCAGACACCACCCGAACAGCGACACATCGCCATGGCCCTCACCTTCGAACTGAGCAAAGTCGAAACACCGGTCATTCGCGAGCGCATGATCTCGCATCTCCTCAACATCGATGAGACGCTGGCCAACAAGGTTGCCACGGCTCTCGGCATCCGTTCCATGCCGAAGCCGGCCGATGCAGCGGTCGAGACGCGCCAGGACCTGGACCCATCCCCCGCGCTCAGTATCATCGAGAACGGCCCGAAGCGTTTCGAGGGACGCAAGCTTGGCGTGCTCGTCACCGACGGCGCCGACAGCGCTCTCTTCGAGGCGCTCAAAGCGGGCATCGCGAAAGAGAAGGCGGTGATCGAAGTCATAGCGCCGAAAGTCGGCGGCGTAACGCTATCCGACGGCAAACCGCTGGCCGCGCATCAGATGATCGATGGCGGCCCATCCGTGCTCTATGATGCAGTGGTGGTTATGGCGTCGATGGAAGGCGTCGGCGATCTCCTCAAGGAGGCGGCAGCGCGCGATTTCGTTGCCGACGCCTTCACCCATTGCAAGTTCATCGGCTACACCAAGCCCGCCCTTGCCCTTCTTGAGAAGACTGGTGCCGCAGACATTCTGGACGAGGGAACGGTGGAGATCGATGGGCCCGACGCTGTCTCCGGTTTCCTCAAAAGTCTCGGCACGTTGAGGGTCTGGGCAAGAGAGCCCTCGGTCAAACTGCCCTGAACGGAAAGAGCCCCGGTTTTATCGGGGCTCTTTTTTATCTTATCTGGCGGCGATGGCGGCGATCAGCAGAAGTGCCACCGCTCCTCCGACGCGTTGCCAACGGGTCATCCTCTCTCCAGAGCGCCGTGCCCAAATCTGCTCTCGCAACGCCGTGACGTCGGCACGCAATTGCGCGAGGTCATCAAGGAGGCTTTGCTCTTTCAATGACCGGCCACCGGAGTGGCTCGTCGCCTCCTCGATCTCCTGCTGATACTCGCGCCATTGCGCATCGCTTTCAAAGCCGTGTTTGCGAATGTCCGTCATGGTTGCCTCTCTCAGATCATGATTTCGCCGCCGGTGACGGGGATTACCGCTCCGGTCATGTAGCTGCCGAGATCGGAGGCAATCAGAACATAGGCCCCTGCGAGTTCGTCCGGCTGGCCGGCGCGGCCGAGCAAGGCCTGCTTGCCAAAATCCTTAGTCTTCTCCGGCGGCATGGTGGAGGGGATGAGCGGTGTCCAGATCGGCCCCGGCGCAACGGCATTAACCCGGATACCCCTGTCGGCGACCATTTCGGCAAGACCCGCGGGGAAGTTTGAAATCGCTCCCTTCGTCGCTGCATAGGCGAGAAGATGAGGCGACGGCTGGCGGGACTGAATCGAGGTCGTGTTGATGATGGCGCTGCCGGGCTTCATATGCGCGATCGCCGCACGCGAAAGGAAAAACGGCGCATAGATATTGGTCCGGAAGGTGATGTCCCACTCCTCGGAACTGATATCGCCGATATCGGCGTAGGTCCGCTGAAAGGCGGCATTGTTCACGAGGATATCGAGCCGACCGAAGTTCTCGAGACACTGGCGAACGAGATGCCGGCAGTGTTCTTCGTTTGTTATGTCGCCTGGCAGGACAACGGCCTTGCGCCCGGCCGCCTCGACCCAGCGAGCGGTCTCGTTGGCGTCCTGATCTTCCCTGAGATAAGAAATTGCGACATCAGCGCCTTCGCGTGCGAAAGCAATGGCGACGGCCCGGCCGATGCCGGAATCTCCACCGGTGATCAGCGCGGCCTTGCCTTCAAGCCGTCCCGCCCCCGTGTAACTCTTCTCGCCATGGTCGGGGACCGGCTTCATCGCATCCGTCAAACCGGGCGGAGCCTGTTGCTGCGCGGGTTGCGGCGGAATAGGGCGGCGCATATCGCTTTCGGACATTTCGATCTCCTGGGAATGAGGTTCAACGTGCGAACTCGGCACCATGGCGGATGTTCCGCAGCTCAGAAATGCGGCATAGCCAGAGCGAATTGGCCCCGCGCAACGGAACCTTTCCTCACCTTCAACGTTTTTTGCGGTTGGCTTTATGGGGAAAAGACATGGTTGGAGACAAGGGTTCGGCGCTTGCCGGGGAGGACCGGTATAAAGTGCTGGTCGATGCAATTACCGACTATGCCATCTACATGCTGGATCCGCAGGGCAATATTGTCAGCTGGAATGCCGGGGCGAGCCGTTTCAAGGGCTACGAGGCAGGCGAAGTCCTCGGCACGCATTTTTCCCGTTTCTATCGTACAACCGACCGCGACAAGGGCCTTCCCCTTTTCGCCCTGGCGCACGCCGCCGAGAAGGGCCGCTTCGAAGACGAAGGCTGGAGGGTGCGCAAGGACGGGTCCGAGTTCTGGGCGCATGTCATCATCGACCCCATCAGGGACAATGCCGGCAGCCTCATCGGCTTTGCCAAGATCACACGCGACCTGACCGAGCGGCGGCAAGCGGAGGCGCATCTTCGCAGAACGGAGCAGCAATTCCGTCTTCTCGTGCAGGGTGTCACGGATTACGCGATCTATATGATGGATGCCGACGGCCGCGTTTCGAGCTGGAACGCCGGCGCCGAGCGCATCAAGGGCTACCGCCCGGACGAGATCATCGGCAAGCATTTCTCCAACTTCTTTCCCGAGCAGGACCGGCTTTCCGGCATTCCGGACCATGCGCTTGACATCGCTCGGAACGATGGCCGATACGAATCGGAAGGCTGGAGGCTGCGAAAGGACGGCAGCCGTTTCTGGGCGAATGCCATCATCGACGCGATCCGCGACGACGATGGCGTGCTTATCGGATTCGCCAAGATTACCCGCGACATAACGGAAAAGCGCGACGCACAGGCAGCCCTTGAACTGGCGAGAGAAGAGCTTTTCCAGGCGCAGAAGATGGAAGCCCTCGGCCAGCTGACAGGCGGTGTCGCACATGACTTCAACAACCTTCTGATGGCCGTCCAGGCGAGCCTCGACCTCCTAAAGCGCCGCATCTCGCCCGCACCCGAAGCGCAATCCCTGATCGACAACGCCCTGCAGGCGACGCGCCGTGGCGCCTCTCTCATCCAGCGGCTGCTCGCCTTCTCGCGCCGCCAGGAACTGGATTTCGAGTCCGTCGATCTGTGGAGCCTTATCCGCGGCATGACAGATATGCTGCAACGGTCCATCGGCCCCTCGGTCCTGATCGAAACGTACTTCCCGCCGAACCTACCGCCTGTTCGCACGGACCCGAATCAGATGGTGAATGCGCTGCTCAATCTGGCGATCAACGCGCGCGATGCGATGCCGGACGGCGGCCGCCTTCTCATCGGCGCACGCCTGGAAGCCGACGGGACCAGAAACCATCCCGACCTGCAGAAAGGGGACTATCTCTGCCTCTACATGCAGGATGAGGGACAAGGCATGGATCTCGACACGCTCAGGAACGCAGCGTCGCCCTTCTTTACGACCAAGGGCGTCGGCATGGGCACGGGGCTAGGCCTTTCCATGGTGCAGGGATTGATGGCGCAATCGGAAGGAAAGCTCGTGCTCCAGTCCAAACCGGGCGCGGGTACCACCGCGGAGCTGTGGCTTCCGGTCGTCGTAGCCGGGGCCAGGGCCACCGAGTTGGCAAGGAAGGAAACACCATCCGCCCCTCCTGTGCCGGAGAAGGTTCACGCGCTGTCCGTACTCGCCGTCGATGACGATCCACTCGTGTTAATGAACACCGTCATGATGCTGGAAGACATGGGCCACACCGTCTGCGAGGCCAGTTCCGGCACGAAGGCCCTGGCATTTCTGGCCGAGCGGGCGATCGATCTTATCGTCACCGATCAGGCCATGCCGCAGATGACCGGCTCCCAGCTTGCCGATATCGTCCGCGAGCGCTGGCCGGGCATTCCGATCGTCATCGCTACGGGCTATTCGGAATTGCCCCCGGAGGCGCGCGCCGATCTGCTTCGTCTGTCGAAGCCGTTCAGCGAACGTCAGCTCGAAGACATCATACGAAGAGCCGTGTCCGGTGACCGCCAGCAACCATCACCTTCGTACGATAGATGACTGGAGCGGGGGGTTTGACAAAAAGCAGCGACACACCCAACCCTTCTCGTTAAGATCGACGCACTTGGGGGATAGCGGTGCTGCGCGGGCTGAACATTCATTTCACGCTGGCAAGAGCGGCTGCGATGATCATCGTTGCGATGTTCGTCTCGCTTGTCCTCATGCTCGGCCTGTGGCTCAACACGAGCTATCGGGATGCGGTCCGCCGCACCGAGGAGCGGGCGGTCGCCGCCTCCAAGATCGTCGCCAGCAACGTTTCCCTGCTTGATTCTCTGGCACGTCAGGCCCTTCAGCGCATCGACGAGACACTTGGCGATAACATCGTACCGCCAGCATCCTCCAAGGTGCGCAACATCGACGAGGCCGTTGCGGATCTGCCAGGCCAGGTCAAGGCCTATGTGGTCGATGATACGGGGCTGACGCTCTACTCGACCGATCCGATGGTCAAACCGATCAGCATTGTCGATCGGCCGTATTTCTCGGAGCTGGCAAAGGGCGCCAGGAAGCACATCTCAAGCCTGCTGATCAGCCGCCTCAACGGCGAGCAGATCTTTGCCTTCAGCCGCAGGCTAGAGCGGAACGGCCGGTTTGCAGGCGCCGCCGTCGTTTCCTTCGAGGTCAAGGTGCTGGCCGATGTCTGGGAGGCCGTCGATCTCGGCCCGAACTCCACCGTGAGTTTCGTCCGCTCCGACGGCCAGCTCGTCGCTCGTTATCCACTTGCCGACGGGCCGCTCGACATGAGCAAATACGTGCTCTTCACGGATTACCTGCCCAAGGCCGCGGCCGGCACCTATGACGCCATCTCGCCCGTCGACGGCGCCCACCGCATCGTCGCCTATCGAACCGTCGATGGTACCGGATTGATCGCGCTCGCCTCGGCGGACTACGATTTCGGTATCCAGCGCTTCTGGCGGGATGTGACGGTGGCGATCTCAGTGCTTATTCTAGCAAGCGTCAGCCTCCTTGCCGCCGGCCAGTGGATCCGCCACCTTCGACAACGCGATGCCGCACAGTCCCAGTTGCTCCGCAATGCCCTTGCGGACAACCAGTTGCTCCTTCGCGAGATCCACCACCGCGTCAAGAACAACCTGCAAGCCGTCCAGAGCGTCATCCAGCTGCAACGCCTGGCCCCGGACATCCAGCAATCGCTGACCGATCGCATCTCCTCCATGGTCGCCGTGCATGAGCAGATCTACCGGCATGACGAATTTTCCCGCCTCCGCGCGCGGGACCTGATGACATCGGTGGCGGAGAAACTGATCACCGCCTATGGCGCGCCCGTGACGGTGGAGTACGACATCGACGAGCTTGCCGTCTCGGCCGACAACGCCACCCCGCTTGCCCTTCTGACAAGCGAACTCCTGACCAACATCCTCAAATATGCCTTTCCGGAGGGCCGCGAGGGCCGGATTTCTATCGCACTCAAAGCTGTCGGGGAGCGACGAGCCCGGCTTACCGTCCACGACAACGGCATCGGCTTTGATCCGCAAGCCATAAAGCAGGGCATGGGAAGTCGCCTGATCCGGGGCGTCGTCAATCAGTTGAACGGCACTCACAGCTTTGACGGAAGCAATGGAACGACCTTCACAGCGGAGCTGGAGATCGTGGAGCCCTAGGCACGCCGCAGGTCAGATCGGCCTGCTCAAAGAGAGCGGCCCCTTCACGACGAAACGCCAGGGGTGCTTACAAGCCTTGCTGATCCCGATACGCACGGCGCTGGCCGCAACGGGCGCTTCCTAAGCCTAAGGCGAACGAAGGTGCAAAAGGAGCCTCTGTGGCGGACGCACCGTGCCAATTTTCGCCGATGTTACCGTAGCGTACTTCCATTTGCGTTCGATGATCTCCACCCTGTCAAGCAAATCGACTGTCTTATCCGACCGCTTTGGACTGCGGCTACGCCTTGCATGAATTACCATGACAGGAGAGACAAATGTCAGACGCCGAGATTGGTGAAGCCCGGAACGTTGAAGACGCAAAGCCCGCAGGTCTCGGAAGGCGTAGTTTCCTTCTGGCAGGGACGGCCATTGCCGCAGGCCCCGCTCTGCTCTCCGGCATAGCGCAACCAGCTGCGGCTCAGGAAAGCAAAACCGCTACGGGTCCCGCCGGGCGACCCGCAAGGGGCAAGCGGCCCAACATCCTCGTCATCTGGGGAGACGACGTCGGCTGGCAAAATGTCAGCGCCTACGGCCTGGGCACCATGGGATACACGACGCCGAACCTCGATCGCATCGGCAAAGAGGGCATCGTCTTCACCGACCAATATGCGCAGAATTCCTGCACCGCAGGACGTGCCGCCTTCATCACCGGACAGTACCCAATCCGTTCCGGCATGGTGACCGTCGGCGTGCCCGGCGACCCACGTGGTCTGCAAGCCGCCTCACCCTGCTTAGCGGAGGTATTAAAGAAGGAAGGCTACGCCTGCGGGCAGTTCGGCAAGAACCACTTGGGCGACCGCAACGAGCATTTACCGACCGCTCATGGTTTCGACGAGTTCTTCGGAATCCTCTACCACCTGAACGTCTACGAACAGCCGGACTATCCGGACTACAAACGCTTCGCCGAGAATTATCACGGCGGACCCGAGGCCTTCGCGAAAAAGTTCGGAATCCGCGGAGTTGTCCATTCATACGCCACCGAAAAGGACGATCCGACCGAGGACGAGCGTTTTGGCAAGGTCGGCAAACAAACGATTACCGATACCGGTCCTCTCAACCAGGAACGGATGATGGACTTCGACGCCGCAGAAGTCGCGCCGAAGGCTTTTGATTTCATGAAGAAGGCAAAGGACGACGACAAACCGTTCTTCGTGTGGCTTAACACCACCCGGATGCACCTTTACACCCGACTGAACGAGAAATGGCGGCTAGCGGCCGACAAATACACCCATGACGAGGACTACCACGGCGACGGCATGCTTCAGCACGACCATGACATCGGCCTCATCCTAGACTGGTTGAAGGACAATGGCTTGGAAGAGGATACCATTGTCTGGTATTCGACGGACAATGGCCCCGAACATTCGTCGTGGCCCTACGGCGGCACCACGCCATTCCGCGGCGAAAAGATGACCTGCTACGAAGGTGGCGTACGCGTACCTTCTATGCTTCGCTGGCCCGGTACCATCGAGCCGAACAGGGTTCTGAACGGCATCCAGAGCCACATGGACATGTTCACGACACTCGCAGCCGCTGCCGGAGTGTCCGATGTCGTGGAAGCCATGAAGACCGACAAGAAGCAATACATCGACGGCGTCGACAACCTCGACTACTGGCTGGGTGAAACCGACGCCAGCAAGCGTAGCGACTTCCTGTATTACTATGAGAGTACACTGATGGCGGTCCGGATGGGGCCATGGAAGATGCACTTCATTACCCGCGAAAACTATTATGATGGCCTCCGGCGGCGTGCGGGTGTTCTGATGTTCAACATCCGAAGCGACCCGTTCGAGAGCTATGATAGCGTCGATGCCTATGGGCATCTCGCGCAGCGAGTCTCCTGGCTCTTCGAACCGATGAGCGAACTCGTTGGCGACCACCTCAAGACCTTGGCCCAATTCCCACCAGTACAACGTGGCTCCTCGATCGACATGTCGAGCGTCGTGGAGGATTTCCTGGAGCGGTCAAAGGAATGACGAGAGACGATCGAAATGTCCGGTACTGGCACGAAGCTGCCGTCCCCTGCCACAGCGTCGAGGTCAAGGTGCGAGCGGGACCGCGCTTACGGTTCAGAATGATATCAAAAAATAAGCCGTCAAGGACGCGGTCACGCGGCGATGGAAGTTCATGAGATTTTGAGCCCTCTGCATTGCGGGCTTCGCGGTGACGACGCTCGGCGTGACGCTTCGCCGCCTATCGAACCGGAAAGAAGCCCCGCCGAAGCGGGGCAAAATGCGTCTCGACGAAAGTTAACTCCGGAACGAAGGCTTTGTTCCCTGTCGCTCAAGAAAAAATGCGTGGGGAAATGCAGGTCGTCGCCCAACGCGACTAAACAGCCACACTCTCACACTTAAGTGCCAATTGACAACGCGCTCGAGTCAAATCGGGCTCATGATTGGCCCAGTGTAATCTCGCGGAACCTTCCAACACCTTTTCCATTTCCTTCACGAGCGCGGCCTGTGTCGATCGGATGAGAAACATGGACATTGTGGTTTTCCGCATTCTCACCACGGCCAGCGAAATGCACTCAAGCGCGTACGTCTATGCGTCTCACTCTTTTGCGAAGGTTATGCGCCATGTCCGAGACCCTGCTTGCCGATATCGCCCGAAAGCTGAAGAAGATCGACTTCTGCATGATGTCGACCCACGGAGTCTCAGGGGCTATCACCAACCGCCCGATGAGCAACAATGGCGATGTCGAGTACGATGGCGACTCCTGGTTCTTTTCCTTTACCGATACCAAAAAGGTCGCCGATATCGGCCGTGATGCGCACGTAACGCTGTCCTTCACGGAACCGCCGAGCCTGCTTGGAAAACCTGGCATGTTCATATCGATCGAAGGCGGCGCAAGCCTCATCCGCGACATGGCGCAGTTCGAGAAGCATTGGGTGCCAGATCTCGACCGTTGGTTCACGCAAGGTGCTGAAACGCCCGGACTCGTGCTGATCAAGGTCCAGGGCAAGCGCGTGCAGTACTGGGATGGCGAGGAGAACGGGACGATCCACCTATAATGCAAGGCACACGTCGCCAGCTCACTACAGCGCCTCAAGCCTCTCCACCAGCTGCCGAACATGCCTGATGTCCTCAACGAAGCGCGCCTGTTGGCGCTGGCGTTCGGCGCCGTCCGGTACCCGGAGCAGGTAGGAGGGGTGGATGGTCGGGTAGAGCACGATATTGCCTTGCATGGTGAGCGTCTTGCCGCGTAGTTGGTCAAGCGGCTTGCGCTCCCCGCTCAGCGCATAGAGCGCGGTGGCACCTAGCGAAACGATAAGGCGCGGCTTGATAAGCTCCACCTCCTTTGCCAGCCACCAGCGGCAATGGTCGATCTCCCCCTTGTTAGGCTTCTCATGGATGCGCCGCTTGCCGCGTGGCTCATACTTGAAATGCTTGACCGCATTGGTGAGGTAGACAGCATCGCGGGCGAGGCCCGCCTCTTTCAGCGCCGCATCGAAGACCTTTCCCGCCGGGCCGACGAAGGGGCGACCGGCAAGGTCCTCCTGATCGCCCGGCTGCTCGCCCACCATCATCAGAGGCGCACCTTGCGGCCCCTCGCCGAAAACGGTCTGCGTTGCCATGCAATGCAGCGGGCAGCGCGTGCAGCCGCGCGCCTCCTCCCGCAGGGCCTCGATGGTCCCGGCTCCAAGAGGCTCGATCCTGGGCATGGCCTGCGCCGTTTCCTGAAGACGGTAGTGAAACAACGGCGGATCTTTCGCCGCCTGTTCGGCCATGGCCCGCACATTGGCCTCGGCATTGGCGATCATGCCGGGAATGAGATCCGCCTCGGGTAGGTTGCGCCAGTATTTCTTCGGCATTTCCGCCTGCATGGCTTTCAGCTTGAGGCGGGCTGGATTGAAGATGCTCGCATAGTAGGTCCGCCAGAGATCGTCCGTCGGATCGCCATGACCGGGATTTTCGCCCGGCCGGGCGTCGAAGATCAGGCTACCGCCATCCCAGCTTGCCGTGCCGTTCGGCGTCGCGATGATCCAGTCCATGTCGGCAAAGCGCCGGCGGAAGAAGGGTGCAGTACGGGCGACGACGAAATGGGACGGCTCAAACCAGGCGAAGAAGCGCCGCCGGCCGTTCATCTGGCCGGCGATCTCCTTGAAGCGCACGAAAGCCGTCATCTTGTGGCCGTCGCGATTGACGTTCTTGGCAAGCAGCCGTGCCCAGGCGACATCCGTGTCCGCGTCCAGTTCCAGCAGGTGGCGGTCGGATTGCAACCGCCACAGCAACCTGTAGAGCAGGTGGAAACGGCCGGGCTCCGTGTGACAGACAACTGCCTCGGCCAAGGGCAGGAACGCGGGCGGCACGGTGAGCGGTGGCGCGCTCTTGTCGGGCTTCGGCAAATCCGGCAGCGAACCCACGGCAAACAGTTCATCGTCCAGGCCACGGATGCGCCAATCCGCCTCGCGAGGCGAAATGCCGGCCGCCGCCAGGGCCCGCGCCGCATCGCGCCACTCGGAGAAATCGCTTCGTCCAGAAAGTGGGATCGTGTGCACTAGAGCAACGAGAGTTGTTCCGGCTTCGGCGCGAAAAGCGCTTTCAGGTCGGCGCGATCGGCCAGCCGCCGCGGCACCCAGCCCTCCGCCTCGATAAAGGCACGTACCTTGCGCAGCGAAACGCCGAGCCGTGCCAAATCCTCGAGCCTGAGACGCCGGAACCGACGGCTGGAGAGAATGGACGCCACCGACTTCGTGCCGAGGCCAGGCACACGCAGCAGCCGCTCGCGCTCCGCCCGGTTGACGTCGACCGGAAAATCCTGGCGGTTGGCGAGCGCCCAGGCGAGCTTGGGATCCATGTCGAGATCCAGCATGCCGCCCGTCGCGCCGGTGATCTCCTCCACGCCGAAACCGTAGAACCGATAGAGCCAGTCCGCCTGGTAGAGCCGATGCTCGCGTACCAGCGGCGGCTTGATGATCGGTAGCGCGCGGGAGGCATCGGGAATGGGGCTGAACGCCGAATAGTAGACGCGCTTCAGTCCGTAGCCGCTATAGAGCCGCGCGCTGGTCTTCAGGATGGTGGCGTCGTCCGCACCATCGGCGCCGACGATCATCTGCGTGCTCTGGCCGCCGGGAACGAAACGCTTGCGCCGCTTGGTCTGCAAGGTCGGGTCATCGGCCGCCTCGATCTTCCGGCGCAATTCCCCCATCGCGCGGCGAATTCCCTCGGGACGTTTTTCCGGCGCGAAGCGCCCAATGCCGGCATCGGTCGGGAGTTCGATATTGAGGGAGAGGCGATCGGCATAAAGCCCGGCCTCCTCGATCAGTCCCGGGGCAGCATCGGGAATGGACTTCAGGTGGATGTAGCCGCGAAAACCGTGCACGGTGCGCAGGTCCCGCGCGACCCGCACCATCTCGCCCATCGTGTGATCCGGCGAGCGGATGATGCCTGAGGACAGGAACAGCCCCTCGATATAGTTGCGCCGATAGAATTCGAGGGTCAGCCACACGACCTCCTCCGGCGTGAAGCGGGCGCGCTCCACGTTGCTGGAGGAGCGGTTGATACAATAGGCGCAGTCGAAAATGCAGAAATTGGTGAGCAGGATCTTGAGGAGCGAAATACACCGCCCGTCCGGTGCATAGGCATGACAAATCCCCGCCCCTTCCGTTGAGCCCAGCCCGCCGGTTCGAGCGGAGTCGCGCTTGACCGTTCCGCTCGAGGCACACGAGGCGTCGTATTTGGCGGCATCCGACAGGATGGCCAAGCGTTGCTGCAGCGATTTCTTCATGCATGTTCACTATATGTTCTTATCTCTGCAGTCAATTGGAAAGAGTGTTCCAGCGCGTAGCGATCCAATTTAGGCGTCAGCCTTCAATGCGGCCTTCGCGCTGAGCGTTTTAATGAGGATCAGTCCGGAAAGCTAAAAGCAAAAAGCGTTCGTCAGGACGATCGGCCACTCTACGCGTAGAATATCGAACGCCGTCCAGAGGGCGAATCCGGCGACGGGTCAGCGTGTGCATCTTCGCCGATATCGCTGCGGTGTCACCTGTCCTAGATAACTTCCAGACCTGCGGAACAAAGCTCGTGGTGGAAGCAGCCGATGCGAGATAGCCGACGAGCAGTGCCATATCCATTTCAAACTCCGTAGGTTACTCACCGTCTCCAGCTACCCAGGAGCTACTCGCCGTCCCGGCGGTCATCCTTGCCCTCTTCTTTGAGGTTTGAGAGGGTGCGCAACGTCAGAAATGTTACGAGAGAGAGCACGATTGCCGTGTCGAAGGAGCCAAGCCCGACGGCGGTTCCGATTGCGCCCGTCGCCCACAAGCTTGCGGCCGTCGCCGTGCCGCGTACGCTGGCCTTAACGACGAGGATGGCGCCGCCTCCGATGAAGCCCATCCCGGTGATTAACCCTTCGACGATCCGGGCGGTGGCTTCAGCGTTGCCATTAATGAGCGGTTCCGCGGCCTGGATAAAGCCACAGCTTGCAATGGCCACCAGGGGAAACGTCCTGAGGCCGGCGCTTCTCTCGTGCGTTTCCCGGTCCCAGCCAATCGGCAGGGCAAGCACATAGGCGAAGAGAAGCGACCCCAAATGAGGGAGGAAGTCGAAGTTTGCCCCAATCGTTTGCAGCCACTCGGTCAAGCACGCCCCCTCTGTCAACCTGCAGGTTACATAGCTTCCCACCCTCACGGGACAAGGCGCGGCGGTTTGTTTGGTCCATCTTATTTGTTGCCGGCAGCGCTGCTCTTGCTGGCAACGGGCTCGCCGAAACTCGAAGCGAAAATCGGCACCAAAGGCCTAGCGCCCTTCCAAGGCAACCCAAGGCCAGCTTAGTGGGTTTCGCAAGGATCGCGCGGCCTTTCGAACTGGTTACCTCGAAGTCGGCCCGTCGGGCGACGCGCCCTGGCGCTTCTAGCCTAGTACCCTCCCACGGACACGATGGCCGCAGCCGCCGGCCGCGACACGATCATGGACTTCAAGCGCAGCTAGACAGACAGGATCAGCTATGTTCGGAAGGGTCCCCATGCTGGGTAACCTATCTTGGCTCAGCAGATGACTCGCGGCAGAGTGATACGAGCACAGAACCCCGCCTCGCGGTTTTCCAGCACGAAGGAGCCGCTGGCTTCCTCGACAAAGCTTTCGACTATTGCCAGCCCAAGCCCTGCGCCCTCGCTCGTCGTGTCGAGCCGGCTGCCGCGCTTTAGCACGAAATCGATCTCGCTTTCCGGAAT
>NZ_JBQVPI010000047.1:0-21418 GCF_052438155.1 Shinella sp. | reverse complement strand
GTCTTGCCATGGTCAACGTGGCCGATCGTGCCGATGTTTACGTGAGGCTTGTTGCGCTCGAACTTGCTCTTTGCCATTTCCGGCTCTCCGTTCTTTATCCCGCAGAGGGGAATTCATACAAATTTCGTATGCTTACGACCCTCTCAGCGAAAGGATCGTAAGCCAATTCTGAATGCTACAGCGTCCATTGCGCGTCAAAAGGCGCGCGGCGCTATAGGCGTTTTCCGATCACTTCTGACCGGAAAACTTTGCCTGGATTTCCTGCGCGACGTTCGAAGGAACCGGCGCATAGTGATCGAAGGTCATCGTGTACTGGGCGCGGCCCTGCGACATGGAGCGCAGGTTGTCCACGTACTTGAACATGTTCGCCAGCGGCACGTTGGCGGAGATGACAACGGCAACGCCGCGGGTCTCCTGGCCCTGGATCTGGCCACGACGGGAGTTCAGGTCGCCGATAACGTCACCGACATAGTCTTCCGGCGTTACGACTTCGACCTTCATCATCGGCTCGAGCAGCTGTGCGCCGGCCTCGCGGGAGGCTTCACGGAAGCATGCACGCGACGCGATTTCGAAGGCGAGGACCGAGGAGTCGACATCGTGGTAGGCACCGTCGATGAGCGTCGCCTTGACGCCGAGCATCGGGAAGCCTGCGAGCGGACCCGAGGACAGAACGCTTTCGATACCCTTCTGAACGCCCGGAATGTATTCCTTCGGAACAGAGCCGCCGACGACCTTGGATTCGAAGAGGAAATCTTCGCCATCCGGATTCGGTTCGAACACGAGCTTCACGCGGGCGAACTGGCCGGTACCACCGGTCTGCTTCTTGTGCGTGTAGTCCTTTTCGGTCCTCTTCGTGATCGTCTCACGATAGGCGACCTGCGGGGCGCCGACATTGGCTTCGACCTTGAACTCGCGACGCATACGGTCGACGATGATGTCCAGGTGAAGTTCGCCCATGCCTGCGATGATCGTCTGGCCGGATTCTTCGTCGGTCTTGACGCGGAAGGACGGATCTTCAGCGGCCAGGCGGTTGAGGGCGAGGCCCATCTTTTCCTGGTCGTTCTTCGTCTTCGGCTCGATCGCGATCTGGATGACCGGCTCCGGGAATTCCATGCGCTCGAGGATAACCGGCTTCAGCGGATCGCAGAGCGTATCGCCCGTCGTCGTGTCCTTGAGGCCGGCGAGAGCAACGATGTCACCTGCGAAGGCTTCTTCGATGTCTTCACGCGAGTTGGAATGCATCTGCAGCATGCGGCCGACGCGCTCGCGCTTGTCCTTGACCGTGTTCATGACCGACGTGCCCTTCTCGAGCTTGCCGGAATAGATGCGGGCGAAGGTGAGCGAACCGACGAAGGGGTCGTTCATGATCTTGAACGCGAGCATGGAAAGCGGCTCGCTGTCATCGGCGTGACGCTCGATGTCCAGTTCGGTCTTGACGTCGACGCCCTTGATGGCCGGGATGTCTGCCGGCGACGGCAGGTAATCGACGACGGCGTCGAGGAGCGGCTGAACGCCCTTGTTCTTGAACGCGGTACCGCAGAACATCGGGTGGAACTTCACGTCGATGGTGCCGCGGCGAACGAGCGCACGGATCTGTTCGTTATCCGGGTAGTTACCTTCGAGATAGGCTTCCATCGCGGCTTCGTCGATTTCGACGACGGTCTCGATGAGCTTCTCGCGGTATTCGTCGGCCAGGGCCTTCATGTCTTCCGGGATTTCGACGACGTCCCACTGGGCGCCGAGCGATTCATCGCGCCAGACGAGAGCATTCATCTCGACCAGGTCGATAACGCCCTTGAACTCGGTCTCAGCGCCGATCGGCAGTTGCATAACGACCGGAATCGCACCGAGGCGCGACTTGATCATGGACACCGAGCGGTAGAAGTCCGCGCCGGTCTTGTCCATCTTGTTACAGAAGATCATGCGCGGAACGTTGTACTTCTCAGCCTGGCGCCAGACGGTTTCCGTCTGCGGCTCTACACCGGCGTTGGCGTCGAGAAGAGCAATCGCACCGTCGAGAACGCGCAGCGAACGCTCGACTTCAATGGTGAAGTCAACGTGGCCGGGGGTGTCGATGATGTTGAAGCGGCGGGTCTTGCCGTCACGGCCCTTCCAGTAGGTCGTGGTGGCAGCGGACGTGATGGTGATACCGCGTTCCTGCTCCTGCTCCATCCAGTCCATCGTAGCGGCGCCGTCATGGACTTCGCCGATCTTGTGGGACTTACCGGTGTAGTAGAGGATACGCTCGGTCGTCGTCGTCTTGCCGGCGTCGATATGCGCCATGATACCGAAATTTCGGTAGTCTTCGATTTTATATTCGCGAGCCATTTCGGACTCCTTTCGAGACGTCTAGTTTCGGTTACCAGCGATAGTGCGAGAAGGCACGGTTGGCGTCAGCCATCTTGTGCGTGTCTTCGCGCTTCTTGACGGCGCTGCCGCGGTTGTTCGACGCGTCCATGAGTTCGCCGGAGAGGCGCTCGACCATGGTCGTTTCGTTACGCTTGCGGGCAGCTGCGATCAGCCAACGGATTGCGAGAGCCTGGCGGCGCTCCGGACGAACATCGACCGGAACCTGGTAGGTCGCACCACCAACGCGGCGCGAACGCACTTCGACGTGCGGCGCAACGTTGTCGAGAGCCGAATGGAACACCGTGACCGGGTCCGCCTTGGCCTTGCCCTGAACAACATCGAATGCGCCGTAAACGATCGTTTCGGCGACGGACTTCTTGCCGTCCAGCATGATGGCATTCATGAACTTGGTGACTACGAGATCGCCGAACTTCGGGTCCGGATTAATCTCGCGCTTTTCTGCTCTGTGGCGACGGGACATACTTTTTGTCTCTCAAACTTAGAATGGACTGACCAGCGAAATGGCGCCGGTTACTATATTACTTCGGACGCTTCGCACCGTACTTGGAACGGCGCTGCTTGCGGTTCTTGACGCCCTGGGTGTCGAGAACGCCGCGGATGATGTGGTAACGCACACCCGGCAAGTCCTTTACGCGGCCGCCACGGATCATGACGACAGAGTGTTCCTGCAGGTTGTGACCTTCGCCCGGAATGTAGCCGATGACTTCAAAGCCATTGGTCAGGCGAATCTTGGCGACCTTACGCAGAGCCGAGTTCGGCTTCTTCGGGGTCGTCGTATAAACGCGGGTGCAAACGCCACGCTTCTGGGGGTTTTCCTGCAGAGCAGGAACCTTGTTGCGCTTTACCGACGCCTGGCGCGGCTTGCGGATCAACTGGTTTACGGTAGGCATAGACCCATCCCTTGCAATAGTGTCTCGGTGCCCTTTCGGGCGGATACATGGCCACACGCCTGTTCATGCGCAAAACAAGGCCGATCCACCGTTGGCGGATGACCTCGATGAGCAGAGGACACGGTATTACCGCGTCATGCGTGCAGCATTCATGTTCTCAACGTGTGTCGAGCCCTGTTTGAGGCGAACTCCAGAACGAGTCGTTCCGAAACAGCCAGCCTCACATAGGCTCTGATGGCGTGCGGTCTACTGACTTAAGGGCAAAACGTCAAGGGGCGGCGCGAAAGAATCCCGGGTGGGAATGGCTGCTCTGCCCGGAAAGCAGGGCTTTCAGCGCCTCACCCTGCCCCGTTCACGTCGCTTTCGAAGCGAACCGCTCTCGCCAGACAACATTAAGAAAGCCTGAAGACGGAATCAACCACAAGAGTCGGGCGGCCGAAAACACATCCAATGATTCCCGCGACTCACCTTTTGGTGACGGCCTCGATTTTGCGTTTGGGTCCGACCGCCCTACCCTTTATAGAACGAACATCGTCCATCCCGTGAGGAACACGCCATGGCATCCAGTGCCGACAATGACAACGACAACAACGCGCTCGACGACCCGATGATCTTCATCATCATCGGCAAGGCCTATGAGCGCGCAGGCGAAGCCGGCATCGACATCCACGTCATGCTGCGCGCACCGGATGACGACAGCGCCGTGCGCGAGGCGCTCAACGCCCTTTCGGAAGAGGGGTTCCTCGAAGCCGACCTCGACCAGATCGGCACACTGACGGATGTTCCCGTAGAGGAACCACACGCTTCCGCCTACAAGGGCGCGCTCGAAGGCGAAGTGGCAATCATCCGCTTTGCATGAATGAATGTGGCGCAGGCATTGGTAGGGCAATGCCTGCGCCGACGCGCCGTAGATAAAGCCTCTCCCGCCGGGCCGCCCCCGATGGACGGCAGGCTCGGCTCCATCCGCGCGCATGCCAGATCGACGGCCTATGCGATGATGTCGAAATCCGACGCCGTCAATGTAAGTCCCTTGCCCAGAAGCGCGATCTGAACGGCCGCAGCGCTACCATCCCCGTCCTGATCGTAGAACAGCTTTCCGCTCGCCTTTTCGTAGATGATGCGGTCGCTGGCATCGTGCGCCTTGGCGCCCGCGTAAAATGCCGCGGCTGCCAGGTCGCCGACCTTTCCGGCCTTGGTGAACACGTCGTCGTCGAGCCAGATCGTGTCATCCTTGACGTTGAAGTCAGCGATCGTGTCGATGTTGGCAGCACTCGGCTTGGTGTCGAAGACGAACACATCCTTGCCTTCGCCTCCCTTTAGAAGATCTTTTCCAAGCCCCCCGTAAAGCTTGTCGTTACCGCCCCTGCCACTCAGTTCGTTGGCAACGCTGCTTCCCTTGATGCTGTCATTGCCATCCGTGCCAACAGCGTTCTCGATGTTGGAGAGCTTGTCGATTCCCCCGTAGCCATCGGTCGCCTTGCCGGACGCGAGATCAACCGTGACGCCCTTGTTGCCGCCGTGTTGATAGTCGCGGTCATAGCGGATCGTGTCGATCCCGCCCCGGCCATCAACGATGTCATTGCCACCAAGCGGACGGAACTCATCCGCCCCTGCCGAACCGGAGATCTTGTCGCCGAACTGCGTTCCCTTGATGCGTTCGATGTTCTTGAACGTTTCCGAAAAACCCCACGGGTCGGTCGCCGTCCCCTTGGCCATGTCGACGACGACGCCCTTGGCGCCCACCGGGTCATTATAGGCGTCATCGAACGTGAGCTGGTCGATGCTCCCGGCACTCGTGCCACCATCATAGGTATCGGCGCCGCGTCCACCCGCGAGGTTGTCGCCGCCGGCGCCGCCGATGAGCTTGTCGTTGCCGCCAAAACCCCAAAGCTCATCGCCGCCAGCGCTTCCCTGGAGAACATCGGCACCTTTCAGCACGATGCTCGCGGTATACCAGGCGTCACCCTGATTAACCGTCTTGTAGAAGTCGCTGCCCGCCCAATTCAGACCGGTAAGGGTTTGCATAACCTCGCCGCCCGCACTCTCGACGAGCTTGAGCGATGTGATCGTGCCGCCATTGAGCGTGCCGCCCTTCGAAACATATTTGAGATTGGTGCCCGTGATGACGAGATCGACGCCGTTCTCCATGCGATAGATGGCGCCGGTCGACGTGCTCTTGATGTATTTTCCAGAGGCCAGCAGTTCACCCAGAGCCGGATTGTAATCCGTGGCCCAGTGGTTGGGCAGGTACTGCCCGGGAAACTGCCCGTAAGGCATTTTCATAGTGTAGGTAGCCATGGTGTTCCCCTGCTGCAAAACGGACTTCTTGATCGGCATATCACCAAGGCTCAAACAATCGCCCCCCAATTGGAGGGTATTTCGTTAGGAATACACGTGCGGACCATTGCCCTGGATCTCCACCATGGCAGCTAGCCACACCGAAGCGGGACCGCCAGGCTGCATTTGCACGAGCGAAACACCACGCACGGGGCATCTGGCATCCCAATAGCCGTTTGATTTTTTTGTGAAATGCTCCACGATGGCGCATAGGTGGGAGCTCGATACCGCCGGTGAAGCAATGCTGGAACGCTTATGGAAGCAATACAGTCCGAACTGATCGGCAAGATCTACGAAGCAGCAATATTCAAGGACCGCTGGCGCGAGGTTGTCGCTGCTATAGGCCGCTATTGCGATTTCTGGGGCGGGGCACTCACCTGGGAGGCCGGCGGCGAACGCAAATGGATGGTAACGGCCACTCTTCTCGAGTTGCTGGAAGAATTCATGGCCGAAGGCTGGGCGGCAAAAAATGTCCGACTGGAGAGAGCCAATCGCGAGGGCCAGTTCTCCTTTGTGCGAGACGCCGACCTCTTCACCATGGAAGAGCGGCGCACCATGCCGATCTATCGTGAATTCCTCACTCCGCGCGGCTTGGGATGCGCCACCTCTACACTGATAGCTGGTCCCGAAAACACCAGCATGAGCCTCATCTTCGAGCAGAAGCTCGCGAAAGGCAGTATCAGCGACGAAGCGATCCGTTTCCTCGACAGCCTGCGGCCGCATATCGCCAGAAGCCTTGTGCTGGCAACGGAGCTGGACCAGCAGAAAGCCGACCTCCTGACTGCCGGCCTGAGCGCGATCGGCGCACCCGCTGCCATCGTGCAGGACAATGGGTGTGTATTGTCGGCAAATCCGCTCTTTACGACAGCGCTACGCCGCGTCTCGATCCGCGCCCGCGACCGGATTTTCCTTCACGATGAAAGCGCCAATCGATTGCTCCTTGACGCACTGGCGAACATCGCCAGTGACCAGATCAAATCGATCCCCCTGCCGGCGACGGAGGACGAGCAGGCCTGCATCGTGCACGTCATACCGCTGTGCGGGAACGCTCTCGATTTTGCGCCGCGGGGCACGGCCATCGTTCTGATTGCCCAACCGGCGGCAGCGCAGGCGAACGACCTGCGCATCCTGAAAGGGCTTTATGACCTGACCCGCAGCGAAGCGCGCATCGCCATCGAGATACAAAGCGGTATGGCCTTGCCGGAAGTCGCCAGGCGGCTTGGCATCTCCTATGAAACCGCGCGCAGCGTCGCCAAAGCCATCTACGCCAAGACCGGCAGTTCCGGACAAAGCGACCTCGTTCGCCGCTTGTCGGTCGTGGCCAGATATACGCTGCCATCGTCACCGCAAGATCCCCCACGCGGGTGAAGACCGCTCAGGGTATTGGCATGTCCATTGTCGCGCACGCATTGGCGCGGAAGAATCGCGGTGCACTCGAAGGAAAAGTGGCGATCAATCGGTTTGCCTAGCTTCCGACCGCCTCTTCGCTCGGCGATACTTCCAGCGGTATACGCCGGCTAACAACGGAGCATCCAGTTCGGCCAACCATCGTCTTTCAGCCACTGAATCTTTCGTTGTACGGACATTTCGTCTGACCAGGTTTCGGCAGGCAGATCGAGTTTCGTCTCGGCACGCTTCACGACCTTGGCGAAATCAGGGATCTTTGCGGCGAATGCAAGTTCCTGTCGGGTACATACGCCCTCCACCCGCCGCCGGATCTCTTCGCCATATCCAATCCCGCGCTCTATCAACTCACCATGGGTTGCTTCGTGAACGATTGTGGAGGCAATCTCCTCAACCGTTGCAGTTTTTACAAAATCCGTATCGAGCACACACCGCCTGAGGTTTGGAATAAACTGCCCGCGAGACGGTACATGAAGCACCAGAATTTTGTCGAACCGAGCTAATGCCCTTTTGTAGCGATAGGGATCATATGACTTGATAAGCCTAAGCGCGGTGCGAAGTTGGGCAAGAACGTGGCTCCTTTCGCTGCGGGCAACAAAAGCACCGATCCAAAGCCCATCAACGGCTTCATTCGACGAAAATTTGATGATCACGTAGTCGATAGAGCGCCTCACCCGGGTCGCATGCGAATTCAGCACGAAAACTCCCCCAGAATTCTGTTCAAGCGCATGTGGATAGGCCCGTATATCTTAAACTATCAATGAAAAAGGCCGCCCGGATTGCTCCGGGCGGCCTTGTTATTGTTAAAAGAACGACAACCTTTACTCGGCAGCCGCGCCCTCGCCGCCGGCGAGGTCCGCCAGCATCGGGGTTGCAACGCCAGCACCCGTCGACTTGCGGCGCTCGTCGAGGATCATCTCGTCGCGGGCCGTCGCGATGCGGCGGATCTGGGTCATCGTGCCACCGGTACCGGCCGGGATAAGGCGGCCGACGATGACGTTTTCCTTGAGGCCCTGCAGGCCGTCGGTCTTGCCGGCGATCGCAGCTTCCGTGAGAACCTTGGTGGTCTCCTGGAAGGATGCGGCCGAGATGAACGACGGGGTCTGCAGCGACGCCTTGGTGATGCCGAGAAGGACCGGATCGCCGTAAGCCGGCTTCTTGCCTTCTTCGATCAGACCATCGTTGACGTCTTCCAGCTCGATACGGTCGATGTTGTCGCCGACGATGTAAGTCGAGTCGCCAGCATCGGTGATCTCGACCTTCTGCAGCATCTGGCGAACGATCACCTCGATGTGCTTGTCGTTGATCACAACGCCCTGCAGTCGGTAGACTTCCTGGATTTCGTTCACGAGGTAGGAAGCGAGTGCTTCCACGCCCTTGATCGCCAGGATGTCGTGCGGCGCAGGATTGCCGTCGAGGATGTAGTCACCCTTTTCGATGTAGTCGCCGTCCTGAAGATGGAAGGGCTTGCCCTTCGGGATCAGGTATTCGACCGGCTCGACACCGTCTTCCGCCGGCTCGATCATCACGCGACGCTTGTTCTTGTAGTCGCGGCCGAAGCGGACGGTACCATCGATCTCAGCGATGACGGCGTGGTCCTTCGGACGACGGGCTTCGAACAGTTCGGCAACGCGCGGCAGACCACCGGTGATGTCCTTGGTCTTGGCACTTTCCAGCGGCGAACGGGCAAGAACGTCACCCTGGGAGACCTTCTGACCCGGCTCGACCGAAAGGATCGCGTCGACCGAGAGCATGAAGCGAGCTTCGCCACCGCGGGACAGCTTGGCGACAGCGCCATTCTTGTCCTTGATGATGATGGCCGGCTTCAGGTCCGTACCGCGCGGCGTCGAGCGCCAGTCGATGACCGAACGCTTGGTGATGCCGGTGGACTCGTCCGTCGATTCCAGAACCGAGATACCGTCGACGACGTCTTCGAAGTGAACGGTACCCTCGACTTCCGTCATCATCGGACGGGTGTAGGGGTCCCACTCGGCGAGACGCTGGCCGCGCTTCACCTTGTCGGCATCGTCCACGAAGATCTTCGAACCGTAGGCGACGCGCTGCGAGGAACGTTCCACGCCGCGCTCGTCCAGGATGGTGATCGCCATGTTACGGCCCATCGCGACGAGGTTGCCGTCGGAGTTGCGCAGCATGTTGCGGTTCTTGATCTGCACCGTGCCTTCATACGACGCTTCCAGGAACGACTGGTCGACCACGGTCGCCGTGCCGCCCAAGTGGAAGGTACGCATGGTGAGCTGGGTGCCCGGCTCGCCGATCGACTGTGCCGCGATGACGCCCACGGCTTCGCCCATGTTGACGGGCGTGCCACGTGCAAGGTCGCGACCGTAGCAGACGCCGCACACACCGGTCTGGATTTCGCAGGTCAGCGCAGAGCGGATACGGATCGACTGGATACCAGCCTTCTCGATCAGCACAACGTCGGCCTCGAGGATCATCCGGCCTGCATCGACGATACGATCGCCCGTGACCGGATGATCGATGTCATCCAGCGCGGTGCGGCCGAGAACGCGGGTGCCGATCGAAGCCACGACCTGACCGGCGTCGACGATCGCCGTCATCGTGAGGCCCTTGTCGGTGCCGCAGTCGACATGCGTGACGATGCAATCCTGCGCGACGTCGACGAGACGGCGGGTCAGGTAACCGGAGTTCGCGGTCTTCAAGGCGGTGTCTGCAAGACCCTTACGGGCACCGTGCGTCGAGTTGAAGTACTCGTTAACGGTCAGGCCTTCCTTGAAGTTCGAGATGATCGGCGTTTCGATGATCTCGCCCGACGGCTTGGCCATGAGGCCGCGCATACCGCCCAGCTGACGCATCTGGCTCGGAGAGCCACGCGCGCCGGAGTGCGACATCATGTAGATCGCGTTCATCGGCTTCTGACGACCGGTCTCGGGATCGAACTCCACGGCCTTAATGCGGGCCATCATGTCCTCGGCAACCTTTTCGGTGGCCTTGCCCCAAGCGTCAACGACCTTGTTGTACTTCTCACCCTGGGTGATCAGACCGTCGTTGTACTGCTGTTCGTATTCCTTCACCAGGCTTTCGGTGTCACCGACGATCTTGGCCTTGGTGTCCGGAATGACCATGTCGTCCTTGCCGAACGAAATGCCGGCGCGGCAGGCATGGCTGAAGCCGAGCTGCATGATGCGGTCGCAGAAGATGACCGTGTCCTTCTGGCCGCAGTGACGGTAGACCGAGTCGATCATCTTGGAGATGTTCTTCTTGGTCATTTCCTGGTTGCAGATGTCGAACGGAATGTTGCCGTTCTTCGGCAGCAGTTCGCCGATGATCATGCGGCCAGGCGTCGTTTCATAGATCTTCGTGTAGGGCTTGCCGTCGACGTCAACCGACTTGAAGCGACCACGGATCTTGGCGTGCAGCGTCACGACCTTGTTTTCGAGGGCATGCTGCAATTCACCCATGTCGGAGAAGGCCATGCCTTCGCCCGGCTCGTTCTGGTTCAGAATGGCCAGATAGTAGAGACCGAGAACCATGTCCTGCGAGGGAACGATGATCGGTGCGCCGTTCGCCGGGTGCAGAATGTTGTTCGTCGACATCATGAGCACGCGCGCTTCCAGCTGGGCTTCCAGCGAGAGCGGAACGTGAACAGCCATCTGGTCACCGTCGAAGTCGGCGTTGAAGGCCGTGCAGACGAGCGGGTGCAGCTGGATGGCCTTGCCTTCGACCAGGATCGGTTCGAAGGCCTGGATG
This sequence comes from Shinella sp., assembly GCF_052438155.1. Lineage (NCBI taxonomy): Bacteria > Pseudomonadati > Pseudomonadota > Alphaproteobacteria > Hyphomicrobiales > Rhizobiaceae > Shinella > Shinella sp. The sequence continues at coordinate 10,688 of NZ_JBQVPI010000047.1, read as the reverse complement.
CCCAGGCGGTGCAGCGTCGGTGCGCGGTTCAGCAGAACCGGATGTTCGCGGATGACCTCGTCGAGGATATCCCAGACTTCCGGCTTTTCCTTTTCGACGAGCTTCTTGGCCTGCTTGACGGTCGAGGAGAAACCCTTCGCGTCGAGGCGGGCATAGATGAACGGCTTGAACAGCTCGAGCGCCATCTTCTTCGGCAGGCCGCACTGGTGCAGCTTCAGTTCCGGACCGGTCACGATAACCGAACGGCCGGAATAGTCGACGCGCTTGCCGAGCAGGTTCTGGCGGAAGCGGCCCTGCTTGCCCTTGAGCATGTCGGACAGCGACTTCAGCGGGCGCTTGTTGGCGCCGGTGATGACGCGGCCGCGGCGGCCGTTGTCGAACAGGGCGTCAACCGATTCCTGAAGCATGCGCTTCTCGTTACGGATGATGATGCCCGGTGCGCGCAGTTCGATCAGGCGCTTCAGACGGTTGTTGCGGTTGATGACGCGGCGGTACAGATCGTTGAGGTCGGACGTCGCGAAACGGCCGCCATCGAGCGGAACCAGCGGACGCAGGTCCGGCGGGATCACCGGAACGACCTTCATGATCATCCATTCCGGGCGGTTGCCGGATTCCATGAAGTTCTCGACGATCTTCAGGCGCTTCATCAGCTTCTTCTGCTTCAGCTCCGACGTGGTTTCCGCCAGATCCGAACGCAGATCGCCAGCGATCCGCTCGAGGTTCATCGAGGCCAGCATTTCAAAAATGGCCTCGGCGCCGATCATCGCCGTGAACTGGTCTTCACCATATTCATCGACGGCGATCATGTATTCTTCTTCGGAAAGAAGCTGGTTTTCCTTGAGCGCGGTCAGGCCCGGCTCGGTCACGATGTAGTTCTCGAAATAGAGAACGCGTTCGACATCCTTCAGCGTCATGTCGAGCAACGTCGAGATGCGCGAGGGAAGCGACTTCAGGAACCAGATGTGGGCAACGGGAGCGGCGAGCTCGATATGGCCCATGCGCTCACGGCGAACGCGCGACAGCGTAACTTCAACGCCGCACTTTTCGCAGATGATGCCCTTGTACTTCATGCGCTTGTACTTGCCGCACAGGCATTCGTAGTCCTTGATCGGCCCGAAAATGCGCGCGCAGAACAGACCGTCGCGTTCCGGCTTGAACGTACGGTAGTTGATCGTTTCCGGCTTCTTGATCTCACCGTAAGACCAGGAAAGAATCTTTTCCGGAGAAGCGATCGAAATCCGGATGGAATCGAACGTCTGCGCAGGCACCTGCGGATTGAAAAGGTTCATGACCTCTTGGTTCATGCCTATCTCCTTCGTGGGCCAGTGGCCCTCTGCTTAGCAGCCAATTGCGGCGATACCCGGGTGCCGCAAGGCTGCTTGAAACGGATGAGCCGCCCCTGCCCGACCGGGCGGAGGCGGAAATGGTGCGCGCCGCATTCGGCGCGCACCCGATCAGGACTATTCCGCGGCGTCCGGAAGCTGGCCAGCTTCATTGGCGGCGTCGAGCTTCGAGTTCTCGAGCTCCACCGACAGACCGAGCGAACGCATTTCCTTGACGAGAACGTTGAAGCTCTCCGGAATGCCCGCTTCGAACGTGTCGTCGCCACGAACGATCGCCTCGTACACCTTGGTGCGGCCAGCCACGTCGTCCGACTTCACGGTCAGCATTTCCTGCAGCGTGTAGGCGGCGCCGTAGGCTTCGAGCGCCCAGACCTCCATTTCCCCGAAGCGCTGGCCACCGAACTGCGCCTTGCCACCCAGCGGCTGCTGGGTCACGAGCGAGTAAGGACCAATCGAACGGGCGTGGATCTTGTCGTCCACAAGGTGGTTCAGCTTGATCATGTACATGTAGCCGACAGTGACCATGCGGTCGAAAGCCTCACCCGTACGACCATCGTAGAGAACCGACTGGCCCGAGGTAGCGAGGCCCGCACGTTCCAGCATGCTGGCGACGTCAGGTTCATGCGCACCGTCGAACACCGGCGTTGCGATGGAGACGCCCTTGCGGGACTGCTCGGCCAGCTTGATCAGGGCGTCGTCGTTAAAGTGCGCGACTTCGTCCTTGGCTTCGCTCTCGTAGACTTCCGTCAGTTCGCGCTTCAGGTCGGTGATGTCCATGGTCTTGCGATACGCGTCAAGCAGATCACCGATCTTCTTGCCCATACCGGCGCAAGCCCAGGCGAGGTGCGTTTCGAGGATCTGACCGACGTTCATGCGCGAAGGCACGCCCAGCGGGTTCAAGCAGATGTCGACATGCGTACCGTCTTCGAGGAACGGCATGTCCTCGATCGGCAGGATGCGCGAGACGACACCCTTGTTGCCGTGACGGCCGGCCATCTTGTCGCCCGGCTGGATCTTGCGCTTCACAGCGACGAAGACCTTGACCATCTTCATGACGCCCGGGGGCATTTCATCGCCGCGCTGGACCTTTTCGACCTTGTCCATGAAGCGCTGTTCAAGGCGCGACTTGGATTCGTCGTACTGGCCGCGGAGCGCTTCGATCTCGCCCTGAACCTTCTCGTCCTCGACTGCGAACATCCACCACTGCGAGCGGGGATATTCGGAGATGATGGCGTTCGAAAGCTCGGTGCCCTTCTTGAAGGCCTTCGGGCCGGCGACGGCAACGTGGCCACGCAGCATGTCGACCAGACGACCGTAGACGTTACGGTCGAGGATCGCCTGCTCGTCGTCACGGTCCTTTGCCAGACGCTCGATCTCTTCACGCTCGATCGCCATCGCGCGTTCGTCTTTCTCAACGCCGTGGCGGTTGAAGACGCGAACTTCGACGACCGTACCGAAGGTACCGGGCGGCATGCGCATGGAGGTGTCGCGAACGTCGGAAGCCTTTTCACCGAAGATGGCGCGCAGAAGCTTTTCTTCCGGCGTCATCGGGCTTTCGCCCTTCGGGGTGATCTTGCCGACCAGGATGTCGCCCGGCTGAACCTCTGCACCGATGTAAACGATACCGGCTTCGTCGAGATTCTTCAGCGCTTCTTCCGAAACGTTCGGAATGTCGCGCGTGATTTCTTCCGGACCGAGCTTGGTGTCGCGGGCCATGACTTCGAATTCCTCGATGTGGATCGAGGTGAACACGTCGTCGGAGACGATGCGTTCGGACATCAGGATCGAGTCTTCGTAGTTGTAGCCGTTCCACGGCATGAACGCGACGAGCGCGTTGCGGCCGAGTGCCAGGTCGCCGAGGTCGGTCGACGGACCGTCCGCGATGATGTCGCCCTTGTTCAGAATGTCACCGACGGTGACCAGCGGGCGCTGGTTGACGCAGGTGTTCTGGTTGGAACGCTGGAACTTCTGCAGGCGGTAGATATCGACGCCCGACTTCGACGGATCGAGGTCTTCGGTGGCGCGGATAACGATACGGGTCGCGTCGACCTGGTCGACGACACCGCCGCGGCGGGCCGCGATCGCAGCGCCCGAGTCACGGGCAACGATCGGTTCCATGCCGGTGCCGACGAACGGGGCTTCCGCACGCAGCAGCGGCACGGCCTGACGCTGCATGTTCGAACCCATGAGCGCGCGGTTCGCGTCGTCGTTCTCAAGGAACGGGATGAGCGCGGCCGCAACCGAAACGAGCTGCTTCGGCGAAACGTCCATCAGGTTGATCTGGTCGCGCGGCGCCAGCATGACTTCGCCGGAGTGACGGCAGACGACGAACTCTTCCGAGAAGGAGCCGTCTGCGCCGAGCACCGAGTTGGCCTGGGCAACGTGGTACTTCGCCTCTTCCATGGCGGAGAGGTAGACCACGTCCGTCGTCACCTTGCCGTCCACGATCTTGCGGTACGGGCTTTCGATGAAGCCGTACTTGTTGACGCGGGCGAAGGTGGCGAGCGAGTTGATCAGACCGATGTTCGGGCCTTCCGGCGTTTCAATCGGGCAGATACGGCCGTAGTGGGTCGGATGAACGTCGCGGACTTCGAAGCCGGCGCGCTCGCGGGTCAGACCACCCGGGCCAAGAGCCGAAAGACGGCGCTTGTGGGTGATTTCCGAAAGCGGGTTCACCTGGTCCATGAACTGGGAGAGCTGCGAGGAACCGAAGAATTCGCGAACCGCGGCGGCAGCCGGCTTCGCATTGATCAGGTCCTGCGGCATCACCGTGTCGATCTCGATCGAGGACATACGTTCCTTGATCGCGCGCTCCATGCGCAGCAGGCCGAGACGGTACTGGTTCTCCATCAATTCGCCGACCGAACGAACACGGCGGTTGCCGAGGTTGTCGATGTCGTCGATCTCGCCCTTGCCGTCGCGCAGTTCGACCAGCATCCTCACGACGGCAAGGATGTCTTCCTTGCGCAGCGTGCGGACCGTGTCGGCGACCTCAAGGTCGAGGCGCATGTTCATCTTCACGCGGCCGACGGCGGAGAGGTCGTAACGCTCCGAATCGAAGAACAGCGTGTTGAACATGGCTTCGGCCGAATCCATGGTCGGCGGTTCGCCCGGACGCATGACGCGGTAGATGTCGAACAGAGCGTCCTGACGGTTCTCGTTCTTGTCTACGGCCAGCGTCGAGCGGATGTAGGCGCCGACATTGATATGGTCGATGTCGAGAACCGGGATTTCTTCGAAACCAGCCGCCATGATGACCGGAAGGGTCTTCTCGTCGATTTCGTCGCCGGCTTCGAGATAGATTTCGCCCGTCGAATAGTTGACGACGTCTTCGGCGAGATAGTTGCCGTAGAGGTCTTCGTCGGTCGCCTTGAGAGCCTTGAGGCCCTTTTCCGAGAGCGTCTTAAGCAGGCGCGGCGTCAGCTTCTTGCCGATCTCCACGACGACTTCGCCGCTATCGGCGTCCACCATGTCGGCGACGGCCTTCTGGCCCTTCAGCGCTTCCGGATTGAAGGGAACGCGCCAGCCCTTGCCGTCGCGCTGGTAGAACGACTTCGTGTAGAAGGTCGACAGGATCTCTTCGCCGTCCATGCCGAGTGCCATGAGCAGCGACGTGACGGGGATCTTGCGGCGGCGGTCGATGCGCGCATGCACGATGTCCTTGGCGTCGAACTCGATGTCGAGCCAGGAACCGCGATACGGGATGACGCGGGCTGCGAAGAGCAGCTTGCCGGAAGAATGGCTCTTACCCTTGTCGTGGTCGAAGAACACGCCCGGCGAACGGTGCATCTGGGAAACGATGACGCGCTCGGTGCCGTTGACGATGAACGTACCGTTGTCGGTCATGAGCGGCATGTCGCCCATGTAGACGTTCTGTTCCTTGATGTCCTTGACCGACTTCGCGCCGGTATCCTCGTCGATATCGAACACGATGAGGCGCAGCGTCACCTTGAGGGGTGCCGCATAGGTCAGGTCACGCTGGCGGCATTCCTCTACGTCGAACTTCGGCTGCTCGAATTCGTAGGAGACGAACTCGAGCATGGAAGCGCCGGAGAAATCGGTGATCGGGAAGACCGACTTGAAAACGGACTGAAGGCCCTCATCCGGGCGACCGCCGGCGGGCTCTGCTACCATCAGAAACTGGTCGTAGGACGCCTTCTGAACCTCGATGAGGTTCGGCATGACTGCGACTTCGGGGATTTTACCAAAAAACTTGCGTACGCGCCTACGACCGTTAAACGAAAGGGTCTGAGCCATCGTCGCTCCTTCAAATTAAACATCCGGGCCTGCAACGGACGGGGTTCGATGGCCAGTCGATCCCGTCTATCATGGGTTGGTTCAAACTCGTCTTGCTGCCGGTTGACGGGCCGGATTGCCCAATCTCGCGGGTCGAAGACCATCCTCTTGAAGAACCCATTACCCAAAAGCCGGTTTCTCGGCTTTTGGGTAATCAGTTCAGAGGAATCATCAATGGGAGAGGGCCGAAGCCCTCTCCCATCGCATTCCGATATTACTTAACGTCGACCTTGGCGCCGGCGTCTTCAAGCTTCTTCTTGAGGTCGGCAGCTTCAGCCTTGGAGACGGCTTCCTTGACGGCCTTCGGAGCGCCTTCAACGAGGTCCTTGGCTTCCTTGAGGCCGAGGCCCGTGATAGCGCGGACTTCCTTGATGACGTTGATCTTGTTGGCGCCAGCTTCGACGAGGATAACGTCGAACTCGGTCTTTTCTTCTTCAACAACTGCAGCAGCACCGCCGCCAGCAGCAGCAACTGCTACGGGAGCAGCAGCCGAAACGCCCCACTTCTCTTCCAGCAGCTTGGAAAGCTCAGCAGCTTCCAGAACGGTCAGAGCGGAGAGGTCTTCAACGATCTTTGCGAGATCAGCCATTGTGATAGTTCCTTATATTCGGTTCGAACTGGTATTGTTTGATTACAGCGAAAAACCGCCTCAAGCGGCTTCGTCCTTCTTGGCGTAGGCTGCGAACACGCGGGCAAGCTGGCTTGCCGGTGCTGCAACGACCGTGGCGACGCGCGTTGCCGGGGCTGCAAGCAGGCCCAGGAGCATTGCACGAAGCTCGTCGAGCGAAGGCAGGGTCGCGAGCGACTTGACTGCTTCTGCGTCGAGTGTGGTCGCACCCATGGTGCCACCGAGAACAACGAGCTTGTCGTTGGTCTTGGCGAAATCCATGGCTACCTTGGGAGCAATCATCGGATCATTTGCGTAAGCAATGAGCGTCTGACCCTGGAAGAGATTTGACATCCCTTCCGACTCCGTACCCTGAAGGGCAATTTTGGCCAGGCGGTTCTTCGCGACCTTGACGGTACCGCCCGCTGCACGCATCCTCTTACGAAGATCGTTCATCTGTGCGACGGTGATACCGGCGTAGCGGGCCACGACAACCGAACCGGAAGCCTTGAAGACTTCGTTCAGCTCCGTGACGAATTCGCGTTTTTCCGCTCTTTCCACTGTGCCTATCTCCAGTTGACAGGACCGTGACTACTCACGGGACCTGCCGGGTTTACCTTTGCCGCAAGGGATCCGCTTTTAAAGGGATCCCGAGCGACGCTCGAGGATCCTGTCCCCCCGCACTCGACCCGGATGGGCCGCGACACAAGGTAAGGTAGGTTCGAACCGAATTTCGGCGCCATCCGACGCTGAAGAAATCCAGGTCTCACCCCGTCTCATGCAGGCTAAAGTGATTAAGGGATAACCACCTGCAATCTCGGACAGGAGTTCCGGGGTTTTAGCCCCGGAAATTCCCGGCCAGACAAGGCCGGGAATTCTGTTGCGGTCCAGCGTCAGCCGGGCCGGAAAAATCAGGCAACGGTTGCCGGATCGATCTTAACGCCCGGGCCCATCGTCGAAGAGATGGCTACGCGCTTGACGTAGTTGCCCTTGGCGCCAGCCGGCTTCGCCTTGATGACGGCGTCGGCAAATGCCTTGATGTTTTCTTCCAGAGCCTTGGCGTCGAAGGAAGCCTTGCCGATGCCGGCGTGGATGATACCAGCCTTCTCGACGCGGAACTCGACAGCACCGCCCTTGGATGCCTTGACGGCGCCTGCAACGTCCATGGTGACGGTGCCGACCTTCGGGTTCGGCATCATGCCGCGCGGGCCGAGAACCTTACCGAGACGGCCGACGAGCGGCATCATGTCCGGGGTCGCGATGCAGCGATCGAAATCGATCTTGCCGCCCTGGACGATTTCGACGAGGTCTTCCGCGCCGACGATGTCAGCACCGGCAGCCTTGGCTTCATCAGCCTTGGCGCCACGTGCGAAAACGGCAACGCGAACGTCACGGCCGGTGCCGTTCGGCAGGTTGACGACGCCGCGGACCATCTGGTCTGCGTGACGCGGGTCAACGCCGAGGTTCATGGCGACTTCGACGGTTTCGTCGAACTTGGCAATCGCACGCTCTTTTACGAGAGCGATGGCGTCCGACAGGGCAACGAGCTTGGTGGGGTCGATGCCTTCACGGATCTTCTGGAGGCGCTTTGCAATCTTGGCCATGGTCTTAACCTACCACTTCCAGGCCCATGGCGCGGGCAGAGCCCTCGACCATTGCCATCGCGCCTTCGATATCGGCGGCGTTGAGATCCTTCATCTTGGCTTCGGCGATCGACTTGATCTGAGCCTTGGTGAGCTTGCCGACCGTCGCGCCCTTGCCCGGGGTCTTCGAGCCGGCCGTGATCTTGGCTTCCTTTTTGAGGAAATAGGTCACCGGCGGCTGCTTCATCACAAAAGTGAAGGACTTGTCCTGGTAATAGGTGATGACGACCGGAATCGGCATACCCTTTTCCATTTCCTGCGTAGCCGCGTTGAACGACTTGCAGAATTCCATAATGTTTACGCCACGCTGACCAAGCGCAGGACCAATCGGCGGGGACGGGTTTGCCGATCCTGCCTTGACCTGAAGCTTGAGCTGGCCTGCAACTTTCTTAGCCATTTCTCTCTGCCTTTCAGAATGCGGCCGGTTTCCCGGCCCATGATGCCGATCCGAAGACCGGCGGCTGCGGTTGCGTGGTGCGGATGTGGCGCCCGGCTTAAAGGCCGCCTACCCTCCCACGCGATTGGCGGAAACCTCCGCCACCAATCCTCCTGGAAGGACTGGATTTCGAACAGGCAGCGCCCGGAGGCGCTACCGAAATCAGATTTTTTCGACCTGAGCGTATTCCAGCTCGACCGGGGTTGCGCGACCGAAGATCGACACTTCCACCTTGAGGCGCGAACGCTCCTCGTCGACGTCCTGCACGGTGCCGTTGAACGACGCGAACGGACCGTCGGAAACGCGAACCTGCTCGCCGATCTCGAAGGAGATCGAGGGCTTCGGGCGATCGACGCCGTCCTGGACCTGCGCCAGGATACGCTCGGCTTCGGAATCCGGAATCGGAACCGGCTTGTTGTCGGAACCGAGGAAACCCGTGACCTTCGGCGTATTCTTGATGAGGTGGAATACCTCGTCCGTCAGGTTCGCCCGCACCAGCACGTAGCCGGGGAAGAACTTGCGTTCGGCATCAACCTTGCGACCACGACGCACCTCGACAACCTTTTCGGTCGGAACGAGGATCTTTTCGAACAGGTGATCAAGGCCCTTCTGACGCGCCTTGTTCTCGATGTCCTCAGCGACCTTCTTTTCGAAATTCGAATAGGCGTGGACGATGTACCAACGGGAAGCCATGCTCATCTCCAACCAATCAGGCGCTTGCGCTGAGGATGAGGCCGATCAGCCATCCCAACAACTGGTCAGCAGCAAAGAAGAACACTGCCGCAAGGAAGACCATGACGAAGACCATGATGGTCGAGATCATCGTCTCGCGCCGCGACGGCCAAGTCACTTTCGCCGTCTCGGAGCGCACCTGCTGCAGAAACGCAATCGGATTTGTTTTCGATGCCATTGAATGTCCACGCCATTACGGCACGTAAAGCTGAACCATCAGCTCCACGCACCGCGTGTCTGTTTTGCCTTACATAAAGCCCGATTCTCTTTTTCACAAGAGGCAGCCCGGGCTTTTCGCGAATTTAGACGGCCAAACGCCGTCGCGCCATCTCCCGCCGCCGCTGCAAGTCGTCCGCGCTGTTCGGCTTTTGGAGTGGCAGGGGCAGCCGGGCTTGAACCGACGACCTGCGGTTTTGGAGACCGCCGCTCTACCAACTGAGCTATACCCCTAGATGCCTGCCGCTCCATGGCGAACCGCCCGTTGCCGGCAAGGCATGGGGTCTTTACGGCGCAGGGAACGACTTGGCAAGCCCGAAAGCAAGATTTTTTCACAGCTTTGCAGCAGTTTACCCTCCCCGTCCACCGATTACCAATCGAAGCGAAGCCGCGCCTTGACGCCGCCGATCAGGGACGTGTCTTCCCGCCGTACCGATGCGGTCAGATCGAGACAATCGAAGACACGCTGTTCAACGCCGAATTCCGCTGCAACGCGCCTTTTCCCGCTCGCCGCCGAGCCGGAAGCAACGAACGACGTCCCGGTCCGCAGCGCCTGAACCTGGGTTTTCTGCGCCATGCGAACGCCGCCGCGGTAGCCTTGCCGCCCATGGGCATCAGCCGTGAGGGACGGCGTGACGACGACATCGAACGACGGCGACGCCATCCAGCGCCGCGACACACTCGCTGTCGCTGAAACGCGCCCGGTCAGCGGGTTGTAGCCAGCGGACACGCTTGCCTCCGCCCCCGAGCGCCCCTGCCCGCGCATTTCCGCCCAGAGGCGCGCATAGTCCCGTGTATTGCGCACACGACCGGTCGACGACGTCGCAACGGACACATCCACCCCTGCGCTCACAGGATTGCCTGTCGCGGCCTGAGCGCCCATGCGCAGGCGATAGGCGTTGCCGGAGAGCTTTGCGGGCGACCAGATGAGGAGCGAATCACTCGCCTCGGCAGCACCAGCCGGTGGAGAAGCAAGAATCATCGAGAGGACGAGCGCTGCGTGCGCCGCGCGTACCAAAACGTCCATGGAGATATGGGCCTGTCTGCTGGTTGCCAAGATGCGCGCGGCAAGACCCTATGCCCGCCACACGCAGAAGCGCCCATACCAAACCGGATCGCTCTGGATCCGCAGGCGCTGGGCCTCGGCTCTCGCTCCAAGGCCATGCCGCTCGAAGCGACGCCTCAAACCTAACAGCAGCGACTCTTCGACTCTATCCCCAGAGCTGGCGAGTTATGCCTAAACACTAAAAAGCCCCGCGGTTTCCCGCGGGGCTCATAATCAGGTCAGAAACCCGAAATTACTCGACGATCGAAGCTACGATGCCGGCGCCGACGGTGCGGCCGCCTTCACGGATAGCGAAGCGCAGCTTTTCTTCCATCGCGATCGGAACGATCAGCTCGACGGCAACGGTGAC
>NZ_JBQVPI010000046.1:0-22015 GCF_052438155.1 Shinella sp. | reverse complement strand
AGTCGTGGCCGGCACAACCGCCTGAGTTCACAGACACACGCCTTTCCCGGGCGTTGATAAAACAACGTGACATCGCCCCCAGTGTTCTCACCATCTTCATATGAGGCGTCGCTTCTGGCTGATGCCGACGGCGTTGCCCAATCCTTGAAACGGACCTGGATTAGGCCGAAAGAGTACCGCAAAGTTAACCGGTCGGCGAGTGGCTTGTGGCATGCAGAAAAATCGCACAGACCGACCGCCGACCGGTTAACTTTGCGGTACCTCCTGCTTTGTTCAAGGCTATTGCCGATGCAGTCCCTCAGCGAGAACGATCGCGGGGATGCAAGACTCGTGCTCGACGCCCTACGATCCGCGCGAGCATAGCGTCCCCCCGCACGAGGTGATGGTAGATTGCCGCGCTGGCATGGGCGAGCGCCAGAACCCCTGCACCATAAGCGAGCAACGCGTGCGTGCTCGACCAGAATGCCTCCATGGCATCCGATCGCGCCAGCGGCAGGTCTGGAACCACCACGAGGTCGAAGAGGAAACTCGGGATTCTCAAGGGGGATGTCGAGGCGATCAGCCAGCCGGCAAGGGGCACGGCGACCGTCAGCGTCAGGAGAAGAAGGTGAACGATCCGCGCCGCAGCACGCTCCCATCGCGGGGCACTAGCCAGCGGGACGGGCCGGACGCTCGAAAGGGACCAGGCGGCCCTCGGCAGGGCAAGGACGAGGACGAGGAAGCCGAACGATTTGTGCCATTGATAGAGATCGAACTGCAGCCGCGGATCATCGGCCAGCGCCTGCGTGAGATAGCCGAGCACAATCTGCCCGAAAAACAGAAGGGCGATGGTCCAATGGAAGACCATGGCCACCGTTCCGTACGACGTGCGGGTGTTGCGCAACATGGGCGTCTCACTCCAGTTGCTTGTAGGCTTGCGTCGCGATCTCCTGCAGTCGGTCACGCGGCAAATCGCCGACAAGCGCGCAGCTTATCGTCTCGTCGGTCCAGAAGAACGCCTCAAGCGGGTCGAAGCTCGCGTAGCGGAACGAGGTTTCGCGGCCTGCTGTCGCCGGGATGATGTAGAGCGTCACCCGACGCCCGGTCTCGTCCTCGTACATCAACTGCGCCGCCGGGCTGTTCGCGGCCGGTAGAAGCCGGCCACCGACCAGCGTGAGTCCGCCAGCCGCGAGGTCGGGAATGGTCAGCGAGCGGTCGAGCCGCTTGGACAGCCATGCTTGAAGGTGATCCGCCTCTGCCGCCCAGACCTCCACGGGACGGACGACCTCGCCGGCATAGACCCGGTGCGCCGCTATTGCCTCGTCGACCAGGGCAACCTCGGCCGACCGTACCGGCGCGAAAAAATCGTTCCCGTACCAACCGGCAACCGTTCCCGCGGCGAGCAGAAGAACCGCTGCCGCTGCCATCCGGCCGCAATGGCCAGCTCGAATCCGGGTCTCTCGCTCGATGTGATAGACATCCAGGCGAGGTGACACCGGCTCGGAAGCGGCGTGACCATAAAGCGTGCGCAGGGTTTCGTTCTGCCGCTTCCAGCCGTCCACCTCCTCGGAGACGGCGGGATTGTCCGCGAGATACGCTTCGACCGCCGCGCGCGCCGACCCGTCGAGCATGCCGTCGGCATAGGCGTGAAGGTCGTGCTCGATGCTCTTGCGTTCGTCGCGGTTCATTTGACTGATCTCAGTTTTTGCGATCCCGTCTCCGTCAGGTCGCGCAGCGTGGCGCGGGCGCGGGCCAATCGCGACATAAGGGTGCCAACAGGGATTGAAAGGACCGCAGCTGCCTCGGCATAGCTCATTTCCTCGACGGCGACGAGCAACAGAACCTCGCGCTGCTCCGCCGGCAGCGCCTGCATCGCCTGCGCCGTCTCGGCGAGCGCCGCCCGGCCCGGCTGCACATCGGGCCCGGCCGGATCGCTTCCCGGCATGGCCTCCAGTGAGATGGGCGCCAGTGAGCGCCGCAGCCGTCGAAGGTCGTTGCGATAGACATTGAGCAAGATGTGGAACATCCAGGAACGGACGGAACCCGAGGGGCGCCAGAGGCCACGCTTGCGGATCGCCCGTTCCAGGCTGTCCTGGACGAGATCGTCTGCGCGATCGGCATCGTGGGTCAGCGCACGCGCATAGCGCCTCAGCGCCGGCACGCATCGCTCGATCTCGTTCATGACCTGCGACATCGGTTACTCTTTGGCAACGTGCCAGACTCCGCCGACCCCATCCCCGGTGGCATCCCCGGGCTTCTTGTCGTTCTGCCACAGATAGAGGGGGCGGCCGTCATAGGCCCATTGCTTGCTACCACCCTTGCGCTCGATCTGGGTATACTCGCCGTCCGCCACCGCGTCCGCCGCCGCCGTCAGAGGTGGCCATTTTTGTGCGCAGGTATCGTGGCAGCTGGACGTGCCGTTCGCATCCTTGTCGAACGTATAGAGTGTCATGCCCTTGGCATCGGTGAGAACCTCGCCCTTGGCGGTGTCCATCGACTTGATGGCGCCGCCGGCATAGTCGTCCGCATGGGCAAGTGGCATTGTGACCGCCACCACGGCGGCGGCCAGTAGGAGGGAGCGCATGGCTTGAAATCCTCTTCGTTGCACCTTTCAAACGGGCAGCTGTCCACCCGTATTCCAATAGAACACCGAGCCGCTGCAAATAGTCCCGTCGGCGGGAAATTTCGCAGCGCGGACGGCAGTTATTTACGCCGTCCGTTGAGCATCATGTCGAAGCGGACGACGTTGGAATAGATCGGCGTTCCGACATCCATGCCGTAGGGCGAGCGCATCAGGTCGCCCACCACATGGAAGGCGATCGTGCGCCCCTGCCTATTGACCAGGGTCGCCTCGAAGGTCTCCCGGTGCGCAATGCCCCGGGCGGTCAGCACGCCCTGGATGACCGCCCGGTCGGAACCTTGCTGGCGGATAACGGTCGAACGGAACGTGATGACCGGATAGGCGTCAGCGTCGAAAACGGCGGAGGAACGCAGGAATTTCTCCACCCGTGGCTCTCCGGTTGCCACACCCTCTGGCTGGAGCGAAAAGTTCACGCTTGAGCGCCCTATATCGTCAGGGTGCAGGTCGAAGGTCCCGGAAAAGCGCGAGAAGACGCCGTTGATGCCGCCGCCGCCGAGCTGGGCGACCGAGAAGGCTATACGCGAGGACGCGTCGATTGCGTAGCTTCCGTTGAGGCTCGACAAGGTGTCGGCGCGAGCTGGAATGACGGCCAACAGCGCAAGAAGGCCGATCGCGAGCGGTGTCCTAGGCATAGGGAAAATCCTTCAATCGTCACGCTTCGAAGGAAGCGCGCCTGAAAGGAGAACACCGCACAAAAGCCGATAATCCCTCTATCCCGCCGATATTTTCACCGCCGGAAGAAAGCGATGGGTGTTGACACGTTGTTACCGGGAGAATGGGCTGCCCGATGAGCAAACCCACAATCAGCGATAGGAAGCGCATCATCACCGACAAATTGCGCTCATACGGCGCCGCAAAACGGGATGTCATGCCCGGTGTGGAACATCGATCGCACAAGGTCTGAACACTCGGGCAGATAATTCTCACCTGCCACCGCGAAAACGGGAGCGGACAATACTGGGGGTAGCGTCGAAAACGGGAGCGTACGATGCGGGGTTTCCGGTCAGCCGGCAGTCTGCATCGTTTCATCTCGATCTTCTCAGCGCTGCGAAATCTTTTCGTCAGCCCCCATCACAAACGCTCCGCTCTCGCGACCCACATGCATCGCATCCGCGCAATGGCACATTGGAAAGCCGTGACTGGCGCGGTTGCCCGATCTCAGACCGCTGCGGGAGAGATCGATCATCGCTCGGTAACGTGACAACTCCGTCGGGCTTTCTTACGGGTTGGCCCGGGCGGCGGCCAGCGCCGCTTCGATGACCGTTACCGCATTGTCGGCAACGATCTGCACGAGCGTGTTCAGGGGCTTGGAAGCGTCGATGGCGATGTCTGAGGACTGGGGGAGGGCGTCGATCTCGGTGAGTGGGAGGAAGCGCAGCGTACCTTCGGCAAGCTCGGTGGCGGCGTCTAGCTGGGAGGTGAAGGCGACATAGGTTCCGCTGCGGGCGAGGTTCTTGACGAGGTGCAGTGAGTTCGTTTCGACGCGGCCGTGCGGCTCGGCGAAAAGCCAGCTGTATTGCACTTCGAGGAAACGCCGGATCAGCAGCGAGCGGCTTTGCAGGGCGATGGGATAGGTCACCACGTCCTGGAATTTCACGTCCGGCCGGGAGAGCAGCGGGTGGTGCGGGGCGACGACGCAGCCGAAAGGCAGCGGCAGGGTCCAGAGCGGTCGCACGTCAGTGCGCTGAGGCAGGTTGAAGACGATGATGAGGTCGGCCTGGCCGGAGAGGAGGGCCGCGACTGCCTCGTCCGTCGAGCCGACCTGGATGGAAAGACTGATCAGCGGATGGGCGGCGGCAATGGACTGCACCAATTGCGGCAGGATGGTCGTGGCGTGACTGTCCATGGCGAAGACGTTTACCTGGCCCTGTTGAACGCCCTGCAACTGGAAGATTTCTGCGACCGCATTGCGCTCCTCCGCGCGCCAGCGATGGACGAGTCGGACCAGCGCCTCGCCGGCGGCCGTCAGCCGCATGCCTTTCGGTACGCGGTCGAAGAGTTTGACGCCCAATCGTTCCTCGAGCCCGATGATCTGGCGGTCGATGGCCGAGGCCGCGATATTCTGGGCACGGGCGGCGGCCTGGATGGAGCCGGTCGCGGCGACGCGGTCGAAATAAAGCAGCGCGGCGGGGATCAGCGAACGGGACATGCGGCCTCCCTATTCTAATTTCGGCAATGAATTGTTCCATAGTTTGATATAGACGGCAATGCCGGCAGGGCGCACACTCGCTTCAATCGATACCAATCAATAGGAACAGTGGCGTGGTCCAGCAGGTAAAATTCTTCCTGAACAGTTTTTTCTCGGGGCCGCAGGCGCCCTTCTTCCTGGCGGCCGACAACGGACATTTTGCGCGCTGCGGCCTCGACGTGCACTTCACTGAAGGAGAGTCGCTCGCCTACTCTGTGCCAGTGCTGGCGCGTGGCGGCTATGACGTCGCCTATGGCGACTTGAACACGCTGATCGAGATGAAGTCGGTCGATCCAGCCTCATCGCCGCTCGCCGTCTGGGCCATGCACAATCGTTCGCCCTATACGATCGCCGTCGATGCCGACGGGCCGGTTCAGGGGCCTGCCGATCTTGCCGGCCGCAAGCTGGTTTCGCATCCGGAAGACGCCGCCTGGAAGCTCTTCCCGGAATTCTGCGCCGCGACGGGGCTCGACATTTCGACGGTTGAGGTCGAGCCTTCCGATCTAGGCCATGAGGAAATGGTGCCGATCATGCGTGACGACGGCCGTTGGGAGGGCATTTTCGGCTTCGTCAACACCGTGCGCGCCCACACGATCGAGGCAGGCCTCGATCCGGACAAGGTGCTGCGCCACCTCGAATTCCGCCACTATCTGCCGGACCTCTATGGCGGCGCGGTGATGGTCACGCGCGAATTCGCCGAGAAGCACCCCGAGGCTGTGCGCGGCCTGCTGGAGGCGATCAATCTCGGCCTAAAGGATGCCATTGCCGACCCGGACGCAGCAATTGCCGCAGTCGCCCGCCGCAATCCGAAGATCGACATCAAGGCGAACCGTGCCCGGCTTGTCGGCACGCTGGGGCTGGAGATGGCCGGCCCGGAAGGCGGACGTATCGGTATTGGCGATGCGGATGACGGGCGTATCGTTGCGGGCGCCACGCTGATCGCCAAGGCCAAGGGGCTTGCCCGCGTGCCGATGGCCTCGGAAGTCTTCGACCGCCAGTTCCTGCCGCCTTTGGCTGACCGCGTGACCAGCCTGGCCGAACGCTCATGACCGCGCGGTTGATTGCAGAGTTCAATGCCCTGCCACGGGGGGATTTCGCCGTGGCGCTGGCACCCGTCTGGGAAAATGCCGACTGGGTGGCGGAGAAGGTTTCGATGGGCAGGCCCTTCGCCTCTGCGGCGGCCCTGCATGAGGCGATGTTGGCGCTCGTCCGGGCATTGCCGGAGGAGGAGCTGCTGGCCTTCCTGAACCGTCATCCCGATCTTGGCGGGGCGGATGTGCGCGCCGGCCGGGTGACGGCGGAGTCGGATGCAGAGCAGGGGGCGATCCGCCTCAACGCGCTGGCGCCCGAGCAGATCGCCGAATGGGACGGGCTGAACGCCACCTACAGGACCCGCTTCGGATTTCCCTTCATTCTGTGTGTGCGCCGGCACGACCAGGCCTCGGCGCTTGCGACCATCCGTGCGCGGCTGAACGGTACACGTGCAGGTGAGCTTGAGGCCGCCTTGCAGGAAATCGCATGGATCACCCGCTATCGGCTCGCTGACCGGGTGGTCGATCATGCGATTGCAGGACTCTAACAGACCGACAATAGTGAAGACCCCGGCGTACCGGGCCCTACGGGAGGAGGGGGAAATGAAGAGAAGACAGTTTCTTGGAAGTGCGGCCGCAGTGGCCCTGTTCATCAGCATGGCGGGCGGGACGGCTTATGCCGAGACGCCGGCCGACACGCTGGTCATCGCCAAGGTGATCGACGACGCGATTTCGTTCGATCCGGCGGAATCCTACGAAGACACGACTTCCGAGGTGCTGCACAACACCTACGAGGGCCTCGTGGAGTATGACGCGGCCGATTTCTCGAAACTTTCCGGCGGCATTGCCGAAAGCTGGGCCTTTTCCCCCGACAACAAGACAGTCACGTTCAAGCTGCGTTCCGGCATGACCTTCGCCTCCGGCAACCCGGTCACTGCCAACGACGTCGTCTATTCCTTTGCCCGCGTGGTGAAGGCGGACAAGACGCCGGCCTTCATCCTGAAGCAGTTCGGCTGGACGAGCGAGAATGTCGCCACCATGGCCAAGGCCCTGGACGACCAGACGTTCGAAATGACGATCGCCGTCGACTTTGCGCCTTCGCTGGTGTTGAACATCCTTTCCTCGGTCAACGCCTCGGTGGTCGATTCCAAGACCGTCATGGAAAACGAGAAGGATGGCGATTTCGGCCTTGCTTATCTCAAGGACAAGTCGGCCGGTTCCGGCCCGTTCGTGCTGAAGACCTGGAAGCCGAACCAGACGGTGCTGTTGCAATCGAACCCTGCCTATCGCCAAGGCGAACCGGCGATGAAGCGGGTGGTCCTGCGCCATGTGCCAGAGGCCGCCTCGCAGCGCCTACTGCTCGAGAAGGGCGACGTAGACATCGCCGCCAACCTTCCGACCGACCAGGTGAAGGCGCTGGAAGGCAATCCGGACATCGCCATCAGCCGGCACAACACGACGCGCAACCTCTATATCGGTCTCAGCCAGACGGTAAAACCGTTCACCGACCCGAAGGTTCGCGAAGCGCTGAAATACCTCGTCGATTACAAGGGCATGACGGATTCGCTTCTGAAGGGCGAGTTCACCGTGCTGCAATCCTTCTGGCCTTCGGGTTTCTACGGCTCGGTGGACGAGAACCCCTATGGCTACGACGTCGAGAAGGCGAAGGCACTGCTTGCGGAAGCCGGCTATGCGGACGGCTTTTCCTTCAAGCTGAGCGTGCGCAATGTCAGTCCTGCCATTGATATCGCCCAGGCGGTGCAGCAGTCGATGTCGACCGCCGGCGTCAAGATGGAAATCGTCCAGACGGACCAGAAGCAGTTCATCACCGCTTATCGCGATCGGCAGTTCGAGGCCGCGCTCGGCACCTGGGAGCCGGATTTCCTCGATCCGCACGCCAACGCGGCGACCTTCGCGCACAATCTCGACAACGGCCCGAATGCGGCCACGAAGACGGTCGCCTGGCGCAACAGCTGGAAGGACGACGCGATCAACGCACTGACCGACGCCGCGGTGAAGGAACCCGACGAGACGAAGCGCATCGAGATGTACAAGGACCTGCAGCGTAAGGTGATGGCCAACGGACCCTATGTCGGTCTCGTGCAGCGCACCTCGCAGGTCGCCATGCGCTCCAACGTCAAGGACTATGTGGTCGGCCCTGCGATGATCTTCTACCGGCTTGTAAGGAAGTGACGTGACCAGCCCGGCCAGACGGTTCTATGCCATCGCCAGGCAATCGGCGGGGAGCGCGATTTCGGTCGCGCTCACGCTCCTCGGCCTCGTTTTCGTCACCTTCGCCGTCGGCCGCCTCATCCCGATCGACCCGGTCGTGGCCGCCATCGGCGAGAAGGCGCCCCAGGAAGCCTATGACAAGATGTACAAGGAGCTCGGCCTTGACAGGCCGGTCTACGAGCAGTTCTTCACCTATGTCGGCAAGGTGGTTCACGGCGATTTCGGCAAGTCCGTCTTTTCCGGCCGCCCGGTCGTGGAGGATCTGGCAAGCGTCTTTCCCGCCACGCTGGAGCTGGCGACGATCGGTATCCTGATCGGTGTTCTGGTCGGTGTTCCGCTCGGCGTGATCGCGGCGGCAAATAACGGGCGCTGGCAGGATCAGGTGATCCGCGTGCTCAGCCTCTCCGGCTATTCCGTGCCGGTCTTCTGGCTCGGCATCGTGCTCCTGCTGGTCTTCTACGGCAAACTCGGCTGGGTGGCGGGGCCGGGGCGCATCGACATCGCCTATGACGGGCTTGTCGACGAATGGTCGGGCATCCTCACCATCGACGCGCTGCGTGCCGGCGAAATGGACGTCTTCTACAATGCGCTCTCGCACATGGTTCTGCCGGCCACGCTGCTCGGCCTCTTCTCGCTCGCCTATATCTCGCGCATGACCCGCAGCTTCATGCTGACCCAATTGAACCAGGAATACATCACGCTGGCGCGGGCCAAGGGCGCGTCCGAACGCACCGTGATCTGGCGCCATGCGCTGAAGAACGCCCGGGTCCAGATCATCACCGTCTGCTTCCTCTCCTACGGCTTCCTGCTCGAAGGCGCGGTGTTGACGGAGACGGTGTTCTCTTGGCCGGGCCTCGGCCTCTACATGACCAATGCGCTTTTTAACGCCGATCTCAATGCCGTCATTGGCGGTACCATCCTGATCGGTGCCGTCTTCATCCTACTTAACGCGCTGGCGGACGTCGTCTATCGCTTCGCAGATCCGAGGACCGCATGAACACCACGCTTGGCCAATGGCTGACAACTGACCGGCCCGCAAGCCGCGCGCAGGCCCGGTTCGTCCGTCTCACCCTTTCCTTCCGTGCGCTGCTCGCCAACAGGTTGGCGCTTGTCGGTCTTGCCATCGTGCTGGCGCTCGTCGCCATCTCGCTTGTCGGCCCCTTTTTCGTCGGCTCGCCGACGGAACAGGTGCTGGCAAACCGCCTGATGCCGCCGAGCGCGGAGCATTGGTTCGGCACGGACGAACTCGGCCGTGACATCCTTGCCCGCATCGTCCATGGGTCCGAGATCACTGTGCGCATCGTGCTGATGGTTTCGCTGATCGTCGGGCCGTTCGGGCTGATGGTTGGCATCGTCGCGGGCTATTTCGGCGGCGCAGTCGATGCCGTCCTCATGCGGATCACCGATATCTTCCTCTCGCTGCCGCGCCTCGTGCTGGCGCTCGCTTTCGTTGCCGCGCTCGGCACGGGCATCAACAATGCCATCATCGCCATCGCGGTGACGAGCTGGCCACCCTATGCGCGCCTTGCCCGCGCCGAAACCCTCAGCATCCGCAACAGTGATTTCGTGCGGATGGCTGAGTTGCAGGGCGCGTCCACGCTGCGCATCCTGCTCAACCATATCGCGCCGCTCTGCATCGCCTCCGTCGTCGTGCGTCTCACCTTCGACATGTCCGGCACCATCCTGACCGCCGCCGGCCTCGGTTTCCTCGGCCTCGGTGCGCAGCCGCCGCAGCCGGAATGGGGCCTGATGGTGGCCGCCGGCCGGCAATATGTGCTCGATCAATGGTGGGTCGCGACCATTCCCGGCATTGCAATCTTCGTCGCCAGCCTCGGCTTCAACCTGCTCGGCGATGGCCTGCGCGATGTCTTCGACGCGAGGTCCTCGTAATGTCCCGGCTCGAAATCGAAGACCTTCGCGTCGACTTCGCGAGCCGTACCGGCCCGGTACCCGCGCTACGCGGCGTCAGCCTCTCCGTTGGGGGTGGTCGGCTCGGCATCGTAGGCGAAAGCGGCTCGGGCAAGTCCACCATGGGCAGGGCCATCATGGGCCTCCTGCCGGCGACCGCCAAGGTTTCGGCCCGCCGCTTCCAGTTTGCCGAAACCGATCTCCTGAAGGCTTCGCCCGCCCAGAAACGCGCGTTGCGCGGTCGGCGTATCGGCCTCATCATGCAGGACCCGCGCTACGCGCTCAACCCGGTGATGACGGCGGGCGCGCAGATCGCCGAATGTTTCAAGCTGCATCACGGGCTCGGCGGCAAGGTGGCAAAAATCCGCTCGCTCGATCTGCTCGCTGCCGTGCGCATCAACGATCCGGAGGCCGTCTACGATCAATACCCACACCAGCTTTCCGGTGGCATGGGCCAGCGCGTGATGATCGCGATCGCGCTTGCTGGCGAGCCGGAACTCCTGATCGCCGACGAGCCGACCTCCGCGCTCGACGCTTCGGTGCGCACCAGCTTCCTCGGCCTGCTCGACCAAATCATTCGCGAACGCGGGATGTCCCTCATTCTGATCAGTCATGATCTGCATCTCGTCGCCAATTTCTGCGATCGGGTGCTGGTCATGTATGGCGGACAGGTGATGGAGGAATGCACGGCGGCCCACCTGACCGCCCCGCAGCATGCCTATACGCGGGCGCTCGCCGCCTGCCG
This sequence comes from Shinella sp., assembly GCF_052438155.1. Lineage (NCBI taxonomy): Bacteria > Pseudomonadati > Pseudomonadota > Alphaproteobacteria > Hyphomicrobiales > Rhizobiaceae > Shinella > Shinella sp. The sequence continues at coordinate 11,291 of NZ_JBQVPI010000046.1, read as the reverse complement.
TCCCTCGCTCACCGAACGGCTGCCGGACCTGCGCACCTTCACCCGCGATCCCGCCTGGATGGAGGCTAAATCATGATCGAGATCGAAGCCGTTTCTGTGGATTTCCACACCAAGGCCCGGGTGGTGCGGGCGCTGAAGGAGGTTTCCCTCAGCGTAGCACAGGGCAGCGTCTTCGGCCTCGTCGGTGAATCCGGTTCCGGCAAGACGACGCTGTTGCGCGCCATGATGGGCCTCACCACGACCAGCGCAGGTCGTGTGAAAATCGGCGGCGAGGTGGTGAAGCAGAACCCGTCGCTCTCCTTCCGCCGCCGCGTACAGATGGTCATGCAGGATTGCTATGCCTCGCTGAACCCGGTCCACACCGTCGACCAGATCATCGGCGAGCCGCTCGCTATCCATCGCTTCGACAATCCGGAAAAGCGCATCCTGCAGGCGCTGAGGGATGTCAGTCTTGGCCCGGAGCACCGCTTTCGGTTCCCCCACCAGCTCTCCGGCGGCCAGCGCCAGCGCGTCGCCATCGCACGGTGCCTGGCGATCGAGCCGCAGGTCATGCTGCTCGACGAACCGACCTCCGCCCTCGACGTCTCCATCCAGGCCGAAATCATCAACCTCGTCATGCGCCTTCAACGGGAAAAGGGCCTGACCCTCTTCATCATCAGCCACGACCTGCCTCTTGTCGCCCATATGTGCGACCGGTTGGCGATTATGCAAAAGGGCGTGGTGCGCGAGATCATCAGCAGTCAGGATCTGATCGACCGCAACGTGGCGCACGACTACACGAAGGAACTGCTGGCGGCATCTCTCTAGGTGGCTCTGGCACCTCCAGCGCGCAATAACGTTAAACTTGGATCGCGACGTAGGGCAGCCCTCTTAGCTCGGCGGCGTCTGGTGGACCGCCGCCTATGGGGAAATGCCGGCCAGTGCGGGGCGCTAGCTAGTTTCCGAGACGCTCGGCCACCAGCGCTGGAATTTCCTTGAGGGCGAAGGCGCGGAAGGTGGCGGCGATGGGCGAGGGTGGAACGTCGCGCCGCTCGACCAGCCCAACCCGGCGGCTCGCCGCCGCATCGGCGAGGTCCAGTGCCGCCACGCCCTCATGCGCGCCATGCATGGTCAGCGACGGCAGGATGGTGAGGCCAAGCCCCGCCTTCACCAGCGCCACCAGCGACGTGACGTTGTAGACATTGATCAGCGATTGGCCCGCGAGCCGCTTGTAGTCCTCCGCCTCGATCCTGTCGGACGCGCCATTGCGGATCAGCGTCGCCGCGTTGAGATCGCTCCATTCGACGGGCCGTTCAAGACGGCAGAGATCGTGGTCTTCCTTGCAGAGCAGCTTGAACCGATCGCTGAACAGCGGCGTGAACTCTACCCCGCCGCCGGCGCGGCTTTCGCCGGCAATGCCGATATCGGCAACCCCGCTTTCCACCAGGCGCCGCACCTGGGCGCTGTCGATGTCGAAAAGCTCCACCTGCACCTGCGGCCGGGTTTCCAGAAAGCGTTGCAGGATCGGTGGCAGCACGTTTGTTGCCACCGATGGTACCGAGGCGATCGACAGGCTACCGATGCGGCTGTGCGCGAAGGCGCGCATGATGCTGACGGACTTGTCGAAGCTGCGGATCTGCTCGCGGCCGAGATCGAGCATGAGGTTGCCCAGCGCCGTCAGGCTGTTCTTGCGGTCGGTCTGGAAGAGCGGCCCGCCGATCTCGTCTTCCAGCTGCTTCAGCGTCATCGACACGGCCGAGGCCGTGCGGCCGACGGCATCGGCTGCATCCTTGATGTTCCCGCTCTCCGCCACCGTGACGAAGACCCGCAATGCTTCCAGCTTGATCATTGTCGCCACTTCAATTCTTCTGAAATTGATAACAGAAATATCTGCTTGATTGAAGCGTGCCGCTGAAGGATTTTTCGTTCGAACAGAATGGAGACCGAAAATGGCAGAACGCTACGCCAACCTGATCGGCGGCCAATGGAGGCAAAACGAGCGCTTCCATGAAAACCGCAATCCGTCGGATGTCACCGATCTGATCGGCCTCTACGCACAGGCCGATGCGGCCGATGTGGATGAAGCCGTTGCCGCAGGCCGCGCCGCGATGCCGTCCTGGCGGGCGGTGGGCCTCGAACAGCGCCAGGCGATCCTCAACCGCATCGGCATGGAGTTGATGGATCGCTCTGCCGAGCTGGGCGAACTGCTGTCGCGCGAAGAGGGCAAGCCGCTGGCGGAAGGCCGCGGCGAAGTGTTCCGCGCCGGCCAGTTCTTCACCTATTATGCGGCCGAGGTGCTGCGCCAGCTTGGCGAGAACGCCGATTCGGTGCGCCCCGGCATCGAGATCGATGTGCGCCGCGAGCCGATGGGGCTTGTCGCCGTCGTCTCGCCCTGGAATTTTCCGACTGCCACCGCCAGCTGGAAGATTGCGCCTGCACTCGCTTACGGCAATGCGGTCATCTGGAAGCCGGCCAACGAGACACCGGCCTCGGCCTGGGCACTTGCCGATATCATCCACCGCGCCGGACTGCCGGACGGTGCGTTCCAGCTCTTGATGGGGCCGGGCGCGGTCGTCGGCAACGGGCTTGCCAGCCACCGCGGCGTCGATGCCATCACCTTCACGGGCTCCTATGAGGTCGGCTGCCAGGTGGCGGTTGCCGCAGCGGCGAACCTCACCAAATTCCAGCTGGAACTCGGCTCCAAGAATGCGCTGCTCGTCATGGACGATGCGGACCTCGACCTTGCCGTCGCGGCGTCGATCGGTGGCGGCTATTCCGGAACGGGCCAGAAGTGCACCGCCTCCTCGCGCCTCGTCGTGCACGAAAAGGTCCATGATGCCTTCGTCGGGAAGTTCGCTGCCGCCGTCGCCGCCCTGAAGGTCGGCCATGCGCTGGCGGACGGCACGCAGATCGGCCCGGTCGTCAGCGAACGTCAGCTTGCCGCGAACCTGGCCTGGATGGAGCGCGCCCGCGCCTCGGGCGCCGAGGTTGCGGTCGGCGGCGAGCGCCTGCAGCTTGCCCATGAGGGCTACTACATGGCGCCGGCGCTTCTGACCGGCACGACCAACGCCATGGATTTCAACCGCGAGGAAATGTTTGCGCCCATCGCCGCGGTGCAGAAGGTCGGATCCTACGAGGAGGGGCTCTCCGTCGTCAACGACACCCGCTTCGGCCTCGTCGCCGGCATCTTTACCGGCTCGCTCGCCCGTGCCACGCATTTCCGGCGCAATGTCGAGACGGGTTGCGTCACCGTCAACCTGCCGACGGCCGGGACCGACTATCATGTGCCGTTCGGCGGAAGGAAGGATTCGAGCTTCGGCTCACGCGAGCAGGGCCGTTCGGCGGCCGAGTTCTACACCCAGGTCAAGACCGCCTATATAAGGGCGGGGGAGCCGGAGTAAGGCCATGGATGCAAAGATCGCCAGCCCCCTCGTCGATTGCCTGCAATATGCCAACTGGAGCCCGAACGTCTTTACCGAGATGCGGGCGGGCGGCGTGCATGCTGTCCATGCCACCATCGCCTATCACGAGAATTTCCGCGAGACGGTGGCCAATATCATCGCCTGGAACCGGCATTTCGAGCGCCATCCGGACCTCATCTTCCCCGGCCGCTCCGGTAGCGATATCGAGCGGGCGATGCAGGAAGGGCGCACGGCCATATTCTTCGGCCTGCAGAATCCGTCGCCGATCGAGGATGATATCGGCCTGATCGAAGTCTGCCACATGCTCGGCGTGCGGTTCATGCAGCTCTCCTACAACAACCAGTCATTGCTTGCCACCGGCTGCTACGAGGGGGAAGATCCTGGCATTACCCGCTTTGGCCGCCAGGCCATCGCCGAGATGAACCGGGTTGGCATGGTCATCGACATGAGCCATTCCGCCGAACGCTCGACGCTGGAGGCGATAGAGATTTCTACCCGTCCGATCGCCATTACCCATGCCAATCCGCACTGGTGGCATCCAGCGCTGCGCAACAAGTCGGAAACGGTCCTGAAGGCACTGACGCAGTCAGGCGGCATGCTCGGCCTTTCGCTCTATCCTCACCACCTGAAGGACGGGTCGAACTGCACGCTGGAAAGTTTTTGCGCCATGGTCGCGGAGACAGCGTCGCGCTACGGCGTCGAGCATGTCGGCATCGGCAGCGATCTATGCCAGGACCAGCCGGATTCGGTGGTGACCTGGATGCGCAACGGCCGCTGGTCGAAGGCGACGGATTACGGCGAAGGGTCGGCGGCAGCGGCGGGTTTCCCCCGGCAGCCGCAGTGGTTCAACAGCAATGCGGATCTCGGTAACTTGCGCCACGGCCTGCGCAATGCCGGCTTCTCCGAAGAGGAAGCCGGCGACATCATGGGCGGCAACTGGCTGCGGTTCTACAACGCGTCTTTCGGGCCGGTGGCATGACCAGTCGGGCGCTCGACCTCACGACAGGGCCGGCGCTGGCGCTGCGTTCGCCGGATGTCGTCATGCGTCTGCGGCGGATGGGGGCCTCCTTCCCGACGCGGCTGAGCTTCCTGCGCAGTCTGATCCGTTGCCTTGCCGCAAGTGGCACGACGGTACGCCGCCCGGTCTGGAACATGGATGACGAGGGTTTTGGCGATGCGGTCTATACACTCAAGCTCGGCGGCCACGACTACAGCCTCGTCGCCTTTTCCTGCCCGCTTCCCGACGACCAGCGCTCCGACCGGGTGATCGCCGAAGCCTGGGATACCAGCTACGTACTCTATGACGGCATTCCCGATGCCGCCGAGATCGACCGGCTGCGGGCGAATGCCCCCCGTCAGGAGGCGGGGCGTTTTGGCCCGCGCGACCTGGTGCTGAGCCGCGCCAATAAGTCCGTGCGTTTCTTCGAACATGTCGCCAACAGTCTGGCGCAGGGCCGTCAGCCGGACCGGCAGCGCCTCGGCGAAGTCGGCTACCTGCTGCGCACCACGGCCGTATATGGCAACGGCAAGTTCGGCATTGCCGATCGTTTCGTGCTGGCGGAACGCGACGGGCTTGAAGGCCCCTTCCAGGCGGAGATGCTGACCGTCTGGCTGATCCGCGAATTCTCCCATGACCTCGTCGAACATGTCGCCAAACGCCGTGCGCCAGAAACCTTCGTGCCGCTGGCGCCGGAGCTTCGCCGCCACGTCGGGGTTGGCAATTCCACTGGCCTCGGCATGGCGCCGTTTCTTGCGAACCATCCAGTGCTGTTGAACAACTGGGTGCTCGCCCGCGAGACCGCTCTGGCGCGTGTGCGGGCGAAGCCGTATCTGGATGCGGCGGGGCTGAACCGGCTGGCCGATCTCTGGCGGCAGGCGAGCCAGCATCTCGATCAATGGTCGGTTGCGGACGAGGCCCTGATGGCGCGCATCCTGTGCCTGCGCACGGAATGGGCAGAAGCCGAAGGCTGGATTGATCCTACAAGGCTGCTGGCCACGGCGTTCCCGGTCGCCTCACTGCTGGACCGTTCGCAATCCCTGTCCGTGGATTTCCAGGAATTGCTGGTCGCATTCGTGATCGAAATGGCGGGTGCGGAGAACGACGACCTTGCGGACGGCATGGCGGCCGCGCGGGAAGGGGGGCTTGAACCGGGCATGCGGGTCGCGGCCCTCCGCGGGCTCCTGCCCGACCACTACGGCTGGGCCATGGCCATTGCCTTCGATGCGCCGGCCGAAATCGCCCAGTTCTGGTATGTCTCGGAAGAGAAGCTGGAACCGCGCCTCGGCCGCCGCGCCGCCGAGCCCGGCGCGGATCTGGAACTGCCGCTCGACATTGCCCGTCAGGTGCAAAGGCTCGCCGCCGATCTTTCGGATGCGCCGGACGCTCAAACCGTCGCCGCCTTCCTCGCGCGTCTCCCGCAGCATCGCCATGCGGTGCGCCGCATCCAGACAACGGCCGCCGCGTCCTATGCGGAAATCCGCGACAACCTGCTGTCGGATCGCTGCCTGCCCATCGACATGCTGCGCTGCAAGCTCGCCTTCTTCGGCGCGTCGAAATTCGATCCACGTTCGGATCGCTGGACCCGCATCACGCTCTTCCAGGGTGCACCGACGGCGAGCGAGATCGCGGCGGGCGAAACCGACAATTGCTGGCTCCCGGTGCTGCCATGACGATGATCTTTCTCTCCTACAACGAAGTGCAGTCGCTCACCCGCAAGGCGGCCAGCGGCGCCGGCCTACCCCATGGCGCCGCAGACGATATCGGTCAGGCCGCCGTCTGGCTGTCGGCGCGCGGTGTCGATGCCGTCCGGGCTGTCGTCGATGCCCTCGCCGATAGCGGGAGGGGCCGAAAGGCAATTCTCGATGGCCAGGCAGCCATCGATGCACTGTGCTGTGGCGAGGCGGAACAAATCTTGCCGCAAGATCGGGATAGCGGCCTACTGCTGATCGGCCTTGCCGGTGCAGCGGCAATGGACACGGGCTTGAACCTTGCCATGCAGCAGGGAAATGGCGCTGTCGTGCCGCTTGCACGGGTGAGTGATGCCGGCGGCTTGGTGCCCGATATGACGACCTTGCGACTTATGCCTGACGATGACGCGCCCGCGCGCTCCGGAACACCCCGGCCAACGGCGACCGATGCCACGGCCTATGCGGCGGCGCTCGGCCTGGCGGCGAAGACCTACGTGCCGGCTTCGGAATTGTCACGCACCCAGGGCGCCGGCGCCGGTACCACCGACAACGATTGAGGATGTTTCCATGACGGAACGGATGATGACGCTCGCCGCGGTCGAGCACCTGTGCCTGCGTGCCCTGCTGGCGGCCGGAACCAGCGAGGACAATGCGGCCGCCGTCGCCCGCTCGACGATGCTGGCGGAGCGCGATGGCATTCGCAGCCACGGCCTGCTCTACGTGCCGATCTATGCGGAACATGTGCGCTCTAGCAAGGTCGATGGCATGGCGCGTCCCGTCGTGTCGCAGCCGCGTCCCGGCGCGATCGTCGTCGATGCGGCGACCGGCTTCGCGCATCCGGCGATCGATGCCGGCTGGGAGCGTTTCATCGCCGCCGCGCGCGAAAATGGCGTCGCCGCGATGACGGTGTTCAACTCCTACAATTGCGGCGTGCTCGGCCATCATGCCGAGCGCATCGCCGAAGCGGGCATGCTCGGCCTCTGCACCACCCACGCGCCGGCCTCCATCGCGCCCCCCGGCGGGCGCATGCCGGTCATCGGCACCAATCCCTTCGCGCTCGGCATTCCCGGTGACGCGGGCGGGGCTGCGCTCGTTCTCGACCAGTCGGCGAGTGTCGTGGCGAAATCGGAAATCCTTTTGCGTTCACGCGAGGGACGGCCGATCGAGCCCGGCTGGGCGCTCGACGCGGAGGGGACGCCGACACTGGACCCGGCCGCGGCGCTCAAGGGGTCGATGCTGCCCGCCGGCGGGCACAAGGGGTTCGGTGCCGGGCTTCTCGTCGAAATCCTCGCCTCCTGCCTGTCCGGGGCGGTCCTCAGCAAGGATGCGAGCCCGTTTTCCGGCACGGCGGGCGGTCCGCCGAAAACCGGCCAATGTTTCATCGCCTTCGACCCGGCGGCTTTCTCGGAGGGCTTTTCGCAACAGGTCGCAAGCCTCCTCGGTGCCATTGCCGCGCAGGAAGGCGCCCGTCTTCCCGGTGGTCGCCGGCAGGCCGCGCGGCGGCGCACCGAACGAGACGGCGTACCGGTTGACGCCGCGCTGATCGAGCGGATCGAAACGCTCTTCCGCTAAAGTTTTTCTGAAATGCGGATCAGTTATTTCGGTTTGATAAAAGTCGCCGCTTTCGACATCGTAACCGTCAGACCACCACAACCACAAAAGGGAACGGACATGAAGATCAAGACATCCATTCTTGCGGGGGCCTGCCTGTCCTGCATGGTTCTCGGCGGCACTGCCGCTCAGGCCGCGGAATGCGGCACGACCGACCCGATCACCGTCGCCGAAATGACCTGGCTTTCCGCCGGCACGCTCGCCTATGTGACCAAGGCGATCCTTGCCGAAGGCTACGGCTGCACCGTCCAGATCGTACCCGGCGACACGGTGCCGACCGCATCCTCCATGCTGGCCAAGGGCGAGCCGGACATCGCGCCGGAGCTCTGGGTCTCGACCGTCAAATCGACCTGGGACCAGATGCTGGCGAAGGGCACCGTCTACAAGGCCGGCGACATCTTTGCGAGCGGCGGTCAGGAGGGCTGGTGGATTCCGGACTATGTCGCCGAAGCGCATCCGGAAATCCGCTCCGTCAGTGACCTCAAGGACAATTGGCAGGTGTTCGAGGATGCCTCGGCGACCGGCAAGGGCCGTTTCTATGCCTGCCCGCCCGGCTGGGGCTGCGAGATCATCACCAACAACCTCGTCAAGGCGCTCGGCCTCGAAGAGACCTATGAAATCTATCCGACCGGTTCCGGCGCCAACCTGAAAGCCACCATCGCCCGCCAGGTGTCGCGCAAAAAACCCTTCATCGGCTGGTACTGGGGCCCGACCGAGGTGATCGGCAAATACAAGCTGAAGGTGCTCGACATGCCGGCCTATGATGCGGCCAAGTTCACCTGCCTCACTGATGCAAAGTGCGAAAAGCCGGAACTGACCGGCTGGGCCGTCGGCGAAGTGGCAGTCGCAGCTACGACCAGCCTGAAGGAAAAGGCCCCGGCCGTCGCCGAATTCCTGTCGAAGATGCAGGTGCCGAATGCCGAGATCAGCGACGTGCTGGCCTGGGGCGATGACAACAAGGCCTCGCCGGAAGAGGTCGCCACGCATTTCTTCAAGAACTACGAAGCGATCTGGACCAAGTGGGTGCCAGCCGATGTTGCCGAGAAGGTCAAGGCCTCGCTCTGAGGCCCGCCTTGTAAGGCCGGCGCAATCCCCCCGGTTGCGCCGGCCTCGCAAAACTCCTTTGCCGATGCTTCGCACCCACCGCGACCGGCAAGAGACGACCCCTGAAAGGCTTGTGCCGTGGCAGACAATTTTCCCGAATTCTTCGACACGCGCAGCCTTCGCTTCGCCATCGACGACGGCTTCAGCTGGATCGTGGCAAACTACGGCGACATGTTCGAACGGTTGCTGATGCCGCTGCTCAAACTCCTGAGTGGTATGGAAACCTTCCTGCAATGGTTGCCCTGGTATGTCACGATCGCCGCCATCGCCGCCCTGACCTATTCCGCCTCGCGGAGCCTGAAGGCGACCGCCGGGGCTGCCGTCATGCTTGTCTCCATCGGTGCGCTGGGCCTGTGGAACGACGCCATGGCGACGATCGCGCTCATGCTCGCCGCAACCGTGGTGGCCGTGGTGGTCGGTATTCCGCTCGGTATCGCGATGGCGCGTTCGGACTGGCTGCGCTCGATGGCGTTGCCGTTGCTCGACATCATGCAGACGCTGCCGATCTTCGTCTATCTCATCCCCTTCGTCATGTTGTTTGGCCCGGGGAAGATTCCGGCCATCCTTGCCACCGTGTTCTTCGCCATTCCGCCGGTCATCCGGCTCACCGATCTCGGCATTCGCCAGGTCGATAGCGAGGTGGTCGAGGCGATCACCGCCTTCGGCGCGACGCCGCGGCAGAAACTCTTCAAGGTGCAGATTCCGCTCGCCCTGCCGACTATCATGGCCGGCGTCAACCAGACGACGATGATGGCGCTCTCCATGGTGGTCATAGCCTCGATGATCGGCGCGGGCGGCCTCGGCTACCAGGTGTTGCAGGGTATCCAGCGGCTGGAGGTGAGCCGCGGCCTCATCGCCGGCATTGCCATCGTCTTCCTCGCCGTGATCTTCGATCGCATCGCCCAGTCCTATGGACGGCGCGCCCAGAAACATCTTGCCAGCGGGGAGTGAAGCCGTGATCGCTTCCGACGTGAAAATCCAGGTCGACAAGGTCTACAAGATTTTTGGCAACCGCCCGGACGATGCGATTGCAGAGCTGCGCACCGGGGCGCAAAAGGCCGAGGTGCTGCAGAAAACCGGCTGCATCGTCGGCCTCAAGGACATCGACTTTTCGATCCGTCGCGGCGAGACTTTCGTCATCATGGGCCTGTCGGGTTCGGGAAAATCGACCCTGATCCGCCATTTCAACCGGCTGATCGAGCCCACTGCCGGCCGCATCCTCGTCGATGGCCGCAATATCATGGACATGAATGCCAAGGAGCTTCTGGCCTTCCGCCGAAATGGCATTTCCATGGTGTTCCAGCGTTTTGGCCTTTTGCCGCACCAGACCGTGCTGGAAAACACCATCTGCGGGCCGATCCTGCAGGGCGTAAACCGGCGCGAGGCCGTGGCGCTCGGCATGGAACAGCTCGAGCTCGTCGGGCTCAAGGGTTTCGAAAACCGCTTTCCGCGGCAGCTTTCGGGCGGCATGCAGCAGCGCGTCGGCCTTGCCCGGGCGCTCGCGACGAAGGCGGAGGTGCTCCTGATGGACGAGGCCTTCAGCGCGCTCGACCCGCTGATCAAGAGCGACATGCAGGAGCAGCTGAAAGATATCCAGGCGCGGCTGAAGAAGACGATCATCTTCATCACGCATGATCTCGACGAGGCGCTGCATCTCGGCGACCGCATCGCCATCCTGAAGGACGGCGAGTTGCGCCAGGTCGGCACGGGGGAGGAAATCCTGTTTCGCCCCGCCGATGACTACGTCGAGCGCTTCGTGCGCAAGGTCGATCTGTCGCGGGCGATGTATGCCTATGAGGCGTTTGAAAAGGTCCCGATCCTGACGGCGGCCGAGGCGACCCCCGAGCGGTCGGCTGCGCTGCTGCGGGAGCATTCGGGCGTCGTCGTCATCAACGGTGTCGCGCCGCGCCTTCTCGCCCGCGGAGCGTCTGGCGAGGCGATCTCGGTGGCGTCCGTTGATGCGGGTGCCGCCATCGGCCAGTGTTTTCCGCTGCTCGCCGCGCACGATGCGATCCTCGTGACGGAGGGCGGCGCGGCGACCGGCATGCTGACGCGCGAAATGGCCTTCAAGGCTCTGGCCCGCTCGGCGCGCCCGACCTGAAGCGCGTCAGCGCGCCATCCAAGAGAAAAGAATCGATGAAAAGCCACGTCCTGACAGTATCCTGCCAATCGACCCGCGGCATCGTTGCCGCGATCACCGGCTACCTCGCCGAGAAGGGGTGTTACATCTCGGATTCGTCGCAGTTCGACGACCTCGAAACCGGCCTGTTCTTCATGCGCCTCACCTTCCTGTCCCAGGAAGGTGTTTCGGAGGAAGACATCAAGGCCGGCTTCGCGCCGGTCGCAAAAAAGTTCGCGATGACCCACCGCTTCAACGACAGCGACGAGCGCATGAAGGTGCTGCTCATGATGTCGCGCTTCGGTCATTGCCTGAACGACCTGCTCTACCGCTGGAAGATCGGCGCGCTGCCGATCGACATCGTCGGC
>NZ_JBQVPI010000045.1:0-24525 GCF_052438155.1 Shinella sp. | reverse complement strand
CCTGAAGCCCGGAGGCCGCTTTGTGTTCAACGTATGGGATCGTATCGAGGAGAACATTTTTGCGAACGATGTGACGAATGCTCTCGCCAGGATGTTCCCGAACGATCCGCCGCGTTTCCTGGCACGCACACCGCACGGCTACTCCGACAAAGATCTCATCCACAGCGACCTGGAGCGCGCAGGCTTCGCCCGCGTGGACATCGACACGAGAGCCGAACAAAGCCGAGCGCCCTCTGCGCGCCAAGTGGCTGTCGCCTATTGCCATGGAACGCCACTTCGCGGCGAAATTGAATCTCGTGGCCTAGGAAAGCTGGACGCCGCCACCAACTTGGCCACGGCCGCGCTTGCGGATAGACATGGCCGTGGCGAAGTTGCCGCCAAGATCCAAGCGCACGTGATCCTAGCGATGGCCTGACAGTCGCCCTCGACGCGAGACGCACAGTGATTGCTGCTCTTGATAGGAATCGAACCACGAACCCATCGCCAGACAACTAACCACCGGGAGCGGGCCGGCCGCATTATCCTGTATATGCCGCGGGGGAGCCGCCTCCTGCCGAAACCAACAGCTACTACTCCAAACGGAGCTTCACCCGGGCTCCGTTCTTTTTCGATGAGGCGACGCATGCTTCGACGAATGCGACGCCCATCACACCATCGTCGACGGTCGGGTGGATGACATCGTCTCCGACCGTGACGCCCTTCCTCTTCGCGTTGATGGCACGGGCCGCTTCCGCATAGATCGTTACGAATTCTTGGAGATAACCTTCCGGATGGCCGGAGGGGATGCGGTTGACACGGAACGCGGCCAGTCCACTCCCCGCACCGGCCCGGGTCAGCTGGCGTTTCGGCTCGTTGAACGGTGTGAACCAGAGATAGTTCGGATCCGCCTGCACCCATTCGATACCCCCTTGTCGCCGTAGACACGGATCCTAAGACCATTTTCATGACCCGGTGCAATTTGGCTGCACCAGAGCATCCCCTTTGCACCGCCTTCGAAGCTCAGCGGGACACGGACATTGCCATCCAATTGCCGGCCTTCGACAAAGGAAACGAGATCGACCGCAATGCTTTCCAACGTCAGGCCGGTAACGAAGGTGACAAGATTATAGGCGTGTGTGCCGATATCGTCGGTCGAGCCCCCCCACTCCCGACCGGGACGGATCGGTCCGCCATACGGCCTGCTTGGCGCCGGTCAGCTCGACGGGCTCGGTCAGCCATTCCTGCGGATACCCTACGATCGGCGAGCATTATTGAGGGCCTCTAAAGCGGAGCATTGCTCAGGATTGATTGCTGGCCCATTAGACGTCTTCAACCTTCCTTCGAAGCCAGATAGCGCACGGCGATCTCATGCAGCCGATCCTTACCAAACATCACTCCGTGACCGCCGTGGACGATGTCAACGTCAAGCTCCGACAGGCGCGTCATGGTGACTTTGTAGGCTTCGATGCTGCATCCCGGCAAATCATCCACGAGGCCACCCTCGTATATGGCGTCCCCGCTGAAGAATTCTCCCGTCCTCTGGTCGAGCAGGCCTATGGAGCCGGGAGAGTGGCCGGGCAGATGCAGGACCGTGTAGCAGGCATCACCGATATCGATGACGTCGTTCTCCGCGAGGATCGTGGTGAGCGGTGCGGTTGAAATCGTGTATGCTTCCGGCGTCAGGCCGGTGGGCGGCACCGCGGTCAGGGCGTCCGGCTGGGTGCGAAAATAGTCGGCGAGCGTATCCGCATCCGGCATGAGCGCGAAGGCCTCGGCTTCGGCTTCGTGGCCCAGCCGGATCTCGAATTCGTGGAACGAGCCGACATGATCGACGTGAACGTGGGTCGCCACCGCCAGCACGGGTTTGCCCGAGGGTATATCCAATGCGCTCCCGAGATCGGCGAGACCCATGCCGAAATCGATAACGAGGTCGGCATCCTTGCCGACGACGTGGAACATGTTGGCACGGAAAAAGGAATGGACATGCGGCTCGCAAATCCGGGTCAGCCGGTCCGAGATCGCTTCCTTCGAAAACCAGTTCTCGTTGTTCAAGATGACCTCCCTCAATGCAAGAGCTTGCCGAGGAAGCGCTTCGTGCGTTCGTGCGTCGGCGCGGAAAACAGGATGTCGGGCTTGTTGCGCTCGATGATCTGACCGCCATCCATGAAGACCACTTCGCTGGCAACCTCGCGCGCAAAATTCATTTCATGGGTGACGCACACCATCGTCATGCCGTCGGCGGCAAGCGAGATCATCGTGTCCAGGACCTCCTTGACCATTTCGGGATCAAGCGCCGAGGTCGGCTCGTCGAACAGCATGATGCTCGGGTTCATGCAAAGCGCGCGCGCGATGGCGACGCGCTGCTGCTGGCCGCCGGAAAGCTGGCCCGGATACTTGTCGGCCTTTTCCGGAATGTGCACACGTTCGAGGTATTTCATGGCGATCTCGGTGGCATGCTTCTTCGACAGTTTGCGCACCCAGCGCTGGGCGACCGTGCAGTTTTCCAGAACAGTCAGGTGCGGGAACAGGTTGAAGTGCTGGAAGACCATGCCCACGTCGCTCCGCACGCGATCGATGCGCTTCAGCTGGTTGGTGAGTTCGACGCCGTTGACGGCAATCGTGCCTTCCTGATGCACTTCCAGACGGTTCATGCAGCGGATCAGCGTCGATTTTCCCGAGCCCGACGGGCCGCAGATGACGATGCGTTCCCCCTTGTTCACCGTGAGATCGATGCCCTTGAGGACCTGGAAGGCGCCGTACCATTTGTTGACGCCGGCAACCTGAATTGCGGTTTGCGTGTTCATATCCAACCCGTGGGTTTGCGGCGATCAGCGATAGCCGCGCGAAAGCACATGTTCGATGCGGTTCTGGGCGAGCGTCAGCACCGAAACGATGACGAGGTAGTAGACAAGGGCCGCGCCATACCATTCGAGAAACCGGAAGCTGGTGGCGATGGCGAACTGCGAGACGGTCATCAGTTCCTTCAGCGAGATCACGGTCGCAAGCGACGTGGTCTTCAACAGCGAGATGAACTCGTTCATCAGCGCGGGAACCGCGATCCTGAGCGCCTGCGGCATGGTGATGACCAGAAAGATCTGCCAGCGATGCATGCCGAGCGCCGCCGCACCCTCCTGCTGCCCGCGGCCGACTGCGGCGAAGGCGCTTCGGAGGACCTCCGCCAGATAGGCGATCTGGATCAGCGACAGCGCCAAAAAGGCCGCGACGAACGGCGTGAACCAGCCGGCGCGAAAGATTTCGGAGATCTGCGGCAAACCGTTCCACACGAACAGCAGCACGAGCAGTGCAGGTGCGCCGCGGAACAGCCAGACATAGAGCGTCACCAGCCACCGGACGGAGCGACGCGGCGAGCCGGCCAAGGAACCAAGCCCCATGCCGAGCACGAGAGACACGGCCATGACACAGAGCGAGAGGCCGATCGTCAGGAGTGCCCCCTTGAAAAGGGGGGCACTGAAGATCGCCTGCAGGAAGAGATCGAGCTGGAACAACGGAGACCGCCTATCGTCAGTTTACGTCGTGGGAAACGTCGGTCGAGGTTTCCGGCAGGTTCCACTTCTTGAGGAACGCCTTCATCTCGCCACTCGCCTGCAGGGCCTCGATCGCGTCCTTCAGCATCTGACGGTCGCCATCGCTTTTGCGCAGATAGATGCCGTAGTTCTCGCTTTCCTCGTAGGTGTAGGGAATGGCCAGTCGGCCCGGCACCTGAAGCATGCGATAGGCAGCGGTCGTATCCTGCGTGATCGTCGCAGTCGCGCGACCGACCAGGATCTGCTCGATGACGCCGGATGCGGACGGATAGGTCTGCGCCTGGATCGGCGCCTTTCCGGCGGCTTCGAGTTCGGCGTTCAGATCGGCAACCGTCTTTTCATAGGTCGTGCCGGCTTCGATCGCCATGATCTTGCCGCTAACATCGGCCGGGACTTTCGTTTCCGTGTCGCTCGCCGCGGTGACCATGACGACGTGCGAGCCGAAATACGGGATGCCGTCGTATTTTTCGAGACGAGCCGGCGTGATCATGATGCCGCTCGCGACAAGGTCGCAGCGCTTGGAATCGAGCGACGGCAGCAGGCCCTTGAAGTCGCCGACGACATATTCCGCCTTTGCGCCCCATCCTTTGGCGATCGCGTCCATGACATCGATCTCGAAGCCGACAAGGTCCTTGTCGCCCGGATTTTCATAATATTCCATCGGCGGGAATTCGCCGCTGGTGCAGACCTTCAAGACGCCGCCGGATACGAAATCAGGCTTCTGGTCGGCCGAAAGAGCCGTGCCCGCGCCGAGCATTGCGGCAAGCACGGTGCCTGCCAGAAGAGACGGTTTCATTCCCAGTGTTGCTTTCGTCATAGTCGTGTTCCCTTGTTTTGGCTTCTTGCATTGACGTTTTGTGAAGTCGTATACGAAGGTAAATTGCAGACAAGCTAAATGTTTTCGCTGCATTTACGCAAAAAAACTAAACTTTCTACCTAGCCCACGGCGTTGAGAATCTGGCCGTATGTCTCGGTATCGAATGCGGGGAGAATGAGCGGCTCGACATGTCCGTCCCGGCGCGCCGTGAGCACGTATTGCATCATCGCTTCATTGCTTGGCATCTCGAAAACCTGCATGAAATCATAGGTTCCAAGCAGGGCGTAAAAGGCGATCGACCGCCCGCCGAGTGCTGCCACACGATCCTCGCTGACCTTTCGGCGCTTCGCGCTATCGGTCAGTTCGACGAGCCCCTTCTGCGTGAGGCGCATCAGGGAAACATATTTCTGGACTTCACTCATTTCGTGGGTTTTCCAAGCTTTTCCAGACCTTCCAGCACCGCTGCGGTATCCGTCAGCGCACCAAAAATGCCGTTCTCGACGGTGACCATGTGCAGGGCGGCCTCGTGGGCATATTGGTCGCCGCTGGCGCAGGCGTCGGAGATCGTCAGGCACTGGAAATTGCGGTCGCAGGCTTCGCGCAGCGTCGTGTGAACGCAGACGTCGGTGGTGCAGCCGGTAAACAGCAGATGCGTGATGCCCTGCGCACGCAGGACATGTTCGAAATCGGTGTAGGTGAAGGCGCTGTTGCAGGTCTTGTCGACAATGATGTCCTGCGGGCGCACGTCGAGTTCGGGAACGATCTGGAAACCGGGGCTGGACCGCAACAGCGCAGTCGTACCCTCGAGGCCCGACCGCTGCCGGCGCCATTTTTCATAAGGGGTCATGTCCGCGAGGTCTTCGCGATACCCCTGCCGCGTGTGAATGATCTGGATGCCCGCGTCGCGGCAGGCGGCGATGAGCTGGTTCACCGCGGGAAGGATCGCACGAAGCGGTGCGGGGTCATACCCCTGCCGGGCGAAATAGCCCGTGGTGGAGAGGAAATCCTCTTGCAGGTCGATGACGATAAGCGCCGTCTTGCCCGCATCGAGATTGCCGTCATAGGGATAGTCGAATGGTGTTGCCGAGATCATGAACAAGCTCCTCTTTGTCGATGGGATAGCACTCCCGACAATTTGAAAAAATCAATTTAAATTCACCGATATCGTTCTATAAAGCTAAACGATTACACGGATACTCCCATGAGCCGCCTCCCGCCCTACCTGCAATATCTGCCAGCTTTCGAGGCGACCGCGCGCCTTGGTGGGGTACGGCATGCGGCGGAGGAATTGAACCTCAGTCCGAGCGCGATTTCGTTGCAACTCAAGAAGCTGAGCGATGCGACGGGCATCATCCTGTTCCGAAAGTCCGGCAGGAATGTCGCCCTCACCCAGGCGGGTAAGGATTTTTCGCAGGCCGTCGCCATATCGCTCGGTCAGCTCGACACCGCAACGCGGGCATCGCGGATCGTGACCTCCGGCGACCAGCCCGCGTCGCTCTCCGTTTCCGTGCCGACCGCACTCGGGATTGCCTGGTTGACAGCGACGCTCGTCGATTTCGCGCAATCGCACGGCCTTTCCAACCTCACCATCAATGAGGCGATCACCGCCGCGGAGGTGGATTGGGACGACAACGACCTGGCAATCGTCTACGACAATCCGCCCTTCAGCGGAAAATACTGGCGGTCGCTCAGCGAAGTCCGGCTCTGTGCCGTGTGCTCGCCGACGCTCTTTCCGCGGCTCGACCTGCGCAATCGCGACAGAAAGCTGAGCTCGGTCACGCTGCTGCATGAAGACGACGGCGGAGAATGGGCAAAATGGTCCATTGCCGCTCGCATCGGCCTTGAGGGCAATACCCGAGTCCGGGTGAATTCGGTGGCCCAGGCGATCGCCTCCGCCGTTCAGGGCCGAGGCGTGGCGCTGGTCTCGGATGTGCTGACGAGAAACTATCTAAGCGAAGGGCGGCTCATCCAACCGTTTTCAACCACGATCAATGCGGCGCGGGAATATTACATCGTCTGCCCGGTCGATCGCGCGAACGACCCCGTGCTGCGCTCCCTGGCCGATCGGGTGATCGAGCAGCTGCGTCCGGGACGGGACCAGAATGCCTGATCCATTGAACGACAATTGAGGGAAGAGATCGATGGCGCTACCACCCCTTCATGCATTTCGCGTCTTCGAAAGTGTCGCACGGCTCGGCAATGTCAGTGCTGCGGCAGCCGAGTTGCACGTAACGCCGGGCGCGGTCAGCCAGCAGATCCGCGCGCTCCAGCTGGCTCTTGGCGTCGACCTGTTTCAAAAACGCGGCCGGCAATTGGCTTTAACGCCGAGCGGAAGCCAGCTCCAGCGCTCGGTGGCAAGCGCCATGGAAGCGATTCACACCGGCGTGCGCCAGCTCTCGGCGCACAAACATGGCGCAGCAATGCAGGCCCTGACCATTTCCATCCCGCAGGTGCACGGCGTCGCTTGGCTTGCCACCCGGCTCTTCACCTTCATGGCGGAAAGTCCGAATTTCCAGTTGAAGGTTCTCACCTCCAGCCATTTCCACGGTGTCGACTGGCGCAAGACGGATGTAGCTATCGTCTATGGCGTGCCACCGTGGCCAGGCTTCTGGTGGCGCTTGCTGCACGGCATCCATATGACGCCGGTTTGCAGCCCCCAGCTCCTGCGCGGGCCGAATGCCCTCCGACAGCCCTCCGACCTCGCCTATCACCGGCTGCTGCACGAGGATGACGGCTCGCAATGGCGCCGCTGGCAGGCCGAAGCCGGCATTCCCTATGCGGGTGAGTCCGACGTGCACTTCGACGACTTCGGCATCGTGCTCCAAGCCGCCCGGGATGGCTTTGGTGTGGCCCTCAGCGATGAAGTCGTTTCCGCGCGCGATCTAGACGAAGGTCGGCTGGTGCAGCCGTTGCGCCTAAGTGTGCCCGCCGTCCACAATTACTATTGCATCTGCCCCGATGCGAAACGCGAAACCACTTCGGTCAGCTCCTTCATCAACTGGCTCATCGAACAGGCGGCATCGCCGGTAGGACCACACGCCGAGCCATACAATAGTGGCTGAGCTCTTGATGGGAAACGAATCCGGACCACGGCTTTTCTCAGATGCAAAGAAACGACGTTGATGCGCGAAGCCATATTTGGACACCTCACTTTAAAAACACCTGCCCATCGAAAAGCTTGCGGGCAGTGCGCAGGAACGAGCATTCGCCGAGTCCGCCTGGCGCATCCTTGTCGAGGCGCAGCAGGATTTCCATCTTGCCGGTCGGATGCTCGACGGCGACGGACTTGTCCTCGCCTGGAGGAAGCACCGCCATCGAGGCTGCCGGGCTTTCGAGGAACATGCAGGCCGTCGCGACGCTCAGCGCACCGAAGACGCCGATGGAGGCGTGCACGCGGTGCGGAATGAAGCTGCGGGTCATGATGGCGCCGCCGCCGGTCGGTGGGGCGACGAGCGTCATCTTGGGCACGGATTTCTTCGCAACGTCACCGAGGTTCATCAGCGGACCTGCGGCAAGCCGAATGCGCTCGATGCGCGCCTTGACCGTTTCGTTCGCTTCCAGCTCCTCGCGGCTTTCATAGCCCGTCAGGCCGAAATCCGTGGCACGCATGACGACGACCGGCATGCCATTGTCGATCAGAGTGCAGGTCACGCCGTCGATCTCGGTTGCGGCCGAACCGGTCGGCAGCAGCGCGCCGCAGCTCGAGCCGGCGGCATCGGTGAAGACGAGGTAGACCGGCGCTGCCGATCCCGGCACTCCGTCGATGCGTGCCTCGCCGGCATAGACCGGCCGGCCGTTCTCGGTGCGCACTCGCGCCACGGCGGATTGTGCGGTGTTCTCCATGAAGATGCGGATAGTGGTCTCGCCCTCGCCGGCCTGGACGAGCCCGCGCTCGATTGCAAATGCGCCGATGCCGGCGAGGATATTGCCGCAGTTCTGGCTGTCGCTGACGAGCGCCTGGTCAACGAAGACCTGGAGGAACAGGTAGTCGACGTCGAAGCCCGGCCGGGTCGAGGCCCGCACGACCGCGACCTTGCTGGTCAGCGGGTCCGCGCCGCCAATGCCGTCGATCTGGCGCGGATCGGGCGAGCCCATGATGCGCAGCAGAAGCCGGTCGCGCTCCGTGGGGTCCGACGGCAGATCGTCGGTGAGGAAGTAGGCTCCCTTCGACGTGCCGCCCCTCATCATCATGCACGCGATGCCATCCGGCGTCATATCCGTCACTCCTATCGATCTCTATTCAGGTCAGGGAAGCGGGAGTTCGAGCAACTTGCCGAACAGCCCATAGGCGATTGCCCAGAAGCCAATGCCCGTCGCGAGCGCGCGGATAAACGGCTTTTCTCCGGGGAAGAGCAACGTCGCCACGCCCGTGCCGATGCCGAGGCAAAGCGCAAGGCCGATCCAGTTGGCGCTGAGCGCCACGGCGACGAAGAGGCCGAGCAGGCCGGCAACGCGCGGCACGTCGATGCCGTCGCTTGAGCCGCCGAGGTCGATGCCGCGCAGGACCTGCACCAGATAGACCGCTGAGACGATGAGGCCGAAGACCGAGACCTGCATCGGCAGCGACCCCGGCCCGACATCGCCGCGCGAATGGCCGGCCGGCAGCGCAAGGCTCATGACAAGGAAGCTTGCATTCCACGCGATGGAAATGCAGGCCGCAACGAGATTCTGCCAGAAGTGCTTGCGGGTGACCTCTCCCCCCGATGCGGGGGAGAGGTTGGATCCCGAAACAGCCGAAGCCTGGTTCGTCATTGGGCGTATCCATTCGCTTTCAGGAATTCAAGCTGGTTGGTGAGGTCGCTTCCCGCGCGCTTGGTGAACTCCTCCTCCTTCCAGTCCGGGCTATCCTGGAACTGCTCGGTCTGGAACTTCTTCCAGTCTGCCGAGGCCGTGACCCTGTCGACCGCCGCTTGGATGGAATCGACAACATCGTCAGGCGTTCCGGCCTTCACGGCGATGCCGCGCCAGACCGCGCCCTCTATGTCATAGCTCTGTTCCTTGAAGGTCGGCGTTTCCGGCAGGAATTCGCTGCGTTTTTCGGTGGTAACGCCGAGCAGTCTGATGTCGCCGTTCTTGACCTGCGCAAGGCCGGTCGACGGCGTCATCATCGCGGCGTCGATATGCTTGCCGAGCAAAGCGAGCGTCACCTTGCCGGAGGCGTCATGCGGGATCCAGCCGCTCTCGAAGTCGCCCGACTTCATCAGCTGGTAGAGCATGTACTGGTGGAAGCCGCCGGGCGCATGGCCACCGACCTTTTGCCCGCTCGGGTTTTCCTTCATATATTTCACGAAGTCGTCGACCGTCTTGAACTGACTGTCGGACAGCACAGCGAGCGATGACGGTTCCGACTGCATGGCGCGCAGCATGCGGAAGTCCTTGAGCTCGAAGGGTATGAGGCCCTGGGCGATACCGAAGGTCAGCGTTCCCGTGAAGACGAGGATGTTGTAGCCGTCCGCCGGCTGAGTCATGATCTGCGAAACGCCGACCGCACCGCTGCCGCCCGGCCGGTTGTCGACCTTGACACTCCAGCCGGATTCCTTTTCCAAAAGCTCGGCGAGCTTGCGGCCATAGGTATCGAGCGCGCCCCCGGCACCCGCCCAGACCACGAGCGTTACGGACTTTTCCGGGAACCCGGCCGCCATGGCCGGCGCCGGCAGGGCACCGCTCGAAAAGGCGAGCGCCAGTCCCAGGGCTGCTCCTGCCATGCGCGCGCCGAACGTTCTTCTGTTGATCGTCATATGTCTTCTCCTCCTGTTGAATTTTTGATCAGCGGGCAGTGCCGTTCGCCGTTTCGTCGGCATCGACTCGCCGCGCGCGGCGCTTCTGGAGCAATCGCCACAGCGGCGTCAGCAGGCTGACGAGACTGAGGACGAGGAACAGCAGGCTGACCGGATCGGTGATGAAAATCATGTAGTCGCCCTGCGAAGACACCAGCGCCGTGCGATAGTTGGATTCCACGAGGTAACCGAGCACCATGGCGAGAACGATCGGCGCGACCGGGAAGCGCAGCTTCTTCATGAGATAGCCGACGACGCCGAAGCCGAGCATCAGGTAGACGTCGAACATCAGGTTGCGGATGGCGAAGGCGCCGAGCACCGCAAAGGCCATGATGCCGACCGCGATCACTGCATCCGGCAAGCGCATCACTCGCGCCATCAGCGGCAGGAACAGCGAGCCGGCGGCATATTGCACCAGCGACGCGATGATCGTGCCGAAGAGGATCGCATAAACTAGCGATGGCGCTTCGGTAAAGAGCTGCGGGCCGGGATGCAGGCCATGCATGATCAACGCGCCGACCATGATGGCGGTCGTCGGCGAACCCGGCACGCCGAGTGCCAGAAGCGGAACAAGGGCACCGCCGACGGTCGCATTGTTTGCAGCCTCGGGTGCGGCAATGCCGTTGGCGGAGCCGTGGCCATACTCTTCCGGATGGGGATCGCGCGCGCGGGCATAATCGCGGGCAACCCAACAGGCGATGTTGCCGCCGACGCCGGGCAGGATACCGAGCAGGGTGCCGATGACCGAGCCGGACAGCATGGACCGCCAGGTTTTCTTCCACAGCGCGCCGGACATGAAGACGTGGCCGACCTTGTCCTTGATGGCGGGGGCTGCCGCCACGCGGTTCTCGATCATCACCAGCGCTTCCGACACGGCGAAGAGACCGATGAGCGCGGCGAGGAACGGCACGCCTTCATAAAACTCGAAAAGGCCGAAGGTGAAGCGCGGCGTGCCGGCAATAGGATCGATGCCGATCGTCGCGAGCGCGAGGCCAAAGGCCGCGCAGACGAGGCCCTTGACCAGCGAGCCGCCGGAGAGTGCTGCAACGGAGGTGAGCCCGAACACGCCGACGGCAAAATAACCCGCCGGGCCGAACTTCAGGGCGAGCGACGCCAGCGGCATGGCCAGCAGCAGCAGGGCCAGGCCACCGAAGACGCCGCCAACGGTCGATGCGGTCAGCGAGATCGAGATCGCCTCGTTCGCCTTGCCCTTGCGCGCCATGGCGTAGCCGTCAATGGCGGTGGCGGCGGCCGCCGCCGTGCCAGGCGTCGAAAGCAGGATCGCGCTGATCGAGCCGCCATATTCGGCCGAGGTGTAAAGCGAGATCATCATCAGCATGCTGAGCTCGGGGCCGAGATTGTACGTGAAGGGTATGAGAAGGCTCAACCCGATCGACGGGCCGAGGCCCGGCAGCGCGCCGATGACGATGCCGAGCAATGCACCGATGATGAGGACCGCCAAGCCCGAAAAGGAGAAGATGACGCCGAGCGACTGGATAATGCCATCCATGTCAGAGGTCCTTTGCCAGGCGGCGTGCCAGCACGGGCACGAAACCGCGATATCCGTCCGTCACGGCAAGGCCCTGATCCTTCATCGCCGCATGGGCGCTGGCGATCGTCTCGCAGGCGGCCCGCGACATGGAAGCCTTCAGCCCGAGCGACTCGATGGTTTCGGCCGCTTCGGTCATTTCGGTCACGCGACGCGCGCCGTGTTCGAAGGTTCGCGACAGGTAGTAGTCCGCGACCTGCCGCCAGTCGAGCCCCGGAAACGTTTCCCCAACGGAATCGAGGATGCGTTCGGTGACGCCCGCCCGTTCTGCCGAAGACAGCGCCTCGATCAGGAGGGCTTCCACGCCCTTGATCATCACCGAGCGGATCATCTTCAGCGAGGATGCCTGGCCGGGCGTGTCGCCGACGGCCTCCAAGTTCATGCCGAGCGCGTTCAGCCGCTCGGCCGCCTCGCCCGCCCGCTTACCAGCAACGAGGATCGGCACCTTTTCCGCATAAGGCGGCACCCGCGCCATGATGGCGCCTTCGACGAAGCTGCCCTTGCCGGTCTCGATTTCCTTCGCGGCAAGCGCCTTCGTATCGGGGCCGACAGAGTTGAGGTCGATGAAGATGGCGTTTGCCGAAAGATAGGGAGCGGCCGAGGCCGCAACAGCCTTGGTCGCCGCGCCGACGACCAGTGACAGGACGACGTCCGCCGAAGCGATATCCGCAATGTCGTCGAGCGGCTGCACGCCCCGTTCGGATGCAATACCGCGCAGGCCAGCCGAGGCTGCCGGATCGCGGAAGCGCAGGTCGTAGGCGGCAAGCCGCGCGGCATTGCGGCCGTTGAGGCCGCCGGCGATGGATTGTGCCGCCTCGCCGAAGCCGATGAAAGCAATCGTGGTCATTCGTCCTCCCGTGCGGAAAAGGTTCCTCCACCTTCCCCGGCTTTCGATCAATCGATGTAGGTCAACCCCTTGGCGGCAAGCGCCTCGCGCATCTTGTAGATATCGAGCCCCAGTTCGCCCGCGGCGAGCCGCTCACGCGTTTGCCGCTCCTTTTCCAGCCGCGCCCTGGCCGCCCGAAGCGCGGTTTCGGCCTTGGCCTTCGGCACGACCATCACGCCGTCGTCATCCGCGACGATGACATCGCCGGGCGCGATGCTCGCACCCGCACAGACGATCGGGACGTTGACGGAGCCGAGTGTCGCCTTGACGGTGCCCTGCGCGGAGACGAAACGCGACCACACGGGAAAGCCCATCTCCTCGAGTTCCGCTACGTCGCGAACGCCCGCTTCGATCACCAGCCCGCGCACGCCGCGCACCTTGAGCGATGTCGCGAGCAACTCGCCGAAATAGCCGGCATCGCACAACGAGGTCGGGGCGACGACGAGAATGTCACCCTCCTGGCATTGTTCCACCGCCACATGCAGCATCCAGTTGTCCGCCGGCGAGATCGAGACCGTCACCGCGGTCCCGGCCACGCGGGCACCGCGGTAGATCGGGCGCATGTAGGACTGCAGCAGGCCGACGCGGCCCATGGCTTCATGCACGGTCGCCGCACCGCATTCCGCCAGTCCATCGACGATGTCGAGCGGCGGCCGCTCGATAGACCGGTGTACGACGTTCATGACAGCGCTCCATGGCCGAGCGTGCCCGTGACATGCGGGAATACCGCTTCATAGGCCTCTCCATAGGTGACCTTGTAATCGGAATTGCGCGCAGCCTGCACGCCGCGCTGAAGGGCGACGCGGGTATAATATTCCCAAAGATGTTCCTGGCCTTCCATACATTTAATGGCGGCCAGCTTCTTCTCCCAGACATCGGTGATGTCGAGAAGGAAATTGGGCTTCCAGTTGCACTGTTCCGGCTGATGCGGCTCGAAGAGATAGACTGGCGGAGCGCCGAGCACCGGCACATCCGGCCGGTGGCCATGCGCCTGTGCGATGACACGCGCATGCTGCGCGAACTCGGTCGCCATCGGGTGGTCGAAATTGTAGGGATCCTGGTGGGAGTGGGTCAGCATGAATTCCGGGCGGATCTCGCGATAGAGATCGACCAACCGCTCAAACGCCTCGGGCGTGATCTGCATGGGATAGTCGCCGAGATCGTAGAACTGGATATCATGGACGCCGAGGGCCCTGGCGGCGTTCTCCGCCTCGCGCTGGCGGTCGGCCTTCACGGCTTCGAGCATCATGCCGGGCTTGCGCCACAACTTGGCGGATTCGCCGCGCTCGCCAAACGACAGGCATACGACGGTGACATTATAGCCCTGCTTTGCGTGGGCCGCGATCGCGCCGCCGGCCCTCCAGACGAAGTCGGCGGAATGGGCGCTGACGACGAGTCCGGTTTTCTGATGCATATCCATGCTCCTCCATTTTCGAGGGGAACACTCGCACCTATCGGGCTCCCGACGCTAATACGAAAGCCGTTCCGTGCTATAGGTTTTTGCGAATCAGTTTATGAGACGGGAATGATCGCAACCGACCTCAATCTTCGTCACCTGCGCGCCTTCTTGCAGGTCTGCGAGACTGGCAGCCTCAACCGGGCAGCCGCGGAGCTGAATGTTTCCCAGCCCTCTGTCTCGGTGGCCCTTGCCGGCATCGAGGCTCGCTTCGGCGCAAAACTGCTCGCCCGCTATGCCGCGGGAAGCCAGCCAACAACCGCGGGCGAAGTGCTTCTGGCACGGTTGCGCCGCATGGAAGACCAGCTCGCCTCGGCACTCGGCCAGGCGCTTGGTGCCAGTTCGCAGCGCGACCCCGCACTGATCACCAAGACCCTCGCCCGCATCGGCTTTCGCCAGATCGAGGCGCTGATCGCGCTCGCCGGTAGTGGCTCGATCACCGAGGCGGCCCGTGCCGGTGGCGGTTCGGCCGCGGCGCTGCACAGAACGTTGCACGAATTGCAGGCCAATGTCGGTAAGGCGATTGTGGTTCGCAGCCCGAGTGGCGTGGCGCCGAACACTGTCGGTCGCCGCCTCGCCATGCGTTGGCAGGTCGCTCTCACCGAGCTGGAACAAGCGGTCGACGAGCTGAAGGAACTCGAAGGCCGCATGGAGGGAAGGATCAAGATCGCGAGCCTGCCGCTTGCCCGCACCTTGCTTCTCGCACGCGCGCTCAATCCGCTGCTGGCCACCCATCCGAATGCCCGCATCGAGGTGATGGACGGTTCTTACGAGCTTCTGTCGCAGCAGCTGCGGGTGGGGGCGAGCGATATCCTGATCGGCGCGCTGCGCTCGGGAAGCGATCTGGCAGGGCTCAGGACGGAGGCGCTGTTCGACGACCCCTATGCGATCGTTGGCCGGGCGGAACACCCGCTTGTTTCGCGCGGCAAGGGTGCATCGCTCGATGACCTTGCGCGACAGGAATGGGTGGCCCAGCGGCCGGGAACCCCCATTCGCACCGCTTTCGACGCCCTGTTCGAGAAATGCACCGCTTCACCTCGCGCCAGCATCGAGACGAGCTCGCTCGTCCTCACCCGCGCCATCATTCTGGAAAGTGACCGCCTGTCGATGCTCTCGCGCCGGCAGATCGCCATCGAGGAGCGCGAGGGGCTGCTGACCTGTCTGCCCGTTGCGCAGGAGGTGCGCGAGCGGCTCGGCACGCGCACCATCGGCATCACCATGCGTGAAACCTGGCTGCCGAGCAGGCTGCAATCCATTTTCCTTGATCACATCCGCATGGCAGCGTCATCCTAGAACGCTGCCATGCTCTCAATGTCCGGCAGCGAATGCGCAGCTTAGCGCTACCACGGGTGCCGGTCTTCCTTCTATGCTTCGATGTTTACTAAACGCGCCTCATCGAGCTGTGGTCTTAGGGCTTTCTCTCTCAAGCAAGCATGCGAAAGCAATGGCATCCGGTTTGGCCCTCGTCAGCAAACCTTTGCCGCTTGGGTCACCTACCCGAGGCGATCGCAAAACAACACGAGTACTACTTTCCTGCGGCCTGCGCGGCGTACATGTAGCTGTCGTAGCTGTATTCGGCGACGCGGAACCATTCGAAGGACTCGTCGCGGAACTTCTTCCAGGCCGGATAGATCTTTGCCCAGGCTGGATGCTTCTCACCGTATTCGGCGTAGAGCTCGAAGGTCGCCTTGTAGGCGGCGTCCATCACGTCGCGCGGCATAGGACGCAGGTTGACGCCCTTGCCGACCAGCGCGCGGATCGCCGCCGTGTTCTTCACGTCGTAGAGCGCCTGCATGTTGATGTTGGCAGCCTTACAGGCGGTGTCGAGCGCGACCTTGTAGGCTTCGGGCAGTGCCTCATACTGAGCCTTGTTGATGAAGAAGTGGATCGTCAGTCCGCCCTCCCAATAGGCCGGATAGTAGTAGTAGGGCGCGATCTGATAGAAGCCGAGGCGTTCGTCGTCATAGGGGCCAACCCATTCGGCAGCATCGATTGTGCCGCGTTCGAGCGCCGGATAGATGTCGCCGCCCGGAAGCTGCTGCGGCACGACGCCGAGGCGCGACATGACCTCGCCGGCGACGCCTGCAATGCGCATTTTGATGCCCTTGAGATCGTCGACAGACTTGATTTCATTGCGGAACCAGCCGCCCATCTGGGCACCGGTGCCGCCGCCCGGCTTGCCGATGATACCGTATTCCGACAGGAATTCGTCATAAAGCTCGTTGCCGCCGCCGTGGTAGAGCCAGGCATTTTGCTGGCGGGCGTTGAGGCCGAAGGGGATGGTCGAGCCGATCGCGAAAGTCGGGTTCTTGCCGGTAAAATAGTAGCCGCAGGTATGGGCGATTTCCACGGTGTTGCTCTGCACCGCATCGATTGCCTGCGGACCAGGCACCAGTTCACCCGCTTGGAAGACCTGGATCTGGAACTTGCCCTCGGTGATCTTCGACAGCGCTTCGGCCATAACAACGGCGCCGCCATAGATCGTGTCGAGGTTGTTCGGAAACCCAGATGTCAGGCGCCATTTCAAGGTCGGCAGTTCCTGCGCGATTGCAGGCGCGGCGAGCGACGCGCCGGCGACCGCAGCGGCGCTGGCGAGCGCGCCCTTGGTCAGAAAATTACGGCGGTTCAAGGTGTCAGTCATCGTTTCCTCCTCAGGTGGCTGCATGGTCCGGCCGGCACGTATGTCCGACCGGGACCGTCTTGGTTGGGCTAGTTGGACTGTGCGGGCTGGCCGAAACTCGGCTGCGGCGAACCGAATTCGGGCGTCTCCGTGCCGAAGGACGGCGTCGAATTGTCGTCGGATGATTCCGGGGCGCCGAAGGGCTGCGCCGGCGTTCCGAACGGGTTTTCACCTTCGGCACCCGGCATCGGCACGTTCAGCCGGATGGTTGCCGGATCGACCACGGTCGCGCCGGACTTGTAGTGGGTAACGAGGCCCGGGAACGCCACGACGACAGCGACCATGAATAGCTGGATCCCGAGGAACGGAAGGGCGCCCATATAGATCTGGCCCGAGGTCACCGGCTGGATCGTCGCGCCGGTGACCCTGTCCTTGTAGGCCCGGTTGGGTGCTACGGAGCGCAGGTAGAACAGCGAAAAGCCGAACGGCGGATGCATGAACGACGTCTGCATGTTGATCGCCAGCATCACGCCGAACCAGATGAGGTCGATGCCGAGCGCATCGGCGACCGGCGCCAGAAGCGGGATGATGATGAAGGCCAGCTCGAAATAATCGAGGAAGAAGGCCAGGAAGAACACCAGCAGGTTGGCGACGATGAGGAAGCCAATTTCCCCGCCGGGGATCGATGTCATCAGGTGCTCGACCCAGATATGGCCGTCGACGCCGTAGAAGGTCAGCGAGAAGACGCGCGCGCCGAGCAAGATAAAGATGACGAAGGACGAGAGTTTTGCTGTGGCGTAGAGCGCCGACTTCATCATGGAGAGGTCGAGACGGCGGTTGCCCGCAGCCAGAATGAGCGCGCCAACCGCGCCCATAGCGCCGCCTTCGGTGGGTGTCGCAAGGCCTATGAAGATCGTGCCGAGAACCAGGAAGATCAGCACGAGCGGCGGCACCAGCGAGGTCACCACCTTGCGAGCGAGCTTCCAGCCACGTAGGGTGCGGGCCTCCGGCGGCAGCGCCGGGACGCTGGCGGGCTGCAGGTAGGACATGAGAATGATATAGCCGGCATAGATCGCGACGAGCAGCAGGCCGGGCACCAGCGCGCCCTTGTACATGTCGCCGACCGAGCGGCCGAGCTGGTCAGCAAGAATGATCAGCACCAGCGACGGCGGGATGATCTGGGCAAGCGTTCCCGACGCCGCGATCGTGCCGGCCGCTACGCGCCGGTCGTAGCCGTAGCGCAGCATGATCGGCAGTGAGATCAGGCCCATAGAGATGACCGAGGCCGCGACAACGCCGGTGGTGGCTGCGAGAATGGCGCCGACGAAGATGACCGCGAAGGCAAGACCACCACGGATCGGGCCGAAGAGCTGGCCGATCGTATCAAGCAAATCCTCCGCCATACCACTTCGTTCGAGGATCAATCCCATGAAGGTGAAGAAGGGAATAGCGAGCAGGGTTTCGTTCGACATCTGCCCGAAGATACGGTCGGGCACGGCACCGAAGAGGTTGATCGGCAAAAGGCCCATTTCGATGCCGATGAAACCGAAGACGAAGCCGACGAAGGCGAGCGCGAAAGCGACGGGATAGCCCATCAGCAGCACGACGATCAGCGACAGGAACATGATGGGCGCGAGATTTTCCGCGAAGAAAGCAAACATGGGATCAGGTTCCTGGCGTCAGAGCGTCTGGGCTTCAGCGTCGGCAAGGGCCGTCGCGTCGGGCATGTCGCCCCGCAGGATCGCGATGCGCTTGATGAGTTCCGAGACGCCTTGCAGCGTCAGCAGGCCGAAGCCGATGGGGATCAGCGCCCACACCGGCCACAGAAGCAGGCCACCGGTGTTGTTCGACACCTCGCCGCTCAGATATTTCGAGATCACGATCGGCCAGGAGAGGTAGATGGTGATCAGGCAGAAGGGAAACAGGAAGAAGAGCGTGCCGAGGATCTCGACCCAGAGCTGTGCCTTGCGCGGCATGTGGCCGTATACCAGATCGACCTTCACATGCTCGCTGCTAAGCAGCGTATAGGCGGCCGCGATCAGGAAGACGGCGGAAAACAGATACCACTGTGCTTCCAGCCAGGCGTTGGAACTCAGGTTGAACAGCTTGCGTGTGATGGCATTGACGGCACTGATCAGCACCGCGACGAGCAACAACCACGACACCGATTTTCCAAAAAACGTGTTGAGCGCGTCGATGGCGCGCGACAGCGACAAAAGGCCGGACATGATAATTTCCTCCCCAGCCGGCACCTCTCTGCCGACCGTCGCGGAAGTCGTATGGCGTCCTTATGGGGGGAACAAGATGGTCGGGAATGCCAAATAAAACCGCCTACCCAGTAGTGGGTAGGCGCCGGTCTCAGCTGTCGGACAGACTAAAACCACTGTCGATCGCATAGCGAATGAGGCCGGCGGTCGTGGAAATTCCAAGCTTCTTCTTGATGTTCTTGCGATGTGTCTCGACCGTCGCCTCGGAAAGCGAAAGTGACTGGGCAATGTCACGGTTGCTCTTGCCGGACGCCAGCAGCATCAGCACATCGTGCTCGCGGGTGGTCAGTGGGTTGGCGGGCTCGCTCAGCCGGCGATCGAGAAGAGCGTCGGAAACACCGGAGGAGAAATAGGTCTTTCCCGCAGCGACGGTCTCGATCGCCGTGACGATCTCGTCGGTCGAGACGTCCTTGAGGATATAACCGGACGCACCGTGCAGGACGGACGCCGAGATATATTCGCGGCTGTCATGCATGGAGAGCATGACGATGCGGCAGTCCGGCAGCTTCGCCTTGAACAGCTCGATGGCCTCGATGCCGCTGAGTTTTGGCATATTGATATCGATCAGCACCACCGCCGGATTGGTCATGAGCGCGATCTCCAGCCCCGTCAGCGCTAGCCCCGCCGTACCGACCACCTCGATATGCGGAAAGGTTTCGAGCACGGCGCGCAGGCCGTCGAGAACCAGCGGGTGATTGTCGATGAGCACAACCTTGATCGGCTTGACCTCGTTCATGCGGCTTCCGTCCGTTTTTCCGCGCTGACATTGGCTGACAGCGGCAACATTGCGGTCAGCACCGTACCCTCCGGCGTGCTCCGGACCAGAAGCACGCCGCCGAAATGCGCCATGCGCTCCTGCATGTTGCGAAGGCCGAGGCCGTTCTGATGGCCGTCCCCAGTTCCATTAGCGTTTTCTTCAAAACCGTTGCCATTGTCAGCAACCGTCATGCGCATCCGGCCACGGGCGCTCCAGAGCTTGATCTGCACAACGCGGGCACCGGAATGGCGCTCGATATTGTTCAGCGCCTCTTGCGCCACCCGGTAGAGCGCGGTGCTCGCCTCGGGCTTCAGCCTGTCCTTACCGGCACCCGCCTCCAGCACGGTGCGGATGCCGGTCCGTTCGGAAAAATGGTTGCTAAGCGCCGTCAGGGCCGCGGTCAGGCCGAGATCGTCGAGCGCAGGGGGCCTCAGATCGTGCGACAGCCGGCGGACCTCCTTGATGGCGCCGTTCAGGGCCTCCACCCCCTTGTCGATGGCGCCGGACGCATCGTCGGTGTGGTTTCGGACCTTCCTGCCGGCGAGGTCGATGGCATAACGCACGCCGACGAGGTTCTGCGATATGCCGTCATGCAGCTCGCGGGCGAGCCGCGCGCGCTCCTCTTCCTGCGTGTCGATGATGCGCTGCGTCAGCGCCTTGAGCTTGCCGTCCGCCATGCGCCGCTCGCGCAGCGTGACGAGCATACAGGTGGCGAAGACCACCATCACGGCGGGCACGGCGATGAACGCGACGACGAGGAAGGTGTGGCCGATCTTTTCGCGCAGGTCCGCTTTCGCCGCCGCCGTCTGGGCGAAGACGTCATCGAGATAGACGCCTGTTCCCAGCATCCACTGCCATTTGTCGAGCCCCATGGCGAAGGACAGCTTGTCGGCCATCGTTCCGGACGAGGGCTTTTCCCACTTGTACTGATACAGCCCGCCGCCTTCCTTCGCCTTCTGGATCAGGTTGGCGATCACCTGGTTGCCGTCGGGGTCGGTCAGGTCCAGCCAGTTGTGCCCCGGCCGGAAAGTTTGCCGCGGGTGGACGACGTTGTTGCCATCGTAGTCGTAGACGAAGAAATAGCCGTCCTTCCCGTAGTCGAGCGACGTCAGGATGCTGCGCACGCGATCCTTGGCCACTTCGTCGTTCGCATCCGCCGACGCATAGACCTCCTCAATCGCCGAGCGGGCGAGATTGGTGAGGTTGAGCAACTCAGTTTCCTTCGCCTTCAGCATGTTGCGCTCGAACGTGTCGATGCTGCTCTGGGCGAGGTTTGCCGCCTGCCAGGTGATGAAGGCAGTGATGGTGAGGATCGCAACAACGAGCGGGACGATCGCAAGCGCGATGATCTGGTGGCGAAGGTTCACGTTACTCCCCGAGCTAGTTGCTTGACGATGACGCTAGCGCGAGCCGAAGCCTTGCGCCAGACGCATTATTTCAGGCATCAGCTTCCGTTGGGACAAGCGCGCTCAGATATCTTCGCCGAGAATCTTTCCGCGGTGCTCGGCGGTATCAAGATCGACGCGGTATCAAGATCGACAAGGCTCATCGGGTCTGATTCTCAATGGGCGACGGCGAAATCGTCCGTCATCTTTCCCAGTATGATGCGTTCCGAATTTCAAAGGCCGTTCTGGTCGTGTCAGTCACGCCGTATTTGCTAAAAGACGATCCTGCGCAATCGACTGTTGAGGGCCTCGGCGAAAGCCTGCAACGGTACAGCTCCCATCACGACCATCAATGACAGCGCTGGCGAGATGAATCAAAGTACCAACGATTTGTCCAAACGGAGGGAATAGTGGGCCGCGCATAGCGGTCTAAAGTCTGCTCAAAGACCGACAGGGTCGCACCCCGCGCCCGTCTTGCGCCGCACTCCCTGCCCTCCCTCACAGGCCGTTGTCGGCCCACTGTCGTGGCACTGCGATCGGCGTTTAGTTTTATCATGCAAAGAATCTAACCAGGTTGAGAACGTTTGCTTCTCGGCACTTTGCGCTTTCCGCAGGAGTGTCCGTCTCTAGGTGTTCAGTCCGGGCATCTGGTGGATTGGGTCTAGGATGAATCGATCCACCAGATGCCGGGACTGAACACGCGATCAATCTCACGCGAAAGTGGCCGCCCGGTCGGAGCGGCCAGTGCCAGCGATCAAGCCGCACCCACGGTGCGGGCGTCATAGTCGGCGGTCCATTGCAGCGGTGGCCGCTCGCCGCAACGCTCAATCCAGGCCTTGACCACGTCGCTGTCCGGCGTCGCTGCAGGGTACCAGGCAAAGGGCGAATGCAGCAGCAGATCGACAGCTGTGTACCGCTCTCCCATCAGATAGGGGCTATCCGTAAGCGCGGCCTCAAGGCGTGCCGCCAGTTCCGCCGGGCCGCGGAAGGTAGCATCCACAAAAGGATGCGAGATCCCGGCTGCCTGTGCGATCAGCACAGGCTCGACCACGCCGGCATACCAGGCGAGCCAGCTCAAATACCGTCCGCGCTGCGGGTCGCCCGCAACCGGCGCCATCCTCTTTTCCGGGAAGAGATCCGTCAGGTACTGAATGATCGCGATGCTCTCCCAGATCACGACGCCGTCATGGACGACCAGCGGCACCTTGCCTTCCGGATGCGGGTTCTTGGGATCTTTGCGGCCGCTGCCATCGCCGCGGGTGATGTCGACGATCTCGATCGCGACCTTGTCGATGGCGTCGAGTTCGCGAAGCAGGGTGACGATACGCGACGAGCGCGAGCGGGGGGCGTGAAAGAGCGTCAGCATAGTCTGGATCCTCGGTTGCGTTTGGCAATGCGGATCTTGTACAGTCGGCCAACTGCCAGTTTTCGTCAGTAGACTTCGTTTATTCTCTTCGTCATGGCCCGTAGTGATCGTCTCTTCCGCCTCCTCCAGGCGCTTCGCACTCTCCCCTCCCCGGTGACGGCAGCGAGCCTTGCCGAGGAGACCGGCGTATCGTTGCGTTCGCTCTATAGGGACATCGACAGCCTGCGCGCCGCAGGCGCCGTCATCGATGGCGAGCGCGGCTTCGGCTACCGGCTGACCGAAGACATCGCCTTGCCGCCGCAGACATTCACACGGCTTGAAATCGAAGCCCTGGTGCTCGGCCTCGCCGAGGTGCAGCATATGGGTGAACCCACCCTTGCGGCGGCCGCAGGTGCCGTGCTTTCGAAGGTCACGGCAACGCTGCCCGACCGACTACAACGCCAGGCGCTGCATGCCGTCTCACAGGTCTATCGGTTCGACCGCCGCGATCCGCCAACCGTCGATGTCGGCCTTCTGCGCGAGGCCTGCTGGCAAGAGCACGCTGTGGTGATAGGCTATGTGGACGCGGAGCAGCGACGGTCCGATCGGCAAGTGCTGCCGCTGGCGATCGTCTATCTTGAGCGTGTGTTGGTGCTGCTTGCATGGTGTTGCCTGCGCCAGGATTTCCGAAAGTTCCGCGTCGACCGCATCACGGATATCCAGATGACGGAAGTGAGTTTCCGCCCCCGCCGCGTTCCGATGCTGAGGGACTTCGTTGCCATTCTGAACGCCGGCGCACCCGAAACATCGAAGATGATCTTGAGCGGCCAATAGCCAAAACGACGATGCGGCCGGTGTTGCCACGGACGGCGTTCGGACTGCTTTTCGCAGATGCAGGACATGTCCTAACGGCCGCGCTGGGGCGCAATGCCGTCACCGCGAGTGGGCGGCATGAACTCGAGCAAAAATGCCTTGCTCACGTCTTCGCCTTGAACGGAGTGGAACCGACGAAACGGTGGGCCCACTGTCGATGATTGGTTTGAATTCTCCAGGCCGGGGAATGACTTACTCTTTGGAATAGCCGGTATGGGGCCGCAGGACAGACAATCCGCGGCCAAAACAACATGAGCGAAAAGTGGATATTAGAACTTTCCCAGCATAGACCTAAGCTTCGGCCGAAGCCGATGAGATGCGATGCGATGAAAATAACGCTCCGTCGCCGTCGGGCTGGCTTCATCTGAGAAATTCTCGTGCAACTTTATCGCCGCTCTCTCCGTGCACCACTCCCCGCAATACCTTCGCCTACAGAATGAAATAGCCCTTCGAAAACGCCAACGGATCGTCGAAATGGATGGAGAAATCAGCCTTCCCATCGCCATTGACGTCGCCATAGAGATAGGTGTCGGAAGATGTCTTGTCATATCGCAGCTCACCGGCCTTCTTCGAAAACGCGTCCGTGCCGATGAAGCTGAAGGCGTCGTTGGCGGTGGTTGCGAGCTTTGCGTCGATCCTCGAAAGATCAATCCGGTCGCCGGCCTTCCCATCGAAATCGTAGATCACATCGCGTCCCGTGGGTGAGCGCGTGGAATCCTTGAGCGATAGGAAGCTGAAGGTATCCGCACCAGATCCGCCATAGAGCTTGTCTGCCCCCACGCCTCCGATCAGCTTGTCATTGCCCCTGCCCGCGTTGATCAGGTCGGCGCCGATGCCGCCTTTCAACGTTTCCGCCTTTGCGGTCCCCATGATCGCTTCGACCTGATCCATCACGCTGATAGTGAAGGTCCTTGTCACCTTGTTTACCCCATCGAAGGCCTGCACCGTCACGGTATCCGTCTGCACCTTCTCGAAATCGACAGCCTTCCCGGTAACCAGCTTGTTGCCGACAATCTTGAACAGGCCGCCAGCATTGTCCGTCAGTGTGTAGCTCATCGCCTTCCCTTCCGGGTCGGTGGCGGAGAGCGTGCCGACAATAGTTTCGATCTTGCTGTTCTCAGTTACGCTTGCCTTGGAAAGCGCAAGCGATGTCGGCGCTTCGTTGACATTCGTGACCCCGATCAAGACGTTCTTGCTCGTGCTTTTGCCGCCTGCGTCAATCGCAACGATCGTGATGGCATGGCTCTTGGCCGTCTCGTAGTCGACCGC
>NZ_JBQVPI010000044.1:0-25331 GCF_052438155.1 Shinella sp. | reverse complement strand
GAGGAGAAGAGAAGAGGGTTTCATTCAAGAACTCGTCTCGCAGCCGCCCATTGAAGCTTTCGACCGGGTCGGCTTGCCAGGCGCGATGTAGTGCCAATCCACCTTGGCCCGCTCCGTCCATTGCAGGATCGCGTTGCTGGTGAACTCGCTGCCGTTGTCACTGACGATCATTCTGGGTTTGCCGCGCTCCTCGATGATCGGGTCGAGCGCACGGGCAACCCGCAGACCGGAAAGCGATGTATCGGCGACGAGAGCCAGACACTCTCTGGTGCAATCGTCGACGACCGTCAGCACCCGGAATCTGCGCCCATCGGTGAGTTGATCCGACACGAAGTCGAGCGGCCAGCGGTCATTGGCAGCGATCGGGATCAGCATCGGTGCTCGCGTGCCTATCGCCCGCTTCCGGCCGCCACGCTTGCGCACTGTCAGCTTCTCCTCCCGATAGAGCCGGAAGAGCTTCTTGTGGCTCACAAGGTGGCCCTCGCGCCGGAGCCGAACATGAAGGCGTCGATAGCCGAAGCGGCGGCGTTCATGCACCAGCGCCTTCATGCGCTCGCGAAGGCCATGATCGTCGCCGCGGCTGGTTTCGTAACGGATCGTCATCCGGCAAGAACCGATGGCTTTACATGCCCGCCGTTCGCTCATCCGATGGTGGTTCATCAGATGCGCGACAGCTCTCCGCTCCGCTGCGGGCGTCACCACTTCTTTCCCAAAAGGTCTTTCAAAGCCGCATTGTCGAGCATCGTATCCACCAGAAGCCGCTTCAGCTTCATGTTCTCGTCCTCCAGCGTCTTCAGCCGCTTGGCTTCGGACACGTCCATGCCGCCGAATTTGGCCTTCCACTTATAGATGCTGGCATCGCTGACACCGTGCTTGCGGCAAAGCTCCGAGACCGGCGTACCCGCCTCGTGCTCCTTCAGAATGCCGATGATCTGTTCGTCCGTGAAACGGTTCCGCTTCATTGCCTGGTCCTCTCAATGGGCCAGAGCGTACTTCAAAATGGATTAGTTCAACGGGGCAAGGGCACCTGCCAATCCTCACCGGGGGGGCAAGGAGGCACGCCTCATCCTCGGCAATGCGTGGGGTGAGCGGGCGCCTGTAAAGACCTTCTCCGAAATGTTCTATGCCGGCGCCGTGCTTCAGGCCGGGGCGAAACTGCCTTTGCCAGACAATCGCGAGGACCGCGGGCTTTATGTCACAAAGGGCTCCGTGCTGGTCGCCGGCCAGGAATTTGCAGCCGGGCAGATGATGGTCTTCCGTCCCCGTGATCCCATCACGGTCACCGCCGGTGAAGCGGGCGCGCGGCTGATGCTGCTTGGCGGCGAGACGCTGAAGGGCCGCGCTACATCGCCTGGAACTTCGTCGCATCCTCGAAGGAAAAGCTGGAAGCCGCGAAGGAGGCCTGGATCAAGGGCGACTTCGAACATGGCCGCTTTCGCCTGCCGCCCGGCGACGACACCGAGTTCATTCCCTTCCCCGATGGCGGGACGTCAAGCCATTGACGTGTGGCAGGCTGCGCCGAAGAGCATCGAGGACCGGACCTATGACGGTTCGCCCGGCGGTGGTGTTTATTCCTATACGTCTTCTGTATTTCGCCTTCCTGTTGTAGAAAGAACCCTGATCGATACGATTGGAAACGGCGGAGGAAGACTGCGCATGGATTTGCTGACGCTTCAACATTTTGCGGGTTGCGTCGGTCAGGCGTTTGATGTGTCCCTTGGTGAGAGCACGGTGCCGCTGACCCTTTCGGAAGCAAGGCCAGGTGCGCCGCACATCCTGCCTGGGATGCGACGGGAGCCCTTTTCCCTGCTGTTTCGCAGCAATTCGGCGATAGTCCTGCCGCAGCAGATTTACCGCCTGAAGAACATATCGCTCGGCATCCTGGATATCTTCCTCGTCCCGGTTGCCCGCGACAAGGACGGCATCGTCTACCAGGCTGTCTTCAACTGACGTTTCATCAGGCCTGAGATACGCAGCCGTTGACGCACGGCCATGCCATCTGGATATGAGATCCGCCATCCTGCACCGCATCAAAGCCGAGATGGCGGTAGAGTGCCTGTGCCCGGCTATTATGGTGCTCGACGCTGAGGACCACGGCTACGACGCCGGCAAGCACGGCCTCTCGCTGGATGGCGGATAGCAGTACCGTCCCAATCCCGCGACCGCGACGCTCCGGCAGAAGCCCGATATCGATGACCTGCCAATGCTCCGTACCGGCGTCCAAGTAAAGACGGCCGATCGGCTCGCCACCGCAGTCGATAACAAGAAAATGCGCGTCGGGGAAAACCGACAGATAGTGCCGGTGCTGAAACGCAAACTGCTGATCAAAAAAGGCGTTCTTCTGCTCTGGCGGCCAAGGCATCGCCGCAAACTCCTCCGTCCGCAGCGACCGATAGAGGTCCACCAGGAAGGGCATGTCCGTCCTCGCGGCGTGCCGCAAATCTACCCCCGCCGCCGTCACGACGGAAGGCGTGGACCGAACCGGAAAATCGGGCAGCATCGCTACCCCGGGCGCGAACATCAGCCGAACGCCGGAAACACCCCCTCGAGGGCGATGCAGTAATTCACCGCCAGATAGGGTTGTCGGTTTTCATGCGGCTGGCTGTTTCCCGCCGGGCCAAGCATGTTGGGGGCAAATTGCGCATCCGGCTGACCGTCACTGGAGAAAGGCAAGCTCTGACTGGGCACAGTCAAGGAGTTGCCTGCGGATGGTGTTCCCGTCTTTTTCGCCACGTCGCCCTGATTGTAGAGCCCGAACGCGTGCGCGTGCGCCGGCATTTCCAGCAAACTCAACGTGAGGCTGTTTTCCCCATAGGTCTCTCCGGCCGATCGCGGTGTCAGGCCAGGCCCGGCGCCCTGATTGTTTGCGGTGCGGCCCATGAAGTTCGGCAGCTGGAACGTTGTCATGCCGTTCCCGCCGTAATTCGTGCCCAGCAGCGAAAACAAGGCCGTATTTTGCTGGATCGCGAGCGTCGCTCCGTTGCAGAGCGCCCAGCCGCGTGGTGCGAAACTGAAGCCGAACAGCTGGATTTCACCAATGAAAGGCTCTGTCATTTTTATCCCCTTATCGTGAAATGGAATTCGGATCAGCTTTGCGTCGGATAGATGCCATAAACCGCAATGCAGAATTGCACGGTAAGCGTCGGCATCAGGTTGTCGTGCGGTTGTGTGTTGCCGGCAACCTTCGTCGAGGACGACGACATGTTGAAGATGGTCAGGCCCGTGACATCCGTGGCATACAGCGTATCGCCGCCAAGCGCCCCGAGTTCCGCCGTCGTTTCGATGGTTTTGATATCGGCCGTCGTCGTCGTCGCGAAGAAGGTGTGCGTGTGCTGCGGTATCTGGTTGGTGATCAGGGTAACGCTCTCGGTGCCGGACAGCTCGCCGGCAACATGTGGCGACAGGCCCTGACCAGTGCCCCAATGCATGGGTAGCCTGCCGCGCAAATCGGGTACGCCGAACGTGGTCTGGCCGTCACCGCCATATGTGGTGCCAAGCAGGTTATACAGGGCGTCATACTCCGCTATCGACAGTAGCCCGCCGTCACAGGAGTGCCAGCCGACCGGCACGCGCGCAAAACCGAACATGCGTATTTCCCCGAGATAGGGAGTGCTCATCTTTAACCTCCGGCGATGGGGTTCAGTTGCGGGACGGGTAAATGCCCGAAAGCGCGATGCAGAAATTGATGACGCTGTAGGGCTGCATGTTCGAATGCGCCTGTCCGTTGCCCACCGGCGTGACGGTCTGTGGCGACAATGGCACCTGGGCTCCCGGCGTCTGCGCATAGATGGGAACGGAATTCTTCGCAAAGAGCGCGCCTGTCGGGTTGCGGACCTTGCCATCGGCGGTGGTGCCATTGCCCTGGTGAATGTGGGTGGGCATCTGTGTCGATAACAGCGTCACGTTTTCAACGCCGCCGGGCTCCCCGAGCGCATAAGGCGTAGGCTGCCAGGAAGGATCGGCTGATGCGCCGGCAGAGACCGGCGCGCGGCCCTGCAGATTCGGCAGGGCGAAAGTGGTTGTGCCGTTGCCGCCGTAATATGTGCCCAGCAACGAGAACAATGCCTGATTCTGGGCAATCCCCAAAATTTGGCCGTTGCAGAGCGCGAAATTGCGCGGTGCAAATGCAAACCCGCTCATCATGATCTGCCCGAGATATACTTCGGCCATGGCTGCCCCCACCAACAATTTAACGACTTTGAATTTACCAACACACCCACTTTCGCTCATAACGGGCATATTGGGAAGAGTGCTTCAGCAATCTTTTTATAAGCGAATTCTTTTGCCTGCCACGATGCAGGGTTGTGTTGCCTCGCGTTTCATGCCAGTCAATAGCCAAAGCGCAGGACGGGCTGGCCGCGACGCGGGATTTTCCCCCTCGTGGCATTCTGTGTGAATAGGGGCGGGATAATGCATAAGCAATGGCTTGAAAAGTCGTGCATTTCGCGCGGGCATCGCGCCAAGCCGGCGTTTTTTTTGTCATTTCTGACCTTGATCTGGCTGATCGTCCTGTGGCCGGCAACGGTGGCTCAGGCGGCGTGTACCTCCCCACAGACGGCAACCATAATCTCGGGCGGTACGGCAACCTTTACCTGCGCGGATTTCGGCTTCATTTCGCCGGCCAACGCATTGCCATCCCATGGCAGCCTGACCTTCGGAATACCATCAAACACCTCGGCCCTTATCTACACCAACAATGGTGACGGCGCGACATCCGACACGTTCATCGTCAAGGATGACTTCGCAGTAGCGATTACATTCAACATTACGATCAATCCGTCGACCTCCCCGCTGACGGTCACACCATCAAGTGTTGCCACGCCGGCGATCGGCACGTCCTATAATCAGGCACTCAGCACGACTGGCGGAACCACCCCCTATACCTATTCGCTCGTGGCAGGCAGCAATCTGCCGCCCGGCCTCACCCTTTCCTCCGCCGGTGTCATCTCCGGCACGCCGACCGGCTCGGGTCCCTACAATTTTACCGTCCGCGTGACCGATTCGACGACGCCGACGGCCAATACGCTCGACAAGGCCTACAGCGTCCTCATCGCTGCGCCTGCCATCGACGTGACGCCTGACAGCCCGCCGGACGGCGGCGTCGGCACGGCCTATAGCGTGCAGTTTTCGGCAAGCGGCGGCACCCCGGGTTACACCTATACCCGCGACAGCGGCAGCCTGCCCCCGGGCTTGAGTCTCTCGGGCAGCGGTCTCCTGTCCGGCACACCATCGGCGGTCGGCAGTTCGACTTTCAAATTGAAGGTCCAGGACAGCACCACCATCTCGACCGGCGGCGTGCACTTCATCGCACAGGACGTTACCGTCACCATCAATGCCTTCCCCCCGGTGTCGCTGACGCCGGCAAGCGGCACGGCGCTTTCGGCCGGCGTGGTGGGAACCTCCTACTCCAACGCATCGATCTCGGCGAGCGGGGGGTCGGGTACGATCAGCTATGCGGTGACCGCCGGCGCGCTGCCGGCAGGCCTCGGCATCAATGCATCGACCGGCGCGATCACCGGTACGCCCACGGCGGGCGCGATCGGAACCGCGAATTTCACGGTGGCGGCGACGGCCGCGACCAGCGGCGCCGCCAGCGCCAGCTATTCGATCACGGTGACGGCGCCCCCCGTGGTGCTGACGCCGACGACCGGCACGGCCCTGACCGCCGGCGTGGTCGGCTCGTCCTACTCGAACACGTCCATTTCGGCGACGGGTGGTGTCGGAACGATCACCTATGCCGTAACCTCCGGTTCGGTGCCGGCGGGGCTCACCTTCAATACATCGACCGGTGCGATAACGGGCACGCCAACAGCGGGGGCGCTTGGAACGACGAACTTCACGGTGACGGCAACGGCCGCAACAACCGGGTCGGCCGCCGCCAGCTATTCGATCACGATCACCGCTCCGCCCGTGGTGCTGACGCCGACGACCGGCACAGCTCTGACCGCCGGTGTAGTCGGCTCTTCTTATTCAAACGCGTCCATTTCGGCGACCGGCGGTGTCGGCACGATCACCTATGCCATAACCTCCGGCTCGGTGCCGGCGGGGCTCACTCTCAACACATCAACCGGTGCGATAACGGGCACGCCGACAGCCGGGGCACTTGGAACGACGAACTTCACGGTGACGGCAACGGCCGCAACAGCCGGGTCGGCCGCCGCCAGCTATTCGATCACGATCACGGCGCCCCCCGTGGTCCTGGCCCCGGTCGGCGGTCCATTGACATCAGGCACAGCGGGTGTCGCCTATTCAACGGCTATTTCGGCGACGGGCGGCGTGGGAACCATCACCTATGCCCTGACGGCAGGTGCGTTACCGCCAGGGCTCACCGTGAACACGTCGACCGGAGCAATCAACGGCACGCCGACCGCTATCGGCACGTTCAATTTCACCATTACGGCGACTGCCGCGACAAGCGGCTCGGTTGCAGAGGCCTATCAGATCACGACCGTCGGGCCGCCACTGAATCTCTCGCCGGCGTCAGGCACTGCATTGACCGGCGGCGTTGTCGGTTCGGCCTATACGGACACGTCGATCTCCGCGAGTTCCCCCTTGGGTGGGGTTAACTTCTCAGCAAGCGGACTTCCGGACGGCCTGACGATAAACGCTTTAACGGGCGAGATCACAGGCACGCCAACGGCCGCCGCCCTCGGCACCGCAAGCGTCGACGTCTCGGTAATGTCGATGTTCGGCAACGTGGAGCAAGCCACCTATCCGATCACAATTGTGGCACCACCGGTGGTGCTGACGCCGACGACCGGAACCGTATTTTCGACCGGCACGGTTGGCGTTTCCTATTCGAACACGTCGATCTCGGCGAGCGGCGGGGTTGGCGCAATGAGCTACGCCGTGACGGCCGGCGCGCTTCCCGATGGCCTTGCCTTGAATACCACGACTGGCGCGATCACCGGCACACCGACGGCAGCCGGATTCGGCACGGCGAATTTCACAGTGACGGCGACGGCCGCGACCACCGGGTCGGCCTCGGGCAGCTACACGCTGGAAATCGAGGCGCCGCCGGTGGTGGTGACGCCGGCGAGCGGTGCCCTGACGGGCGGCACGGTGGGGACGGCCTATGCGGCGGCGACGATCTCGGCGAGCGGCGGGCTTGGCGCCTTTACCTACACGGTCACCGCCGGCGCCCTCCCGTCCGGGCTTGGCCTCGACGCATCCAGCGGCGCAATCACCGGCACACCGGCGGCCGCGGCCCTCGGCACGTCCAATTTCACGGTGACGGCAACGGCGGCGACGTCGGGTTCCAGCGCGAACAACTATTCACTCACGGTGGTTGCCCCGCCGATGGTGCTGACACCGGCATCCGGCACGGCGCTGTCGGGCGGCACGATCGGGACAGGCTATTCGGATACGTCGATCTCGGCCAGCGGCGGCGTGGGAACGATCAGCTATGCCGTAACGGCTGGCTCGCTGCCGACAGGGCTGAGCCTCAATGCCTCGAGCGGTGCGATCACCGGCACGCCGACGGGTGCTGCACTCGGCACGTCCAATTTCACGGTAACGGCAACGGCGGCAACGACAGGCACGGCGTCGGCCGCCTATTCGATCACGATGTTAGCCCCGCCGATGGTGCTGGCGCCGGCATCCGGCACGGCGCTGTCGGGCGGCACGGTCGGGACAGGCTATTCGGATACGTCGATCTCGGCCAGCGGCGGCGTGGGAACGATCAGCTATGCCGTAACGGCCGGCTCGCTGCCGACGGGGCTGAGCCTCAATGCCTCGAGTGGTGCGATCACCGGCACGCCGACGGCTGCGGCACTCGGTACGGCCAATTTCACGGTAACGGCGACTGCGGCAACGACAGGCACGGCTTCGGCCGCCTATTCGATCACGGTGGTAGCGCCGCCGATGGTGCTGACGCCGGCATCCGGATCGGCGCTTACGGCCGGCACGGTCGGTGCCGCCTATTCGGATGCGTCGATCTCGGCCAGCGGCGGTGTCGGAACAATCAGTTATGCCGTAACGGCAGGGGCGCTTCCCACCGGTCTGAGCATCAACGCATCGACAGGCGCTATTACTGGTACCCCGACCGCCGGAGCCTTCGGTACGGCGAGTTTCACGGTAACAGCGACAGCGGCAACGACCGGTTCGGCCTCGGCGAGCTACACGATTGCCGTGGGAGGAACCGCGGTCGTTCTGACGCCGGTAACGGGAACTGCCTTGACGGCCGGCACGGTGGGCATTGCCTATTCGAACACATCGATTTCGGCGGGCGGCGGCGTTGGTGCGGTCAGTTTCTCCGTGACGGGTGGCACGCTCCCGGCAGGCCTGAGCCTGAATACATCGACGGGTGCAATCACCGGCACGCCAACGGCTGGCGCGCTCGGCACGTCGAACTTCACGGTCACGGCGACGGCAGCGGTCAGCGGTTCGGCTTCGGCGAGCTATTCGATTGCGGTGGGCGGACCAACGGTCGTGCTGACGCCGGTAACTGGGACTGCTTTGACGGCCGGCACCGTTGGCGTCGTTTATTCGGATACGTCGATCTCGGCGGGTGGCGGCGTGGGAACGATTAGCTATGCCGTGACGAGCGGCGCGCTTCCCGCGGGGCTGAGCCTCAATGCATCGACAGGTGCGATCTCGGGCACGCCGACCGCCGGAGGCTTCGGAACGGCGAATTTCACGGTGACGGCGACCGCGGCGACCGCGGGTTCGGCCTCGGCAAGCTATTCGATCGCCGTGGGAGCACCGCCGATCGTGCTGACGCCGGCAACCGGCACGGCGCTATCGGCAGGCACGGTCGGTGTGGCCTATTCTGACACCT
Organism: Shinella sp.; assembly: GCF_052438155.1. NCBI lineage: Bacteria > Pseudomonadati > Pseudomonadota > Alphaproteobacteria > Hyphomicrobiales > Rhizobiaceae > Shinella > Shinella sp. The sequence goes on along the minus strand of NZ_JBQVPI010000044.1, from coordinate 16,552 downwards.
CGATTTCGGCAAGTGGCGGCGTGGGGACGATCGGCTATGCGGTTACGAGCGGGGCGCTTCCCACAGGGCTGAGCCTTAACGCATCGACCGGTGCGATCACCGGTACGCCGACCGCCGGAGCCTTCGGCACGACGACTTTCACGGTGACGGCGACGGCAGCGACATCGGGTTCTGCAACGGCGAGCTACACGATTACCGTGGGGGGCACTGCCGTGGTGCTGACGCCGGCAACCGGCACGGCGCTTTCGGCCGGTACGGTCGGTGTCGCCTATTCGGATACCTCGATTTCGGCGAGTGGTGGTGTGGGGACGATCGGCTACGCCGTGACGAGCGGCGCGCTTCCCACGGGGTTGAGCCTCAACGCATCGACCGGGGCGATCACCGGCACACCGGCCGCCGGAGCCTTTGGCACGGCGACTTTCACTGTGACGGCGACGGCCGCGACATCAGGTTCCGCGGCGGCGAGCTACACGATTACCGTGGGGGGCACGACCGTGGCGCTGACGCCGGCAACCGGCACGGCACTTTCGGCTGGCACGGTGGGCGTCGCCTATTCGGACACCTCGATTTCGGCGACAGGCGGTGTTGGCGTCATAAGCTATGCTGTGACGGCCGGCGCGCTTCCGGCAGGGCTTGGTCTTAATGCATCGAGCGGGGCGATCACCGGTACGCCAACCGCCGCAGCACTCGGAAAGGCGACCTTCACGGTAACGGCAACAGCCGCAACCAGCGGCACTGGCTCGGCGACCTACACGATTACGGTGCGCGGCTCGGCTGTGGTGCTGATACCGGCAACCGGCACGGCGCTTTCGGCGGGTACGGTCGGCGTTCCTTATTCGAACACCTCGATTTCGGCGAGCGGCGGCGTTGGCGCGATCACCTTTGCCGTGACGCATGGTGCTCTTCCGGCTGGTCTGAGCCTTGATGCATCGACCGGCTCGATCAGCGGCACGCCGACGGCCGCCGCATTCGGTACGGCAAGCTTCACGATCAAGGCCACCGGGGCATCCGCGGGTGCCGCATCGGCGCGCTATACGTTAAGGGTACGCGGACCGGCTGTGTCATTGACGCCCGCAACCGGTACAGCCTTGGCGGCGGGCACAGTCGGGGTCTCCTATTCGGACAGGGCGATCTCGGCAAGCGGCGGGGTCGGCAAGATCACCTACGCGGTAACGAGCGGGTCGCTTCCAGCCGGATTGAATCTCAATGCATCAAATGGTGCGATCGCCGGCAAGCCGACTGCGGCTGCGCTCGGCACGGCAAGCTTTACAGTCAAGGCGACGGCTGCGACCGCGGGCTCTGCCTCGGCACGCTACACTATTACGGTGCGTGGACCCGCCGTCGTGCTGACGCCAGCCACGGGCACGGCGCTTTCGGCCGGTACTGTGGGAAAATCCTATTCGGACACATCGATCTCCGCGAGCGGCGGCGTTGGCCGGATTGGCTATACGGTGACCAGCGGAGCGCTTCCGGCCGGCCTGAGGCTCAACGCATCGACGGGTGCGATCAGTGGCACGCCAACGTCCGGTGCGTTCGGTACGGTGACGTTCACGGTAACGGCGGCGGCTGCAACGGCCGGTTCGGCGGCGGCGAGCTACACGATCACGATCAAAGCGCCGGCGGTGGTGCTGAAGCCGGGAACGGGAACGGCGTTTCCGGCCGGCACGGCGGGCGTTGCCTATGCGAACACGTCGATCTCAGCAAGCGGTGGCGTGGGTACGATCAGCTATGCGGTGACGGCCGGTACGCTTCCGGCGGGCGTGAGCCTCAATGCCGCGACGGCCGCGATCACCGGCACCCCCACGACAAGCGGTGATTTCTCCTTCACCGTTACGGCGACGGATACAGTCGGCACGAGCGGTGCGGCTGGCTATTCGCTGAAGATCAAGCCACCCAAGGTAACATTCGTCTTCACCCCGCCAGGCGGCGCGCTGGATGAAGCGATGGCAGGCGAAGACTACAGCCAATCGATCACCGCGAAGGGTGGAACGGGGTCGCTGATCTACAGCGTCGTTTCGGGCAGGTTGCCGAAAGGCCTGGTGTTGAACATCTCGACCGGCGAACTCACCGGCCGACTTTCCGCCGACGCTGCCGGCACGCATAACTTTACCATTCAGGTGCGCGATGGCACTGGCGCTACCGGCAAGACTACGTTCACCTTGCGGGTGAAGCGGCGGACAACCACGGTTGTCGACCTCGTCGTGGAGGTTCCGGCTGGCGGGACGCCTGCGAACGTGTACCTCAACCGGGGTGCAACGGGTGGTCCGTTCACGGGGGCTGAGCTTGCCTTTGTCGAGCCGGCCAATGCTGGCAAGGCTACGATCATTCGTGGCGAGATGGCGGCGGTTGGCGCTGCTGCAGCCCCTGCCGGCTGGTATTTGCAATACAAGCCCGATCCCGCCTATTCCGGTGAGGTACAGGTCGGCTACAGGCTGATCAGTGCGCTCGGTACATCCAATATCGGGGTCGTCACCTACCGGCTGGCGCATGATGCGGACAGGGTTGCCGAGGACATCGATGCATTGGTACGTGGCTTCGTCGAGACGCGGCAGAACATGATCTCCTCGGCTATCAAGGTCCCCGGGCTTCTGGAACGCCGGCAGATGGAGGCGGCGACCGATCCGGTCACCGCGCGCATGATGCCGTCGGAAGAGGGCATGACAGGCAGCGTTTCCACCAGCCTGCGGCAGATGGAGGCGGCGCGCGACAATGCCGACGGCGTGAGTGCGGCCGCGTCCTCGCCGTTCAACATCTGGATCGACGGCACTTTCCTGGCGCACAACCGGGATGATAATGATGGGCGTTGGGGCAGCTTCGCGATGATCAATGCCGGCGCCGACTATCTCCTGACGGACAAGGTGCTTGTGGGCTTGTCCTTCCACTATGACCGGATGACCGACCCAAGCGATGCGGATGCAGAACTGACCGGCAACGGCTGGCTTGCGGGTCCCTATGCCTCGTTCGAGATCGCCCGCAACATCTTCTGGAACGCCAGCCTGCGTTACGGCGGCTCATCCAACGATATCGACACGGCGTTCTGGGACGGCACGTTCGACACGACACGCTGGATGGCCGACACCTCACTCGAGGGGCAATGGGACATCGACGAAGCGACGACCTTCACGCCGAAACTGCGTATTCTGTACTTCTCCGAAAGCGTTGACGACTACACGGTCCGAAACGATGCCGGGGAGACGGTGGATATCGAGGGGTTCGACGCAGAGCAGTTCCGTGTCAGCCTGGGCGCGGAAATCGCACGGTCGTTCACGCTGGAAAACGGCACGCAGGTGACACCGAAACTGGGCGTGACGGGCGGCTACTCGGGCCTCGATGGCTCGGGCGCCTTCGGCTCGCTGACGGCCGGAGTTTCGTTGCAAACCGCGAACCTGTGGATGCTGGACTTGAGCCTCCTGCTCAACATCGCCGACGGCGGCGAGACATCCGCGGGCGGACGCGTGCGGGCTGCAAAGCAGTTCTGAGAAGCTTTGGTGCATGGATCTTGGTATTTTGAGAATACGCTCTTTGATGTGGTTTGCTACGCAGCGGCAGCGCTGCTGCGGACGGATTTCGGGCGCGCGCAGGCAAACATGCCGTTGAGTACGGTACAGCTGATGGCCACAACTGTCTGTTGCGTGAGGAAGGACCTCGCCCGCAGACGATGCCCGATGATCGACTTATATCGACCGATGGCGGTCTCGACCAGAGACTGTTTGCCATAGCCGGTGGCGACTTGCCACTTCATTCGTCCGTTCATGTTGATCGCCGCAATATGACGGTTTCGCTGACCGCCGAGTTCGGCGTCGATCCGCTCGACCGCGTTGGAGCGCGGCGGAACGACAACAATAGCATCTGGGCTGTGGCGGATGACGGCGTCGTAGGTCGGCTTCCCGTCATAGGCGCCATCGGCGGTGAACTGGCTTATCGGGATGTCGATGTCGTTGAGCAGCCGCGCTACCTGCGAGGCGTCGCCTGTGTTCTGGTCGGTCACGACGTGGGCCAAGATCTCGCCGCTGTCGCCATCCACTGCCAGATGCAGTTTGCGCCAACTGCGCCGCGATCTGGCACGATGCTTTTCTTCCAGCCAGTGGCCCGCGCCAAAGATTTCAAGCCCGGCGCTGTCGATGAGGACGTGAACGTGACCTTCTCCTGGAACCCGGCAACCTTGCCGCTTGTCAGACGATCGCCACGTGCTCGCCCGGCGGCTGAGCGTGGTGTGATCGGGTACGGCGAGACCCAATCCCATCAATCGCAACGCCGATGCAAGGAAGCCCTCTGTTTGGCGCAGCCGCAGGCCGAACACGATCCCGAGGGTCAAAGCGGTCTCGATCGCCAGATCGGAATAGCACGGCTGGCCGCCGCGGGTCGTGCGCTTCGGCGCTTGCCACGGCGACAACGCTTCGCACGTGATCCAAAGCGTCAGGCTGCCTCGCTGGCGAAGGCCAGCCTCATACTCCCGCCAGTTCGTCACCTTGAACGCCATCTTGCTGATGCGATGGCGGCAGGCGGCGTTATGTATGAAAGGCACGAGCGTAAAAAAACGACTATTTCAATAGCCGTTCACATGAACCATTACCGATAAATGATCCGTGCACCCACGTCGGCATCGAGCAGAAATATGGGACAGGGATCAATGCAGCCCAAAGGTTAGTTAAGGAGAAAACCCAGAAGCGCTGCGTCAAACGCCCGCGAGGCTTCGACATTGACGATATGGCGGCCACGCAGCGACAGGTGCCGGCCCTGTTGCACGCGGGCTGATATATATTCAAGATCGGATGGCGGACATACCGGGTCGTCGTCGCCGGAGATGGCCAGCAATGGGTTGGCGATCCGCTCGATTTCGTCCCGGAGGTCGGCGCCGGCAAGGGCTGCGCAGCAGCCGATATAGCCATCGACGGATGTTGCAGTGAAACGTTCAAGCACCGCGCGCGCGGCGTCGGGCGCGGCGGCCGTGAAGGACGGGGTGAACCACCGCTCCGCCGTGGCAGGGACGAGAGGCGCAAGCCCGTTCGCCCGCACGTCATCCATGCGTGCGGCCCAGCCTTCGGCGGTGCCGATCTTCGCCGCGGTGGCGCAGAGGACGACCTTGTCAAAACGCTGGCCGGCATGGATGGCCAGCCATTGCCCCGTCAGGCCGCCGATCGACAGCCCGCAGAAATGCGCGTGCTCGATCTCCCGGGCATCAAGCAGGGCGATCACGTCACTGCCGAGATCGGCCAGCGAATAGGGTGGCGGCGGGGCCGACGACTGGCCGTGGCCACGGCGATCGTATCGCAGAATGCGGAAATGCGGTGACAACGCAACCATCTGCGCGTCCCACATGTGAAGGTCGGTTCCCAGCGAGTTGCAGAATACGAGCCAGGGCGCAGCCGGATCGTTCCCGTCAATACGGTAGTGGAGGCGATGGCCGGGACGATCGAGATAAGGCATGAATTCAGTTACCCGCATTGGCGAAAGCCGCGCTGATCGCGGCTCCAATATTGACCTTACCGCACCGGACAATCCGTTGCGATGGCGAGAAGTCGATGGCGGTGGCCAGCGGTTCGCATGGTAGCCCGGGCAGAGCTCGCACCGGCCGCAACAGCCGGTAGAGAAACATCTGCACGCCGCTTACCCTGACCGCTGACCATCGCCTCATGCCGCTGCCAGCGCCATGGCGCTTGAGCGACGGTCGTTGCTGACCGCGAACACCAGCATCGCCACGGCCGAGATGACCGCCGGGATGGCGAAGAGCAGGAAGTTCTGCTGCAGCGGGAACTCCTTTGCCAGCAGGAAGCCGCCAAGCGTGGGGCCGACGATCGCGCCGATACGCCCGACGCCGGAGGCCCAGCCGAGCCCGGTGGAGCGCACCGAGAGGTTATAGAGCTGCGCCACGCTGGCATAGAGCAGGATCTGCGTGCCGATCGTGGTGGCACCAGCAATGAACACCATCACAAACAGGGCGCCGGCAGGTGGGTTGAAGCCGATCAGCGCAATCGATACGGCAGCGGCGGCGAAGAAGCCGACCACGACCTTCGGAAGCCCGAACCGGTCACCGAGCCAGCCGCCGGCGATCGCCCCGGCCATGCCACCGAAATTGAGGGAGAAGAGACTCAGCAGGCTGGCCCTTTCAGCATAGCCGGCTTCCTGCAGCACCTTCGGCAGCCACGAGGACAGAAGGTATACGAGCAGCAGGCAGCAGAAGAAGGCCACCCAGAGCATTGCCGTGCGCAGCGCGCGCTGATGCCGGAAAAGCTCGGCAACCGAGGCGACGCCCCCCTTCGTTTCGGTAAAGGTCAGCGTGTCGCCGACGCCGAGACACGCGGACGGCGCGATCTTCGCATAGATCCGTTTCGCCTGCTCCTGCCGGCCCTGGCGGATGAGGAAGCCGAGCGATTCAGGCAGCTTCCACAGAATGGCCGGAAGCATCAGCAGCGGAACGGCGGCGATGAAGAACATCGGCTGCCAGCCGAACTGCGGGATCAAGCCGATGCCGAGCGCGGCCGCGACCATGCCACCGACAGAGTATCCGGAGAACATCAACGCGACCATGGTTCCGCGCAGGCGCCTGGGAGCGTATTCGTTCATCAACGCTACGGCGTTCGGCATCAGGCCGCCGCAGCCGAGTCCGGCGATGAAGCGAAAGATCTTGAACTCCGTCGGCGTGCTGGCGAAACCGGTCAGGAGGGTTGCGACGGTGAACAGCAGGAAGCTGATCGCAATGCCCTTCTTGCGGCCGATCCTGTCGGCCAACGGGCCGAAAAACAGCGCACCGAACATCATCCCGAACAGCGCCCACGCCTGTAGCGCCCCGGCCTCCGGCTTGCTCAGCTGCCATTCCGCCATCAGGGTCGGCAGCACGGTTCCGGCAACGAAGACATCGTAGCCATCGACGACCAGCAGCAGGGCGCAGAGCCCGACCACCGTCCATTGAAAGCGTCCGACGGGATTGTTGTCTATGGCTTCATTCACATCGATAGCGCGCATGTTCGCTCCTCCACGAGTTGTTACGCTGGATCAGTCCTGGAATTTCAGCCGAGGTCTCCTCCGGCGACCGGCAGCACGCTCCCGGTGATGTAGGACGCCTCGTCCGAGGCGAGAAACAGGATCGGCGCCGCCTGCTCGTCGATCGCGCCGTAGCGCTTCATGAAGCTCGACTGCTTCACCTGCTCCACGACGTCGGCCATCCAGCCCTGCTCCGCCGCCGTGTCGCCATCGGCATTGCGGGGAATGCGGCGCGGCGGTGCCTGCGTGCCGCCGGGGGCGGTTGCGACCACGCGGATGTTGCGCTCGGCGAGCTCCATGGCCAGCGACTGGGTGATGGCGTTCACGCCGCCCTTTGCCGCCGAGTAGGGCACGCGATGGATGCCGCGCGTGGCATTCGAGGACACGTTGACGATCGTTCCGCCACCGCGCTCGAACAGATAGGGAAGAACGGCGTGGCAGCAATAAAGGGTCGGCATCAAGGAACGACGGATTTCGGCGTCGATCTGCTCCGGCGCGAATTCCGGATAGGGGCGCATGCGGATCGCGCCGCCGACATTGTTAATCAGGATATCGATGCCGCCGAATGTATCGCGCGCAAAGCGCATCGCCGCCGCGGCACCCTCGTGGGTCTCCAGATCCGCGCTGAAGGCCGCGGTATGCGCGCCCTTCACATCCGCCGCCACCTCGGCGACGAAGGAAGCCCGATCGACGAAGACCACCTTGCCGCCCTCCTCGGCGGCGCGCTGCGCCACGGCGCGGCCGATGCCTTGTGCGGCACCGGTGACGACCAGCACCTTGCCCGCGAAACGGTTCGTGAAGCGCGCGGTGCTCATGCGGCCTCCTTCGCCGCGGCATTCGGCGTGAACTTTTCGTAGTGGAAGCTGTTTGGCTTGACGCCGTTGTCGTCGAAATGCTTGCGCACGGCGTCGACCATCGGCGGCGGACCGCAGAGATAGACATCGACATCGCCGCCGTTGAGCGCCTCGGCCGGCATGTGCTGGGTCACCCAGCCCTTGCGGGGATGGCTAGAGGCCGCCTCGGCGACCACCGTGCTGTAGGTGAGGTTCGGCAATCGGCCGGTATAGGCCTCGATCTCGTCCACGAGGACCAGGTCCAGATCGCGGGTCACGCCGTAGATCAGGTGGACCTGCTGCTGCGACTGTTCGCTTGCCAGCACCTCCAGCATGGACAGGAAGGGGGCCAGCCCCGTACCACCGGCCAGGAACAGGAGCGGTCGTTCGACCTTGCGCATGTAGAAGCTGCCGAGCGGGCCGGTCAGGTCGAGTTTCCCTCCCAATTCGGCGCGCTCCAGCCAGTTGCTCATCACGCCGCCCGTTATCTTCTTGATGAGAAAGCCGATGCGTTTCTCACCGGGCGCGGTGCTGAAGGAATAGGAGCGATGCTGGCCGCTGCCCGGCACGTCGATATTGACGTATTGGCCGGGCAGAAAGGCGGGCGCACCGGCACCCACCTCCAATTCCAGCACAATCGCCGCGTCCTTGTGCGGCACCACCCTCGCGACCGTGGCGGCAAAGGTCTGCTGCCCGGTCTTGCAGGCGACAGAGGTCGTCGGCACGGCAATGACGCAATCGGACGTCGGCTTCATCTGGCAGGTCAGTATGAGACCGGTCTCCGCCTCGTTCGCGGTCAACGCATCGTCGATATAGTCGTCGCCGAGGTCGTAGGAGCCGCTTTCGGCACGACACTTGCAGGTGCCGCAGACGCCGTCGGAACAGTCCATCGGCAGGTTGATCTTGCTGCGATAGGCAGCATCGAGCACCTTCTCGCCGTCTTTGCAGTCGATGAAACGGGTAACGCCGTCCTCGAAGTTCAATGCGATGTTGTAGCTGGCCATGGAACCCTCCTCAAAGGTTTCTGCCCGCCCGGCGACGCGCGTCAGATGTGATAGACGTCGATGACCTGGCGGATGTAGTCGTTCTTCAGCACGATCTTCTTGGATGAAATCAGCAGCTGTTCGCCGCTTCGGCGCAGCGTGACGAACATGGTCCCGAAGAAGCTGTCGGTGACCTTGTAGCGATGGTTGAGCGTGTTGAAGTTGTAGCGGACGTCCACCTCGTCGCCGCGCTGCGCCAACACCTCGACATTGGTGACGTTGTGGCTGGTGCGCGGCTCGGGTGTCGATGCGCCGGACCGTTCCGTCTTGATGCGGAAGACCCGGTCCTCCAAGCCCTCGCGGCTGGGATAGTAGATCAGCGAAATCTGCGCATGCGGATCCTCGGTAAGCTGGTCGTCGTCGTCCCAGGCCGGCATCCAGTAGGTCACGTCCTTCGCATAGCAGGTGAGCCACTCGTCCCACGCGCGGTCGTCCAGCAGGCGCGCCTCCTTGTAGAGGAAGGCGCAGACGGTTTCATAGGAGATGCTCATGCCGCCACCTCCTTGCGCTCGCAGGCGAGCGCATCGCGCATCACGCTTGCCCAGTATTCGTGCTGGCGCACGAACAGGCCCTCGTCCTCGCTGCGCTCGCCGGAAAGCAGCGGGTTCATTCCCATCTGCCTGGCATTGTCGTCCGGACCTTCGATCCAGAGCGGCGCGCCTCGCGACATGTCGTTCCAGAGCGCGGCGATGCCGGCATATCCGGCCTGGCAAGCCCGGAATTCCTCCAGGTCGTCGGCCGTGCCCATGCCCGAAACGTTGAAGAAGTCTTCGTACTGACGGATGCGCAGCGCGCGGTTCTCGGCGCTTTCGCCCTTCGGCGCGAAGCAGAAGATGGTGATCTCGGTCTTGTCCACGCTGATCGGCCGGGTGACGCGGATCTGCGTCGAGAACTGGTCCATCAGGAAGACGTTCGGATAGAGGCAGAGATTGCGGGTCTGGTTGACGATGAAGTTCGCCCTGTCCTCGCCCACGCGCGCCGTGATCTCCTCGCGCTCGCTGTAGATAGGGCGCACCTCCGGGTTCATCGTGCGCGTCCAGAGCAGTATATGGCCGTTTTCGAAACCATAGACGCCGGCGGTCGACTTGCTCCAGCTGTTGGCATCCACCGCCTTGGTGCCTTCCTCGGCGCGACGCCCCATCGTGGCAGCGTAGTTCCAGTGCACGGAGCTGACATGGTAGCCGTCGCAACCGTTCTCCATCTGGAGCTTCCAGTTGCCGTCATAGATGTAGGAGGAATTGCCGCGCAGAACCTCCAGCCCGTCCGGTGCCTGGTCGACGATCTGGTCGATGATGACCCTGGTTTCGCCGAGATAGTCCTCGAGCGGGGCGACATCGGCGTTCACGCTGCCGAACAGGAAGCCGCGATAGCTCTCGAAACGGGCAACGCGCTTCAGGTCGTGCGAGCCGTTCTGGTTGAACTGCGGCGGATACTGGGTCGTCTTCTCGTCCTTCACCTTGAGCAGCTTGCCGGTGTTGGAGAAGGTCCAGCCGTGGAAGGGGCAGGTGAAGCTGCCCTTGTTGCCGTGCTTGCGGCGACACAGCATGGCACCCCGATGGGCGCAGGCATTGATCACGGCATTGAGCTGGCCGGTCTTGTCGCGTGTGATGACCACCGGCTGGCGGCCGATATAGGTGGTGTAGTAATCGTTGTTGTCGGGGACTTGGCTCTCATGGGCCAGATAGACCCAGTTGCTCTCGAAGATGTGCTTCATCTCCAGTTCGAACAATTCGGCATTGGTGAAGATGTCGCGCCGGCAGCGAAACACGCCGGCCTCCTTGTCATCCTGCACTGCCGTTGCCAACAACTGCTCGAGGTCATGGGTCTTTTCGATAATCGCAGACATGGTTCTTCTCCCGCTCGCGGCGCAACTCTTCCCGTGCGGCCGTTGCAACAATGTCGAATGCACGATGTTTAGGGCGCGGCGGCTTCTTTCAGCCGCCGCAGGGGGGCTTACGCCGCAACGCGCTGGCGCTGCTCGTTGACCTGATTGTCCACGCCGTTTACGAGCGCGGTGAGATGAATGTCGAATTCGATCTCGGCGAACGGACCGGTGAGATTGTTGGCCTTTATGCTGGCCTCGTCGGTGTGCTCGATGATGGCCGGAACGAGACCGTCCCGGGTGGCGTAGGCGAAATCGTCGTTGACCAGCGGGTCGCCGTCGATGTTGATCTGGGTGGTCAGCTTGCGGTGGCCATCCGCACTGATGAAGAAGTGGATATGCGCCGGACGCTGGCCATGGCGGCCGAGCGCCGACAGCAGCTTTTCGGTCGGGCTGCCCGGCGGAACACCGTAGCCGTGCGGCACGATGCTCTGGAACTTGTAACAGCCCCTCGCATCGGCGATGATCGTACGGCGCATGTTGAACGGCGCCTGTAGTCCGGTCGGGTCGAAGTGCGAATAGAACCCGCGGGTGTCACAGTGCCAGACTTCGACGGTCGCGCCCGGCAGCGGCTTGCCGCTGGCATCGTATACGGTTCCGTGCATGACCAGTGTATGGCCGTTGGTGTCCCTGCCGTCGTCGAGACGGGCAAAGCCTTCCGAGGCCGGGGCGCCGGCCACATAGAGCGGGCCTTCGATGGTGCGCGGGGTCGGGTTCTGGATGCCGAGTGCCGCATCGATCGCATCGAGGCGCTGGTCGAGGAAATGGTCGAGGCCGAGACCGGGCGAGATCAGGCCGGCCTGCCCCGAAGCACCGATTTCGTTGAGCCAGGCAATGCCGGTCCAGTATTCGTCAGGGGTGACGTTGAGGTCGTCGATTGCCTTGAACAGGTCGGACATCACCCGATGAACGATCTCTTTCATGCGCGCATTGCCGCCGTCGTTGTTCAAGCCGCTCAGAACCTTCAGGAAGTCCTGTACCTCGGGCTTGTCGAAAATCTTTACGTCCATTGCCATACTCCTCCTTCTTGGGTGTTGCGAAAGTCGATCGGGACGCTCGCCATCCGGGCCGAACGCCGCTCCCGGCGCATTGCTCAGCTGTCGTCATCGCGGGTCGACGACGGATGCCGCACCAGCGGCGTGACAGTGATGGTCATGAACTTGAACAGCGGCAGGCCCGACAGGATCTGGTGCAGTTCTTCGTTATCCTTCACGTCGAAGATGCTGTAGTTTGCGTACTCGCCGACGATCCGCCAGATGTGGCGCCATTTGCCGCTCTGCTGCAGCTCCTGCGAATAGGCCCGCTCCTTCGCGACGATCACTGCGACTTCATCCGGGGCGATGTCTCGCGGTATGCTGACGTCCATGCGAACTTGAAACAACATGGTCTGGCTCCTCTACTTCGCGATGCTGACGGTCTTGCGCAGCCCATCGCGCTGGAAGAACCTGACGCGGTCCTCGTCCAGCGTGACGCCCAGGCCAGGCCCATCGGGAATGGTCAGTTGGAATTCGCTGTAATCCAGCGGTGTCACGAGGATCTCCTCGGTCAGCAGCAGGGGGCCGAACAGTTCCGTGCCCCATTGCAGATTGGCGAAAGTGGAAAAGGCATGGGCCGAAGCGACCGTGCCCAGGGCGCCTTCCAGCATGGTGCCACCGTAAAGCTCGATCCCGGCCGCATCGGCGATCGCTGCCACACGCAACGCATTGTACAGGCCGCCGCTCTGCTCGACCTTGACCGCGAACACATCGGCGCCGTGCACCCTTGCGATCTCGAAGGCCGATTCCGGGCCGTGCAGGGATTCGTCCGCCATCAGTGCCACGGGGAAGCGGCGCATCAGGCGCGCCAGCCCCGCGGCCGAGGCGACTGGTTGCTCGACCAGTTCGCAGCCGGCATCGGCCAGCGCCGCCATGCCATAGACGGCGTCCGTCTCGCTCCAGGCCATGTTGACATCGACGCGCACCGCACCGCGCTCGCCCAGCGCCCGCTTGATCGCGGCGACATGAGAAACGTCCTCGCGGATCGACCTGGCACCGATCTTCAGCTTGAAGACGTTGTGCCGACGGATGGAGAGCATCTCTTCGGCTTCGGCAATATCCTTTGCCGTATCGCCCGAGGCGAGCGTCCAGGCGACAGGAAGACGATCGCGCCGGCGGCCCCCGAGCAGTTCGCTGACCGCAAGCCCGAGCCGCTTGCCATGCGCATCGAGCAACGCGGTTTCGACGGCGCTCTTGGCGAAACGGTTCTCCTTGACCATCTTGCCGAGCCGCGCCATCAGCGCCTGCACTCGAGTGGCATCCTGCCCGACCATCACCGGCGCGAAATAGCTATCGACGGCGAGTTTCATGCTTTCCGGGCTCTCGCCACCATAGGCCATGCCGCCAATGGTGGCGCCTTCGCCGATGCCAACGAAACCGTCGCTGCAATGGATCTTCACGAGCATCAGTGTCTGGCCGATCATTGTCGCCACGGAGAGTTTGTGAGGACGAATGGTCGGAAGATCGAGCAACAACGTTTCGATCCGCTCGACGGTGGGAGCGATCTGGAGGGCCGTGACCAAGGGTGCAGAGATCGTGTTCATGAACGACATTTAGCCACCAAGATCTGATCGCGTCCAAGACTGTTTACGTTTAGAATAATACCTTTAAGATATGGAAGGCCTTGCAAAGGCCGAGTCAACGCTTCTTTCGCAGTACAACATACCGAAACTGTAATGGGATCGCCTGAAATGGATCTTCGTCAGCTTCGCTACTTCGTCGCCGTCGCCCGGGAGCGCAACTTCACCCGCGCTGCCGACATGTTGCATATAGCGCAGCCGCCATTGAGCCGGCAGATTCAATTGCTGGAAGAGGAACTTGGCGTCACGCTCCTCACCCGCAAGAGCCGGCCGGTGCGACTAACAGAAGCTGGCCGGCTGTTCTACGAACAGGCGATGCAGGTGCTCGGCCGGGTGGAGCAGATGCGAGAAGCGACCCGGCGCGTCGGTCTCAACCAGCAGAGCGTGTTATCCATCGGGTTCGTCGCGTCCACCCTCTACGGCGGCCTGCCGACACTCGTTCGAAAGCTGCGCCAGCATGCGCCCCACCTCGATATCCAGCTGCTGGAACTGATGTCCATGCAGCAGATTCAGGCGTTGAAGGAAGGGCGTATCGACATCGGCTTCGGTCGCGTGCGGCATGCGGACCCCGCAGTGGCAAGCATCGTTCTGCGCGAGGAACGGCTGGTGGCAGCCATTCCACAGGAGACCCCGCTGGCCGCCGACGCGTCACCGCTGCCGATGAAGGCGCTCGTTTCCCAGCGCCTGATCGTCTACCCGAAAGAACCCCGTCCAAGCTTCGCGGACCAGGTGCTGAGCTTGCTGCACGACCATGACGTGCGCCCGCCCGAAGTGCAGGAGGTGCGGGAAATCCAGACCGCATTGGGCCTCGTCGCTGCCGCTGCCGGCGTCTGCATAATCCCGTCCTCGGCCCGGCAGATGCGCAATGATGTCCACTACCGGCTGCTGGAAGGCAAACACGTGACCTCGCCCGTGATCCTCAACCACCGTGCAAACGACAACGGGCACTATATCGACCTGATCAAGCAGCTCATCCAGGAAATGTACGCAGAGAACCCGCCATGGCTGGGGCTTGAGCACAATCTTCCATTTCGGCCCTCATTTGCCAAGTAGTTGGACCGATGGCCTGCGGAGATGGCGTCACCTTAACTTGTCGCAATTCGCGGCGAGGATTTGTGTGCCGCCTTTCAGGCAGCGGTCGACCAGGCGATTTCACGCCAGGTCGAGATCGCGTAGGCTCGAAGCTGGCGATGATCGGCGGCGGTCAGTTGTTTGCGATGAAGGTGGAAGAGATTTGCGATCTGGCTGTGGGTTGAGACGAAACGCTGGCATTGCCGCGTCGACTTGAAGCGCATCATGCGTCGTTCTCGTCGTCGAAGAGAAAGGTGGGAACTTTCTGCGCGGTTGTTCAGGTCCTTGTGCGAGCGATGTTCGACGCCCGGCATCAATTCAGCTTTGGCGGCGGCGTAAGAGCGCAGCTTCTCGGTCACCATGACGCGCGGGGCAACACCCTGGCCTTTGAACAGCTTACGCATCAGCCGAAAAGCAGCCCCCTTGTTCCTGCGGCTTTGCAGCAGAGCATCGATAACGTAGCCGTTGGCATCGACGCGCGCCACAGCCAGTACGTCTTCCCCTTGATCGCCACGACCATCTCATCAAGGTGCCACGTATCGGCAAAGTGACCACAAGATCGCTGCCGGAGTTGATGGGCGAATTTCAGGCCAAATTTCGCTGCCCATTCTGCGACGGTCTGAAACGAGACGCCAATGCCACGCTCGGCAAGCAGATCCTCGCCGTCGCGTAGGCTCAGCGGAAATCGACATTAGAGCCACACGCGTGCGCGATGACCTCGGCCGGAAAACGGTGACGTTTATAGTGGGCGGACACCTTTTCAGTCATGCCGGTACACTATCGTCCCGATCCACACCAGTCGGCTAAGGCGACGCCACCGTTTTGGCTGATGAGCGGGCATCCTTGATGGCACTGCCTCCCGCTTTTGACGGCTTCGTCGAGCAAAGCAAGCGCGTCTCGCCCACCTGCCTGATCACCTTTGAGCGGAATCGCTACAGCGTGCCTGCATCGTTTGCAAACCGGCCCGTCAGCCTGTGCATCTATCCCGAGCTCCTGGTCGTTGCGGCCGAGGGCAGTATCCTATGCGAGCATGAGCGGGTTATTGAACGCAGCCACAATAAGCCGCCGCGAACGATTTACGACTGGCGGCATTACCTTGCCGTCATCCAGCGCAAACCCGGTGCCCTGCGCAATGGTGCACCCTTCCTGGAATTGCCGTTGGCCTTTCGACAACTGCAGGACCAGATGGTTCGCCGCCCCGGCGGTGATCGTGAGATGGCCTACATCCTTGCGCTTGTCCTTCATCACGAACAGGTCGTCCTCAGGGCTGTGGAACTGGCTCTGGATCAAGGCGTGGCGACTAAAACGCATGTGTTGAATCTTCTGCATAGGCTGACCGAGACGTATCCAACGCACGATCCGGCAACAGGGTGACAGGCCTCCGCCGCTCGAGGTCGCAAACGAGTGCTCCGTAGGTCTGGCCGCGGCTGAAGGCAAAATTATCGATGCCTATGACGCTGAACTCTTCGTTCTGATTAGCAATACGGCGGCGATCCACCCGCAGGAGTGTGTCGTTGCTCACCGGCATCATCAGACGATTGGCAAAGGCTGCGGCCGGTCTACCGCCGAGCGCCAAGCCGAGGTGTTGGACGATTATCTCCAGCCGTTGGGTGCGGCGACCATAGCGAGCCAACACGCCGACACCGAACTGTTCGCAGAAGATGCGGCGTCCGTACAGGACTGCATCGCACCAAAACCGACGCGCCCGGACCGTCTACGCTACTCGCCGACCGCTGAGGGGCAGATCAGCGGTCGGCGCACATATCGACTTTGAACCCTCCGGCTTGACCGGCCGCAGTCTGGACAGGTTCCCGAATGTTGGTGCGCGTGAAGCTGGATATGAACGCTGTTCGCTATAACCTTCACTTCGTCTACTGCAAAGCGTCAGGCGCGAGGCTCGCGCGGGAAAGTCGATGTTGCATAAGCTGATCCTCCGGAGAATCAACAAAAACATCCACCGCAACAGCAGCCAATGTGAGTCAGAGCCGCTACTGTGAGCCAGAGTACTGGCGATCACCGAGGCCGACCAAACGCTGTGATTGAGCTTCCGGATAGGCAGCCTCGACGATCGTGAGGCCATAAACGGGACGCTAGAGCACGTCCGGTTTAATCCTGTTCATATCCTGCG
>NZ_JBQVPI010000043.1:0-28654 GCF_052438155.1 Shinella sp. | reverse complement strand
TATCTGTACGTTGGTATCGACCGCACCTCGAAGTTCGCCTTCGCGGAACGCGTCGACAAGGCCAACACGGCGACGGCACGTGCATTCCTCGGTGCTCTGGTGGCCGCCGTTGCCGACAAGATCAAGATTGTTCTGACTGACAACGGCATCCAGTTTGCCGATCTGCCGCAAAAACGTTCAGGGCCGATAGCTATCTGGCGCGGGCATCCGCTCGATCGAGCCTGCCAAGCCCACGATATCGAACACCGGCTGACAAAGCCAAGGCATCCATGGACCAACGGCCAGGTCGAGCGCGCGGCGAGTTGCGCGAGACGCTGGATGCCTCGGTCCAGCAAACCTATTCGATGCTGGAATCGACCTACCCCTCCGATGACATCGAGAATCTCATCGGCACCATGAACAGCTTCGTCAGGCTGAGCACCGATGGTTCCCACATCTTCCTGCTGCCGGACCGATCTGGAAAAGTGCTCTCGGGAAATCTCGCTGTTGCCGTGGCGCATGAGGGATTTGCAACGGCCTCAGCGCCTGAACTCGGCCTGCTGGATGTGGAGCGGTTTCGCGTCCTGAGCGGAACAATCGACGGATATAGGCTGGTGGCGGGTCAGAGCTTCCGGGAGACGGAAGATCTGGCCGGGATCGTGCTTGTCAGCTTTGGATGGGCCAGCGCGCTGGCCGTGGTTCTCGCCTTCGCCACCGGCGCCTATCTCGCACGCCGCGCCCAGGATCGCCTTGATACCATCGCCGCGACGATATCGGCCGTTTCGAACGGCCAGCTTGACGTCCGGATTCCGCTCACCGGATTACGGGACGATGTCGACGAGATCGCTGGAAAGATCAACCTGGCGCTCGTACGGCTCTCCACGCTTGTCGAAAGCATACGGCAGGTGAGCACGGACATCGCCCATGACCTGAAGACCCCGCTCAACCGGCTGAAACTGATGATCGACTAGGCGCTCGATCGGAGTGCGGCGGACGATTTTCTTCGCTCCCTGTTGGAGGAGGCGCTTGCGGAATGCGACCAGATCAACGCGACGTTCGATGCCCTGCTGCGCATATCCCAGATCGAGGCTGGTGTTCGCAAGCTGCACTTCCAGCCACTTGCCCTCGACCAACTGCTGCTCAATGTGGTCGAGACCTATGCGGACGTGGCGGAAGACAACCGGCAATCCCTGACCGCGGGGCAGATCGACGCCGCCACGATCCACGGCGACAAGAATCTACTCAAACAGAAGCTGGTCAATCTGATCGAGAACGCGATCGCCCATTGCCCGACCTGCACGGCGATCACCGTTGCCCTCGTTCGGGGCGAACAGGGCCTTTTGAAGGTTGCCAATCACGGACCAGGCATTCCGGAAAACGAGCGCGAAAACGTGTTTCGCCGACTTTACAGGCTCGACAAGAGCCGCAGCACATCCAGCAGCGGTCTTGGGCTCAGTCTCGTGCGGGCGATTGCCTATCTGCACGGCGCGACGGTCAGCGCCGCCAACAATCGGCCCGGGACAGTGATCACATTCAAATTCGGTCCTCCAGCCTGACCGGCAGAATACGGCCCGGTTATCGATCGAACGCAAACCGGCGGCCAACCATCCAGCACGAGAGCGCCCAGATCGTACCGGCACACCAGCCACCTGCAACGTCGCTCGGATAATGCACACCCAGAAAAACGCGGCTTGCGCCGATCAAGGCGGTGAGCAGGATTGCACATCCCACAATTTACGTCCTCTCGGTGCGACCCCTGCCCTGTGACAACAGAGCGCCGAGCGTCAGGTAGGTGACCGCCGACAGCAGTCATGTCGATTTCCTCAGTGGCAGGTCAGTACGCTTGAAGGGCTGCAGGCCACTCCAAAATCGTAATATGGCCGGCTGCCCGTCCATGATAGCGAAAGAGAGGGTCGAGCCGCGCCGTTACACTGCGCAGAAACGGTGCGGCCACACGAATAGGCGGATGGTTATGATGTGGTGTACGCGAGGACTGAACTTAATTCGTGATAGAGTGCCGGTCCACCCTTGTGGAGTCCAGACTGAGTGCTCGCGTTCGCTCGGCGGCTGTGCATAGTCGCCGAGATAGCGACGCATGCAATAAAGCAAAGTTGCCTGTTCTTCATTCTAACGAATGTCGATCACGCGCGCGGAGAGAATGCGGTCGGTTGCCTTGTCGACGGCATTGGTGAGCTCGCATTCGAAGCTGACCGAGGCGTTGGCCAGGACGGGGCACCCGTGAAGCCTTCTCTCCATTCGCCAAGCGTAAATCGATCCTCCTTCGGTGTCTTTCCGCCAAAGACATTCGAAATGTCCTCATGGCCTGGCATCAGCGTGTTGACACAGAAGTGGCGCGTGTTCTCAAAGGCATAAAAACACGAGCTCGAACGGTTGATGCAGACGAGAAGTGTTGCCGGCGTGTCGCTGACGCTGCAGACCGCTGAGGCCTTAAAGCCGTAGCGCTTCCCGCTGTATCTGTTGGTGACGACGTTGACTGCAGAGCCGAGACATGCCGTTGCGAAACGTGGCTTTGTCCACGGTGTCGAAGCCGTGCTTCACAATGTTCATGTCGGCCCCCTGCTGCTCAGCCAGCACTAGGCCGAGAGTTCTTTTCGGACGATTTCTGCACCTGCTGCCAGAGCATTCAGCTTGCCTCTTGCTACACGGCGAGACAGGGGCGCCATTCCGCAGTTCGTGCAAGGGCAAAGTTTGTCCGCATCGACAAACTGAAGCGCCTTTCGCAGGGTCGCGGCCACTTCCTCTGGGGTTTCAATGGTATCGCTTGCCACGTCGATGGCCCCGACCATCACCTTCTTGCCTCGAACAAGCTCGATGAGATCCATCGGGACATGAGAGTTGTGGCATTCCAGGGAGATCATACCGATACTGGATTTCTGTAGCTTGGGGAAAGATTCCTCATACTGCCGCCACTCGGATCCCAGGGTCTTTTTCCAATCCGTATTGGCCTTGATGCCGTATCCATAGCAGATATGGACAGCGGTCTCGCATTTAAGGCCCTCGATTGCTTTCTCCAATGTGGCGACGCCCCAGTCATTCACATCATCAAAGAAGACGTTGAATGCGGGCTCGTCGAACTGGATGATATCGACGCCGGCAGCCTCCAGCTCCCGCGCCTCCTCATTAAGGATCTTGGCAAATTCCCAGGCCAGCTTTTCACGGCTCTTATAGTGGCTATCAAAGAGCGTATCGATCATCGTCATGGGACCCGGCAGAGCCCATTTGATGGGCTGCTTCGTCTGCTGACGTAGAAATTTGGCGTCTTCGACGAAAACCGGCTTCTGGCGAGACACGGCGCCCGCGACCGTGGGGACACTCGCATCATAGCGATTGCGAATTATGACGGTCTCACGTTTCTCAAAATCAACCCCGTCGAGGTGTTCGATAAACGTCGTAACGAAATGTTGGCGCGTTTGCTCGCCATCGCTGACGATATCGATGCCTGCCTGTCGCTGATCATCCAACGACAAACGCAAGGCGTCCTGTTTGCCCTCAATCAGTTCCTCGTCTTGCAGCTTCCAAGGCGACCAAAGTTTCTCAGGCTCTGCAAGCCACGAGGGTTTGGGCAGGCTGCCGGCGGTTGACGTGGGCAACAGTGTTTTCATGATAGGCGACCTTATGTTTCTAGCTCGTCAGAGGATGTGATTGGCAGATCTTTGCTCAAGAATGGCCCCGTACGGTTTGATGAAGTGCTCCTCGGCGAACTTCCCCTGCTCAATCGCCAGCCGACTCCGTTCTTCTCGATCGTAGACAATCCGGGTCAACGAGTAATCCTGGTGCTTCAGATTCGGCTGATAGCAGGCCCCCGCCGCGGAATTGGCGTTGTAAATCTCGGGTCGATAGATCTTCTGAAAAGTCTCCATCGTGCTGATGGTGCTGATAAGCTCAAGATTGGTGTAGTCATCGAGCAGATCGCCGAGAAAATAAAACGCCAAAGGCGCAACGCTATTCGCCGGCATGAAAAAGCGAACTTGCAATCCCATTTTCCCGAAATATTCGTCGGTCGAGGATAGTTCATTCTGTTTGTATTCGACGCCCAATACGGGATGCTGATTGTCCGTCCGATGATAGATTTTGCTGCTTGATGCGCTTAGGCATATGACTGGCGGCTTGTTGAAATGCTCTTTGTAAGCATTTGAATTCAGGAAGCACTTGAACAAGTTTCCATGCAGATCGCCAAAATTATCCGGCGTGCTGAACCCGGGTCGATTTTTGTTATGCTCTGGCAACAACACGCTGAAGTCGTAGTCGCGCACATAAGAGGAAAAATTATTGCCCACGACGCCGTCAATACGTTCGTTCGTTTTGCGATCAACGACAGTTGTTTTCAATATTTCAATGAGCGGAAAGGCATTACTATAGCCTCCGGCGCCAATGTTCATCTCGACGGAAATGATTTCGAGCTCAACAGAGTAACGATCACCTTTGGGGTTATCCCAATGCGCCAGGGCGTTGAAACGGTTGTCAATCATCGTCAACGCATTGCGCAGGTTCTCTCGGCGGCTCTCCCCTCTAGCCAAATTAGCAAAGTTGGTCGTAATGCGCGTATTTTCTGAGGGGCGATATTCTTCGCACAATTGAACTGCCTTAATATTAAAATCGAAATAACTATTCATCACGACGGCGCGCCCTGCTTCCCGATATAAAACCTGAGACTAGTGACGTAAAATTCAGGGCACACCGGACATTACTTTCCATATTCCCAGTCGGCAGCGTTCACACCGCCCAGACATACTAGTGGTGTGCGGTTTATGCCTGAGGGATCGATCGAGAAAAAATGGTATTATCTCACGGAAGCATGAGCCGTGCTCATGATTTGAGGTCGAAGCCAGAGACAAAAAATGCGGAGATGACGGTATCTCACGAGCCGCCTTCAGACATCGAGGTACTCGAATGCCCGTTCAGCACGCAAAACCGACGGGACATAGGCGCGGGGGCACCTTCCACATCCGCCATGCCTCCGTGATAGACGCCTTGACCGCTCTGGCGACATGAGACATTGGTTCGTCATCGTGGTTCTGCGGATGAAAGTCCGGAGCTAAGAGGGAATTCGGTGAGGGCTTTGATCAAAGCCCGAAGCCGAGGCTGCCCCCGCAACTGTAAGCGGCGAGCGAACGTCCATCCATGTCACTGAGGCATACCTCGGGAAGACGGACGAAAGCAATGACCCGCAAGCCAGGAGACCTGCCGCGATAGATAACGTCCACGGGCGGGGTGTCCCGGAGTGCCGCTTTCGCGATGAGCACTCCCGTGCCGTCGTCTCTGCGTCATGCCGCTGCCCGGCCGCAACCTGATGGCAGTGCAGATGACAGAGATCGCGACCATAGAAAAGCCTGCCGAGCATGGCTCGACAACCAGTCTCATCGATATCGTCTTTCCCGGAGATACCAACCATCACGGCACTCTGTTCGGCGGAGCCGGACTTGCTCTCACGGATCGCGTAGCCTTCATCGCGGCAACCAGGTTCGGGCGGGCGCCCTTCGTGACCACCTCTTGCGAGCGGATCGATTTCAGGCAACCCGCGCGCACCGGGCACATCGTTGAATTCACGGCCAGACCGGTCAAGTCAGGGCGCCGTTTCCTGACGGTCGAGGTCGAGATGGCGGCGGAGACCATAGTCGGCCGTCAGCGACACACCTGTACGCGCGGCATCTTCCATATGGTCGCGATACCGGAGGGCAGCCACGCCGCGAGCTATGCTTTGGCCGAGCTCGCACCGGCGGAAACCCTGGACACTACGGACACCCTTGCCATGGCCGACATCGTCTTTCCGGATCAGGCAAACAGCGTCGGCCGGATATTCGGGGGCGAGGCGATCGCCTACATGACCAAAGCCACATTCGTTGCAGCGTCGCGCTACTCCGGCACGCTGGTCGTGCTCGCCTCGTCAGAGCGCATCGACTTCGCGCGAGCAATTAAGATCGGTGAAATTGTCGAGGCGGAGGCGCGCGTTGAGCGCGTGGGACGCAGCTCCATGTCCATCGAGACGAAACTTTGGTCCGAAAACCTCCTGACCGGCGAGAGGCATGTTACGGCCACAGGATGTTTCACCATGGTGGCGGTCGATAAAGACCATCGGCCGGTTCCTGTTCGCGATAGCGCCACAGCGGAATCGCTTACCTTTAATCCGGGGCGGGCATAACCGTGCTGGACAGGCAACATCTATCGATCTTGCGTGAAGTCGACCGTTTGGGCAGCCTAACGGCTGCGGCTGAGCGGCTGAACGTCTCCCAGTCGGCTCTTAGCCATACGATCCGCAAGTTGGAAGAGCGCTGCGGCGTGGCGATGTGGGAAAAGGACGGCCGTAACCTTCGTCTCACCGAGGCTGGCCGCTACATCGTGACACTGGCGCAGCGCGTTCTGCCCCAGATTGAAAGGGCCGAGGATGTCCTGTCGGATTATCGCCACGGCCAGCGAGGCTCGCTCAAGATTGGCATGGAATGCCACCCATGCCACCAGTGGCTTATACGGGTCACAAAGCCCTATCTCACGGAATGGCCGGATGTGGGCCTGGAACTGAAGACATCATTTGCTTTCGGCGGTGTGGCGGCGCTGACGGGGTACGAGATCGATATCCTGATCACGCCGGATCCGATCGAGACGCCCAGCATTCATTATGTTCCAGTGTTCGACTATGAGCTGGTGCTTGCCGTTCCGGCCGATCATCTCCTGACGCTGAAACGCCATGCCTATCCTACGGATCTGATGAATGAGACACTGTTCACCTATCCGGTACCGCCGGAGCGACTGGACGTGTTCACGCAATTTCTGGTGCCCGCCAATTGCCGGCCGCGACATCACCGTAATGTCGAGACGACGGAAATGATGCTTCAACTCGTGGCGGCAGGGCGCGGGGTCAGTGCCATTCCCAGCTGGCTAGTGCGCCGAGAAGCAGCGGCGCTTGGTGTCTGTCCCGTCCGGATTGGTCAGAGCGGTATCCAGAAAAGTATTCATCTCGGATTAAGAGATGGCGACGACACTGTCGATTTCATCGCCGGGTTTCTCGCGACGTCACGCCAGACATCGGCGTGACGTTTCAGGTGTAAGGCCATCTGGAACGTCTGAACCTTGCAAGCGTTCATCGCGCGATCGCAACCTGCCTGCGCTGACGTAACTTCGGCCAGAGGATCAGCCAGCTCACCAGAACAAGGTTCACGACGTTCCACAGGAAACCATGCAGGAACGCCAGGCGGTAAGACCCGGTCGCGTCGAAGATGTAGCCGGCAGCAAGGCCCCCGCATGCCATGCCGAGCACCGTCGCCATCAGCACCAGGCTGATGCGGATGCCGGCTTCACGTGGCGGCAGGAACTGGCGGATGATCACAGCATACATCGGCACTATGCCGCCCTGGAACAGCCCGAACAAGCCGGAGATCACATAGAGCGAGGCTTGGCTGTTGAAGAACAGATAAAGCAGCAGTGCTGCCGCCTGCATGGAGGAGCCGAGGATCAGCATCGGGCCGGCCCCGATCCGGTCCGCGACCACGCCGGAAGCGAGACGGCTGACGACGCCAAGGCCGAGCATCAGCGACACAATCTGCGTGCCTACGGCGACGCCGTACCCGAGATCGCCGCAATAGGCCACGATGTGGACCTGCGGCATCGACATCGCCATGCAGCACGCAAACCCCGCGACGACGAGAATGCCTTGCAGCACATTGGGCTTGAGGCCGAGTTCCCCCCGCGCCGCTTCGGTCGCCGCCTCAGCCTCGGCATAAGCCGCAGTCTGCAGGCGCCGCTTCAGCAGAAGTCCGATCGGCACCATCACCAAAGGGACGAACAGGCCGATACCGATATGGGTGGCCCGCCAGCCCTGCGCCGTTACAAAATGCTCGATGATCAGCGGCCATACCGCGCCGGAGAGATAGCTACCCGAGGCGGCGAAAGTGACGGCAAGTGCGCGCCGCTTGCGGAACCAGTGGGACAGATCGGAAATCAACGGCGAGAATCCAGCAGCGGAGCCGAGGCCGATCACGGCGGAAATCGCGGCGAACTGCCAAATGTTGCTTGTGAAGGCGGCGGCGATATAGCCGATGCAGAGCAGAAAAGCGCCAATCAGCACCGGTGCGACAATGCCGACCCGATCCGCGAGGCGTCCCATCGCCACCCCACCGAAGGCGAAGCCTAGCATGGTGCAGGTATAAGGCAGCGAGGCGCCGCCGCGCAGCGTGTCGAATTCGAGCTGGAGGGTCGGCAGCACCACCACGATCGACCAATTACCGACGCACGCAACAGTGCCAAGAATGAGCGTGAGCGCCAGCCGTAACCAGGCGTAGTTTGAATCGACGCCGCCGACTTCGATTCCACTAGGCGCGCTCATCCACTTCTCCAAATCTGCCATGTCGAATCCGTCTTCAACCCGGTTTTGTACATTGAATGCGATTGGCTTTGCAGTGTCGATAGGGCTCGCAATCTGGACCTTTAGCGCCGTGGCACTTGTTGTCTGGCTCACCCGATAGACTGGGTAAGTCCAACTGGCAGAACTTGCCATTCCGGGGGGCCGTTTGATGGGAAAACGTCGGCGGTCTTAAAGGGATCAGAGCCGTTGATTTCTTGTTTGGTTCAGTTGAGCATCCGCCTCAGTCGGAAAGTCGCGCCCGCGCCGCCAGGAAGTCAAGCATCACCCTCACCCGGGACGGAAGCGTACCGCCCTGGCCCTGAAACACCGCATGGAAGGTCTCGCGATCTCCTGGGTTGAGGTGTTCGACAACTGGCACCAGCCGCCCGGCATCAATGTCGCCCCGGACCGTGAAAGTCGCCATCCGCGCCAATCCGACACCTGCAAGTGCCAGCCGGCGCAACCCCTCCCCGTCGCTCACACGCACCCTTTCGCTTGGCGGCAGCTGGACCGGCAAACCATTTTCCAGCACCGGCCATCCATCCACAGCCCTGGCATAGTTCAGGCTCAGGCGGTTGTGGGTTCTGAGGTCGTCCAAGCTTTCCGGCTTGCCTTGGCATTCGAGATAGGACGGCGCGCCGACGATGGTCATCGACGTACTGCCGAGCTTGCGCGCGATCAGCGTCGACGACTTCAGCGGACCAGCGCGGATCGCGATATCGACGCGCGCGGCCATCAGGTCGACGACGGCGTCGGTCTGGATAATGTCGACGGCGAGTTCCGGAAACGAACCCAGAAGGTCCGGCAGAAGCGGCATCAGCACATGCGTAGCAAAGGAAGCGCTGGCGTTGAGGCGAACGCGGCCGGCAGGGGTGTCGCCGGCCGCTGCCTGCCTCTCCGCATCATCGATATCGGCGAGGATGCTGGCCGCGCGCTCGTGAAATGCGCATCCCTCCGGCGTCAACTGCAATTGCCGCGTCGAACGGTTGATCAGCCGAACGCCAAGTCTCTCTTCTAGCCTCTGCACCAGCTTGCTCACCGCCGATGGCGTCATGCCGCATTCGCGAGCAGCTGCTGAGAAGCCGCCGAGTTCGACAGCCCTGACAAAGACGGCCATTTCGCCGGAGCGATTGATATGTAGTCGCGCCATGTGACTTCAGCTCACAAATGATGTTCCTGCAAGTGGTCTATCTATCAAATCCCCAAGACACCACCTTCCATTCGCCAATGAGGGCATGCTCGTAAAGAGGAGTTCGTATGATGGAATACAGACGGCTTGGATCGTCCGGGTTGAAGGTTCCCGCGCTGTCTTTCGGCGCCGGGACGTTCGGTGGCAAAGGGCCGCTTTTCAGCGCGTGGGGTAACAGCAACGACACCGAGGCGCGCCGGCTTATCGACATCTGCATGGAGGCGGGCGTCAATCTTTTCGACACGGCAGATGTCTATTCGGACGGGGCCTCCGAAGAAGTGCTCGGCGCGGCGATCAAGGGACGGCGCAGCGATGTTCTGATCTCCACCAAAATGGCGCTGCCCATGGGCGACGGCCCGAACGATGCCGGGTCCTCGCGTTCGCGCCTGATCAAGGGCGTTGACGATGCGCTGCGCCGGTTGGATACCGATTATATAGACCTGATGCAACTGCACGCCTTCGATGCCTTCACACCCGTCGAAGAGGTGTTGTCGACACTCGACACGTTGGTGAGCGGTGGAAAAATCCGGTATGTCGGCGTTTCCAATTTCGCCGGCTGGCAACTGATGAAGTCGCTGGCAGCGGCAGAGAAAGGCGGCTATCCGCGCTATGTCGCTCATCAGGTCTATTATTCGCTGGTGGGGCGCGACTATGAATGGGAATTGATGCCGCTTGGGCTCGATCAGGGCGTCGGCGCGCTCGTCTGGAGCCCGCTCGGATGGGGGCGCCTCACCGGAAAGATCAGACGTGGCCAAGCCTGGCCGGACGGAAGCCGCCTGCATGATACGGCCTCGTTCGGTCCGCCGGTCGATGACGAAAAGCTCTACGACATCGTCGATGTGCTTGACGAACTGGTCGGTGAAACCGGCAAGACGATCCCACAGATCGCCATCAACTGGCTGCTGCAGCGCCCGACGGTCTCAAGCGTCATCATTGGCGCCCGCAACGAAGAGCAGCTACGTCAGAACCTGGGTGCCATGGGCTGGTCGTTGACCCCGGACCAGACAGCGCGGCTCGACAAGGCCAGCCGGAAGACCGTCGCCTACCCGTACTTCCCCTATCACCTCCAGCAAGGCTTTGCGCGCCTGAACCCGCCGGCGGTGTGATCCCTTCCCATTCTAACAAGCGGGTGCATACGGCACCGCAGAATTGGGAGTACGAACTCCGCAAACAACCGCCTAATAGGAACCGGCCGGGTGATTTTTCCCGGCCTTTTCACGAGAATGGCGACGGCCGGCGAAACTGGACCTGTCACTGGGTGTGATCAGCAAGGATTCAAGGATTGCAAAGCTCTTGATGGGATTCGAACGAACGTCGCACTCGGACTGCGTCGCGATTGCCAACGCCAAATCAACTTTCAAGGCGGTGACGCGACCGTCGTTGGAATCGCCGGCGCCGATTGCTGATCCTGTTGCCGCGCAATTCCGACCAGCCATTTGTGGAACCGCTGACCGAACGGCTTTTCGAGGGCGGTCCTGTCCCAGGCGAGATAGTAGCGTTCGGAAAGCTTCATGCGAATATCGAAAGGCACGACCAGGCTACCGGCGGCAATCTCATCCTGGACCATGGAAACCTGTGCCAGAACGAACCCCCGACCGTTGGCAGCCGCGTCGATGGCGCTGCTCGAGAGGGTGAAGGAAAGGCCGGAAAACGTTTGCCGGCCGTCGGCGTCTATGAGGCTCGCCCAGTCCTTCCATTGCGGCGATGCCTTGTAGTCTGCTTCCCATTCCACATTGAGAAGGGGAAACGCGAGGATGTCCTGCGGACAGCCTGGAGCGTGGTTTGCAATGAGCGCGGGCGAACAGACCGGAACGACCCAATCGGTGAACAGAGCCGCCACATGTTCGTGGGCGTGGGAGCGCCGGCCGTAGGTAATGCGGAAATCCACCTCCTCCTCGCCGAGGCGCGGCTCCTGCTCTTGGCCGAGGATGCGCACGTTCGATCCCGGACAGAGCGACTGCCAATCGAAGATCTTGCGGCTGACCCACCGGCTGGCGACAGAGGACAGGGCGCTGAGCACAATGCCGCTTTCGTTTCGTGCGCGCGTGAGGACATTGGCCGCGTGGGCGAGTTGTTGGAAGCCCTTTGCAACCTCGCGATAATACAGCCTCCCCCAGAACGATAGCTCCACCCGCCGGCCGCGCCGCTCAAGAAGTGTCAACCCAAGACACTGCTCCAGATTGCGCACCAGCTGGCTGACGGCCCCGGGCGACACGCCGAGGTCTTTCGCGGCAGCGCTCACCGAGCCGCATCGTCCGATGGCTTCGAAAGCCTGCAAGCCACGCAAGGACGGATTCGACATCGATACGCATTCCTCCCAGGGCGCTCCTCTTTAGATTTTCTAAAATAGAACACAGGCGTTGGCAACTTGTTGGCACCGGCAAAACAGCGAACATTCGCTTAGCAAAACGCAAGGAGAGCGAGATGTTTCTCAAGAATGCCTGGTACGTCGCCGCATGGGACCATGAGGTCAGCCGTGAGCTGAAACCCGTTACGATCCTCGGTGAAAACGTTGTCCTTTACCGCAGGCAGGATGGCCAGGTCGCCGCGCTCGAAGACGCCTGTCCTCATCGCAAGCTTCCACTTTCCATGGGCCGCATCAAGGGTGACGACGTGGAATGCGGCTACCATGGCCTGACCTTCGACTGTTCAGGCGCTTGCACGCGAGTTCCGGGCGCCGAGCGCATTCCGCATGTTGCCAAGGTGCGCTCCTACCCTGTCCACGAGCGCTACGGCATGCTCTGGATCTGGATGGGCGACGCCGAGAAGGCGGACCCGAAGGATATCTTCGAGGTCGATTATTTCGGTGATCCGGCATGGGGCGTCAATCGCGGCGAGTCCATGACGCTCAACTGCAATTACCTCTACATGACGGACAACCTGCTCGATCCGTCCCATGTCGCCTGGGTCCACCAGTCGTCCTTCGCCAGCTCCGCCTGCGAGGAAACTCCCCTGGAGACGACCGTGAAGGACGATGGCGTCACCGTTTGGCGCTGGATGATCGACTCCGAACCGGCGCCCTTTTATGCGCCCTTCCTGCAGTTCGAGGGCAATACCGACCGCAAGCAGCACTATGAGGTGCGCTATCCAAGCAATGCGATCATCAAGGCGATTTTCACGCCCGCCCATACCGGAGGAGAAGGCCGCGCGCTGCCGGATAACACGTTCCTCATGGACAGCTATAACTTCATGACGCCGGTGGATGAAAACAGGACCAAATATTACTGGTTCCAGATGCGCAACTTCGCGCCCGACGACGCCAAGGTTTCCGAGAGCTTCGCCAAGTCCGTGCGCGGTGCTTTCGAAGAGGACCGCGTCGTGCTGGAGGCCGTCCACCACGGCATGGCCAACAAGCAGACGCCGAACCTCGACCTGAAGATCGACGTCGGCCCGATGCGCTTCCGCCGCAAGCTGGCCCAGATGATCGCCGCCGAGGCGCAAGCCGGGCCTGCCAGCGCGGCGGCAGAGTAAGGATCGCCCAAATGCTGGACGCCGCGGCCTCGCGCTTCCGCCCCTTCGAAGTCATCTCGAAGGTGTGCGAAAGCACAACCATCACGTCTTTCCGACTTGCCCCTCTCGACCTGCAGCACTGGCGGCCGTTCGAGGCTGGACAGTTCCTCACGATACGGGTCCCCGACCGCAAGGGTGGCCACGTCCTGCGCAACTATACGGTCTCCTCGTCTCCGCGCGAGGAAGGCACGTACCGGATCACCGTGAAGCGCGAGGCCGCCCCATCGCAGGATGTGCCGGCGGGCGTGAGTTCCTGCTGGCTGCATGACGAGATCGAGCCCGGCGCCGTCGTCGAGATCGACCTGCCGCGCGGCGCCTTCAAGCTGGACGCGGCGAGTACCCGGCCCGTCGTGCTGCTCTCGGGTGGCGTCGGGCTGACACCGACAGTCTCGATGCTCGACGTGCTGGCGCGGGAAGGCAACCGGCCCGTCTGGTTCGTCCATGCCTGCGACAACAAGGCCGTCCACGCCCTGCGCGGCGAGGTCGAACAGCTTGCCGCCCTCAGGCCCGGCATCTCCGTACATTTCTGCTACCGTTTCGCAGAAAGCGCCGACGTCGATGCGATGCGGTGCCATTCGCAAGGATTTCTGACGCGCGCTACGCTCCAGCAGCTTCTGCCACTCGACGACTACGACATCTACATGTGCGGCCCGCCCCCGTTCATGCAGGCGCTCTATGGCATCCTCACCGGCCTCGGCATCCGCAAGGAACGCATCGCCTATGAATTTTTCGGCCCGGCAACCCTTCTCACGGAAGCGGCACAGACAACACCGCAACCCATGAAGCCACCCGTAGCCGACAACTCCACCGCAGGCGACGGTCCTCATATCGTTCTCCAGAAATCCGGGCACAGGCTCGCCTGGGATGGCACGAGTGAATCCATCCTCGCCTTCCTGGAGGCGCAGGGCATCGAGCCGGAATTCTCCTGTCGGGCGGGGGTCTGCGGAACCTGTGAACAGGGTCTCGTCTCCGGTGAGGTCGAGTATTACGAGGAGCCGCTCGACGTGGTGCCGCAGGATCGGGTGCTGCTGTGCTGCACCCGGCCGAAAACCTCGCTCGTGCTCGATCTGTAGCGGTTTTGAACAACAGGCCGCGGCCTGAACCAGGGGTGCCTTGCCACCCAACGGAGAACGCGTGACGAAACTGCTCCGAGAGGAAATTCCGCTCAATCCGCATGTCGCCGGACTGCCGCCCTACAGTGCCGGCCTGAACATCGCCGCCGCGCAGAAGCACAGCGGGCTGCGGGAAATCGCAGCCCTTGCCAGCAACGAGAACCCGGACGGCTGTTCGCCGAAGGTCGCCGCCGCCCTCGCCGGCCTCAATCCCGCGCGGTATTGCGATCCGGCCTGCACGACGCTGCGCGCGGCCCTCGGCGACAAGCTCGGCGTTCCCGCGGAACGCATCGTCGTCGGCAACGGCTCGGACGGGATGATCGCCGCGGTGTGCCGCGCCATCCTTCGTCCCTACGCCACCGTCGCAACGCTCTGTCCCGACTTCGGCCTTCACGAGATCGAGGCGCTCGAAAACGGCGCGCGCGCCGAGAAGGTCGCCATGCGGGCGGACCTCGATTTTGACATTCCCGCGATCGTGGCCATGCTCGCGCGCAAACCGGCGATCTTCTTTCTCTCCTCTCCGTCCAATCCCGTCGGGCCGGCGCTCGACCGTGACGGACTTCAGCGCATTCTCTCGGCGGTTACACCACAAACGCTCCTCGTTTTGGACGGGGCCTATTTCGAGTTCACCGACGACGACACACCCGGCGGGCTTGACGCCCTCGCGCAGACAGACCTGTCCTGGGTGGTGCTGCGGACCTTTTCCAAGGCCTATGGGCTTGCGGGCCTGCGTGTCGGCTATGCCGTGACGTCGGATCTGCGCCTGGCGCGCGCCATGACCGCTGCCAAGATACCGTTCAACGTCAATGCCGCCGCGCCGGCCGCCGCCCTTGCCGCGCTGGAGGACGAAGCGTGGATGCGAGCATCGGTCGCCGCATTGAAGCAGGAACGGCAGCGCGTTTCCCGGATCGTCGCGGCCCTCGGCTTTCGCGTCGCCGGATCGCAGACGAACTTCCTCTTCATCGACGTCGGCTGGGACAGCCGGGCGGCCCTGGATCACTTCCTGTCGAAAGGAATCATCATCAAGCCGTGGAAGGAAGCCGGCTACGAAACCTTCATCCGCGTGACGATCGGCAGCGCTTCCGAAAACGACCGCTTCCTCGAGGCGCTTCGCGTTCTTGCCAAGGAGTGACGCTCCGCGGCGTCACGACGGCGCAGGAAGGCGCGACGCATGCCAACCAGGTCGAGCAGCTGAAGCGCGTTGCCAAGGCGGACGGGCTATTTATCGACGTCGTCGCCTACCCGTTCATTCTCGACCTCGACAAGGTGCTGGAGGCCAATCCCGTGGAAACCTTGGGGGCCTATGACAAACACCTGAAGCTCGGCGGCTGCAAACTCACGCCGGACGGTTCGCCGCAGGGCAAGACAGCCTGGTTCACCACACCCTATCTGACCAGCGGTCCGGCTGGCGAGAAGGACTGAAAGGGCGAGCCTGGCCTGCCGGTCGACCTCATGCTCGCCGGCACGAAAAAATGCTACGATGCCGGCCTGCAGGTGCTGTTCCATGCCAATGGCGACGCGGCGATCGACTTCCTACTCGAAGCGCATGAGCAAGCAGCTGGCGGCGACCTGACCAAGGACCGGCGCACGGTCGGTATCCACTCGCAGTTCATCCGACCGGACCAGATCGCCAAGTACAAGGAATACGGGATTGTTCCCGCATTTTTCACCGACCACACCTTCCTCTTCGCCGATACGCATATCCTCAATCGCGGCCGCCAGCAGACCGACTTCATCAGCCCGATGAAGAGCGCCTATGCGGCCGGCCTCCAGCCGACCAACCACACAGATGCGTTCGTCGTACCGATCGACCAGATGCTGGCGACGTGGACGGCAGTGAACCGAGTCTCGCGCAACAGCGAGATCATCGGCGCGGAGGAGCGCATCTCGCCGATCTTGCGTTGAAGGCGATTACGATCAACGCGGCCTATCAGTATTTCGAGGAAGACTCGAAGGGGTCACTCGAGGTTGGAAAACGCGCCGACCTGATCGTGCTTTCGGCCAATCCGGTTACCGTCGATCCGATGGCTATCAAGGACATCGAGACGATCAAGGACGGCAAAATCGTTTTCCAGGCACAGTAGACCGATCGCAAACTGGCGTCATTGCGGTAGGGCCGCTCGCCAAGCTGATTCTCCAGCTGAAGATCGACTGCCGGCCTCGACGCCGCTTTCAAGCGCAGGCGGCGTTCGTCTCAATGTCCTGAATGAGGGTGCAATGCTTTCGTCGAGCATGGGCCGCAGTTAGCATCGAGCACGATGCCCAACCGATTTCCTCGCCTTGAAGGGATATGAACCACGGCTCTGCGTTTTTCGAGACTAGCCTCCTGTCTCTCGGAATGCTTCAGTGTCGCCCGGAGGACTGAGCATGGCATACGAGTGGGACCAAGGCCGCGCACGAAAAATGCGTTTAATTAAACTCGCATCTGTGTGGGCATTGTCCGCGCCAGCGCTCAGCGTACCTGCCGGCTTGCTTTTGACGGCATCTCCTCTGCAGACGCACCTCGAACACCTCGGTACAGGTTGAAGAATTATCACGCACCCCTCGGGGCCACCTTTGAGGAAAGGCATTTTTCGGCAACGAGTGCTGTTGAGCTTCATTTAAACAGCTAGATAGTGACTGATTTAGCGGTCGAACCGCTCCAACATCTGCTTCAATTGCGCATTCTGCAGGCGCAGCTTACTCGCCAACTGATCCCGGAGAACCCTAATTTCTTGGTCCAAGGTCATCTCGTCGGAAATGGCGGGAACGACTGGAGATGTTTGCGAAACGACAGCTACCGCTTCGATTGTCTTGGCGCGACCCCTCCTCTTGGCAGGCGCAGGTTTAACAGTCTCTTCGACCTTCTGAGGGGGATATGCGCGGGTGGCGCCGATATCAGGCAACGCCAGATCAGAGGTATCCGCGCGCTCGTCACTACGGCTCTCCCCCGTGCCCTGAAGTTCGCCGCCGGTTTCTGCCAAAGGTTCAGGCTGCGCAGAAACCGTTTGGGATTGAACGAAGGGCTGGGCCTTTTCGCGTGTCGGCTGATCGGCGAGCTTGACGTTCTCCTCGACAGGAGACTCAGTCGGTCCCGCCATCGCCGCGACATCCGGCTTTATGTCCTTGATCGCACTGCCGTCATGTTTTTCCAAGCGGCGTGGCGACACAAGTCGGGCAAGTAGCTTCCATGGAGACGCCATCACTTCGACCTCGCGTTTTTACCCCGCTTGCAGGATGCGAGCTTACGTTTCGGCAGCGGTCGTGACCGCCACCAAAATACTCGTCTCGTTAAGTAAAGAAATGCGGCCGGCGATTGGCCGCCTGCTTGATATCAATCGAACTTCAGCCGCTTGCGCAGATCGGCGTTTTCGGCCCGAAGTTTTTCCGCCAGCAGCTTACGCAGTCTTTGATTCTCTTCTTCCAGTTGCAGGATATCCGCCATCTCATCGCTCTGCACAGCCTGCGCGGCAGGTGCCGTTTGCACCGCCTTCGGAGCGCGCTTCACAAGTGCCCGTTTTGCAGCGCCAGTATCGTCGACCGATTTTGCTTTGCGTCTCCGCTTCTGCTTTTCAGTCGCGCCGGCAGGAGCAACTGCTGGTTCTGCTGCGGCGCCAACCGAGACGGCTTCAGGGGCAGCCCTTTTCGCGCGAGGTTTGCGCTGCTTCTTTGGCGAGAAAGGCGTTTCCACAACGGCCGGCGCATCAGAGGTGGTTATCGTATCGATTTCGTCGGCCATCATCGTCTCCCTTGTCACTGACGCAGTTGTGTGCTCCCCGATCGGCGGTGTCAACAAGGGCCCTGCTGGCGCAGCTTTCGATGGAGAGATTTCGCCAGCGGTGTTGTTTCCCAGGTGCCCATCCGACACAAATGACCTCGCATCTTCCTCTAAATCGAGCGCCACGGACTTGAGATCCATATTGCCCCAGATCGAGTTTGACTTGGGGTCTGGTTTTCGCCGACCGGATTTATATTCAACGGCAAAACTGCGTTGGACTTTTTTCAATTTTAAAGGCCCTGCGTAATCCGTGGAGGTGTTCAGTGACATTTTGAACGTCACCACAAGGCCTGGAAATAACCAATGCCAACGTTCCAGTCCAGCCCATTCCAGTATTTAGCCCTAAGTGCGATCGCCGATCGCAAACGTCTGTCCGATCGCTGCCCGAGTACAAACATTTTTCGCCGTTGTAGAAGCTCTTTTTGACCTTGATGGGAGTCGAACCGATGACCCCACAACTTGTCACCATACTCGCCTTTGTCGCTCCAATGGGGGCTTAGACGATTTCAACGACACATGACCTTGCCTGGGTGGAGTTGCGGCCACCGCCACGTCCAGACCGACGGCGTTGACTGTAGAGAAGATCATAGTTCGGCACCGATGGTGCACCGCCACCGCCCTAGAGCTCCACTCTGTCGCCCGTCGCGCGGTCGAAGAGGTGCAGCTTGTCGGTCGCGAGATACACGCTGACATTCTCTCCAACGAGATGACCGGCGTTGTCCGAAGTGCGGGCAACGATCCGTCCCTCCGCGGTCGTGAGGAACCAGAGCTTTTCGTGCCCGAGGTTTTCGACGCCCTCAACAGTGCCGGCGATGGACGGCCCGTCGCCCGCACCGAGGCGAACATGTTCCGGGCGGATACCGACGGTCAGCGCTGTTGGAAGATGACGAGCGCCCGGCAGGCTCAGTCCACCGATACGGATGCTGTCGCCCTCTGCCCGGCCATCGAAAAAATTCATTGGTGGCGAGCCGATAAACTTGGCGACAAAGAGATTGGCCGGGCGGTGATAGACCTCTTCCGGCGTGCCGAACTGCATGAGGTTCGAGCGGCCTGCCTGCTTCAGTGGCGCCAGCACCGCGATGCGATCACCCATCGTCATCGCCTCGACCTGGTCGTGCGTGACATAGATCATGGTTGAGCCGAGTTCGCGGTGCAGCTTGCTCAGCTCGTAGCGCATGGCGGCACGGAATTCGGCGTCGAGATTGGAAAGCGGCTCGTCAAACAGGAAGACGGCGGGCTTGCGCACGATGGCGCGGGCGAGCGCCACACGCTGGCGCTGGCCGCCGGAAAGCGCGCCTGGCCGCTTGTGCAGGTGGTCCTGCAGGCCGACCATTCGTGCCACATCCGCAACGCTTGCCGCGATCTTCTCCTTCGCCTCTCCCCGCAGCCGCATGCCGAACGAGATGTTGTCGGCGACCGACATATGCGGAAAGAGCGCGTAGTTCTGGAACACCATGGCGACGTCGCGCCTGGCCGGATCGACGTCGTTGACGATACGGTCGCCGATGGAGACGCGGCCGGAGCGGCCCTCCTCCAGCCCGGCGATCAGGCGCAAGGTCGTCGACTTGCCGCAGCCGGACGGCCCGACGAAGACGACGAACTCACCGGACTTGATATCGAGATCGAGATTGCGGACGACATCAACCGAGCCGTAGGAGATATCGATGCCCTGGAGGGAGACAGCGGACATGGTTTTCGTTTCCTTGATTGACCGGTGGGTGTTGCGGCTTACTTGACCGCGCCGAGGCTGAGCCCCTGGACGATGCGGCGCTGGGCGAGGATGGCGAACAGCGCCATCGGCAGGATGATGATGATGGACGCGGCCGACATCGCGCCCCAGTCGATGGAGGCGTAGCCACGGAAACCGGCAACGGCGAGCGTCACGGTCTGCGCCTTCTCGAAGGTCAGCGCGAGCGCAATGGTCAGTTCGTTCCACATCTTGATGCTGTTGAGGATGACCGTGGCGGCTATGCCGGGCGCAGCGATCGGCACGTAGATCGTCCAGACAATGCGCCACGTCCCCGCCCCTTCGAGGCGGGCGGCTTCAGCCAGCGCTTCCGGAATATCCGCAAAGAACGCGCGCAGCAGCCAGATCGTGAAGGGCAGCGTGAAGACCTGGTAGATCAGTGCCAGCCCGATCACCGTGTCGTAGAGACCGATGCTCTGAAAGAGCACGTACATCGGCACGATGAACAGGAACTCAGGCAGCATGTAGGAAATCAGAAGCCAGATCAGGATCGTCTTTCGCCCCGGCACATGCCGCTTGTTGAGGTAATAGGCGGCGGGAATGCCTGCGGCGAGCGCCAGCACATTGCCGATGGCGCAGACGATCAGGCTGTTGAAAAACGCGCCGGAGAAACCCGTCGCAGACCAGGCGCGGCCGAAATTCTCCCAGACCGGCGAGAAGAACCAGACCGGCGGCATGGCGAATGCATCGACGCGCGTCTTGAGGGCGATCGTCAGGATCCAGAAGATCGGGAAAACCGATATGGCGACAGCCGCAACGGCAACCGCATAGGGCCAGAACCTGCGGCGGAAAGACGTGGAAGCACTCATGCCTTTTCTCCGTCGTCGGTATCGATCATCAGATAGATGATGCAGAGGGTGAGGATGATGAGCGAGAAGACCACCGCGATCGCCGCCGACTCCCCGAACTTGTAGGATTTGAACGCCGTCTGGTAGGCGAGCGTCTGCACGCTCTCGGTCGCCCGGAGCGGACCGCCGCCGGTCGTGCCGAAGATGATGTCGAAGACCTTCAGCGTATCGATGGTGCGGAAGATGATGACGGTGATCAGCACCGGCTTCAGCATCGGCAGCGTGACGTGGCGAAAGGTCTGGAAGGGTGTCGCGCCCTCGAGCCGTGCCGCCTCGAACGGTTCGGCCGGCAGGCTTTTCAGCGCCGAAGACAGGATGATGAAGGTGAAGGCTGTCTGCCACCAGGTATCGATCATGATGATCGAGGGCATGGCGGTCGGCACCGTGCCGAGCCAGGCCGGACCGGGTATGCCGACGAGTGACAGCAGGTAATTGACGATCCCGAGCGTTGGATCGAGCATGACCTTCCAGATCAGCGAGACTGCAATGCCCGAAACCATCAGCGGCAGGATCATCAGCGTACGGATGAGGCCCGCGCCGATGCGCACACGGTTAATGGCGAGCGCCAGGCCAAGGCCGAGCAGCGTTTCGATCACCACGGCAAAGGTTGCGAAATAGAAGGTGTTGAACAGCGCTTTCGGGAAGCCGCTGCCGGACAGGATGCGTTGGAAATTCCTGAGCCCGACGAACTTCGCCTCCGAACCCCAGTTCCACTGCTGTAACGAGAGATAGCCGGAATAGACGATCGGATAGAGTGTTCCTGCAGCGAGCAGCAGCAAGGCAGGCGCAATCAGCCAACGGAAATGTTTGTCTCGGCGCATGGTCGATACGATCCTGCTTTCGGAAGGGATGGGGCCGGACGTGCCGGCCCCGCGGGAAACGGCCTATTCGAGCGTGTCCTGAACATTCGTCTGGAGTTCCCCCACCGCATCTTCCGGCGACGTGCCCTGGTAGATCTGGTGGATGGCATCGACGATCAGCAGAACGACGTCGTTCCAGCCCTGGCGGAAGACGGATGTGGGACGCGTGTGCTGCATCTGGGCCTTTACCGCCGCGACATAGCCGGCGTCGAGCGCCTTGACGTAGTCGGCATCAGCCCAGGACGAGTCACGCGGCGCGCCGCCGGTCGCGACACCGAGGGCCGCCGTCATCTTCTTGTTCGTCGCCCACTGCACGAAGAGCCAGGCCGCATCCTTCTTGCCGGAATTCTTGGCAATCGAGATGCCCCAGGACCAATGGCCGCTATAGCCGATGTCCCCGGTGGAGGCGGGCAGCGGCGCATAGCCGACCTTGCCGGCAATCGCCGAGTTCTTTGCATCCTCGAAACCCGGGCCGAAGACCGAAGCATCGACGAAGAAGGCGGCGTTGCCCTGCGAGAAGAAGCGGCTTGCATCTTCCCAGCCGTAGGAAAGCGCACTTGGCGGGCCTGCCTTCAGGAGGCCGGCATAATAGGAAAGACCCTTGGCGATGCGCGGATCGTTGAAGCGCGGCTTCGACCAGTCGCCGTCGAACCAGATGTTGTAGGGAAGGTTCGCCGGTTCGTTGCCCCATGCGTCAAGCACGATGCCGGTCATAGTATCGACCAGCTCGGCCGAACGCTTGCCACGCATCGAAGCGCCAAAGACCTTGCCTTCGCCCTTGGCACTGATTTCGTTGGCAGCCGCGATCAGCTCATCCATCGTCGCCGGCACCTTGCCGCTGAGGTACTTTTCGACCAGTTCCTTGTTGTAGAACAGCGTATAGGCCTCGAAGGAGATCGGGATCGCATAGAGCTGTGGATTGGCTTCACCGACCGGGAAGGATGCACCGGCGCGGAACCCTTCCGGATAATCGGCAAGATTATAGTCCGCGTCCGTCTTAGCCGCGTCCTCGAGATAGGGTGTCAGCGGCTCCACCACACCGGCTTCCCACTGCGTATAGAGCGCCGAGTCCATCTGGATCATATAGACGTCAGCGACCGATTCCGCCGAGCGAACGGCAAGGTTCATGCGATCCGAATAGAGATCTTCGGCAAAGGCATCGATCTTGACCTTGATGCCGGTCTCCGCCTCGAACTCTCCGACATGCTTGCGCAGCTCGGCCGTCCACGGATGCTCGCTCAGAAGCACCGTGATTTCCTGGCCGGACTGCTGCTTCCAGTCCACCGCGAATGCGCTGGTGGACAGGGCGAAAGCCGCGAACGCGGCTGACAGCGTGATGAATCCCCTTCGTTTCATAAGTCTGCTCCCAGTTGGTTTTGGTGACACGCAGTAAGTTGTTCACTTGACAACTTGTTACTACATGTTAAAGACCAGCTAACACAGGCTTGAGACGCTGTCTAGTGCCCGGACGAAAGCGACGAACGGCAGGAAAGCCGGGACTGGATAGTTTCGCCGGATCGAAGGACAGGCCAGACTATCCGCGGAACACCGCCACGAAGAGGACGAAATGAGCAAGATCACGCGGGAATTCGACTATGTCATCGTCGGCGCCGGTTCGGCGGGCTGCGTGCTGGCCAGCCGCCTGACGGAAGATCCGGCCGTTTCGGTCTGCCTGCTCGAAGCAGGCCCGAGCGACCGCAGCATTTTCATCCAGATGCCGGCGGCGTTGACCTTCCCCATCGAAAGCGACCGCTACAACTGGAAATTCGAGAGCGAGCCGGAAACGGAACTGCATGGCCGCAGCATCGGCCAGGCGCGCGGCCGCGGGCTCGGCGGCAGCTCCTCCATCAACGGCATGGTCTATGTCCGGGGCGCGCGGCAGGACTACGACGGCTGGCGTGACCTCGGCGTCGAAGGCTGGGATTTCGACGATTGCCTGCCCTTTTTCAAGAAGATGGAGAGCTTCGAGGGCGGACTTGACCCCATGCGCGGCGGCTCCGGCCCGATCAGCGTGGTGCGCAGCAAGGCCGATCACCCGCTCTACCGTGCCTTTCTTTCAGCCGGCCAGGAATTCGGCTTGCGCGATGCAGGTGACTACAACAGCGGCAACCAGGACGGTGTCCACATCACCCAGGCAACCATTCGCGATGGCGTGCGCTGCAGCACCAGCCTCGCTTATCTTGCCCCGGCGCGCCACCGCCCGAACCTGACCGTGATGACCGGCTGCCTGGTGGAAAAGATCCTCCTCGACGGCCGAACCGCCAGCGGCGTCACGATCTCCCGCCGCGGCGAAAAGACCACGATCCGCGCAGCGCGCGAAACCATCCTGTCCGCCGGTACGGTCGGCTCGCCCCATCTCCTGATGCTCTCCGGCATCGGCGACCGCGCGCCGCTGAAGGAACACGGCATCGCCAGCACCGCCCATCTGCCGGGCGTGGGCGCGGACCTGCAGGACCACGTCGTGGCCCCCCTGCGTTTCACATCGCCCGGCGGCGTCTCGATCCGTCGGCAGCTGAATATGGTCGGCCGCCTCAAGCTCGGCGTCGAGTGGCTGCTGTTCAAGCGCGGCCTCGGCGCGACCAATTTCTTCGAGGTCGGAGCCTTCTTCAAGAGCGGCGAAACGGTCCCCTATTTCAACATGCAACACGAATTCCTGCCGTTCCTCGCCGATTTCCAATCCGGAAAGGTGGCGATTTCGGACGGCTTCCAGTATTTCGTCAGCCAGATGCGGCCCTACAGCCGCGGCCGGATCGCGCTCAAGTCCGCCGATCCCGCCGCAAAACCCTCCATCCGCTTCAACTATCTCACCGACCGGCGCGACACGGTCGAGATGGTCGATGGCATCCGCAAGACGTTGGAGATAGCAAACCAGTCCGCCTGGTCAGGCTATAGGGGCACCGCCGTCGATACGCCGGAGCGCGACGCCTCCGATTCCGAAATCGAGGCCTGGCTGCGCACCGTCGCCAACACCGAGCACCACCCGACCAGCACCTGCCGCATGGGCGCGGACGACCTTGCCGTCACCGATTCCGCCGGCCGGGTACATGGGCTGGAGAAACTGCGTATCGTCGACGGCTCCATCCTGCCGCGCGTTCCCTCAGCCAACATCAATGCTCCGATCATCATGGCTGCGGAAAAGATCGCCGCGACCATGACGCGCGGCTGACCCAGAAAGGCAGGCTCCACAGGCGGCATCCTTGCCCACTTGTCTCGACATGTTAGAGACTATGCGTCCGATGCCCTTGAAGAGGAGAAAAAACCGATGACCGAAACCTGGCTGAAGAAGAAACCGATCCGCAAGAGCGGCGCCGTGCCAATGTATGTGCAGGTCGCCGAAATCCTCGATACCGAGGTGAAATCGCGCAACGGCGCGCATTTCGCGCTGCCCTCGGAAGGCGAGCTGTCACGCGAGTTCGGCGTTTCGCGCGTCACCGTCCGCCAGGCCCTGAAGCAACTGGAAACGCGCGGCGTCATCTACAGCGAACATGGCCGTGGTTATTTCAGCACCTCATCTCGCATGCGCGGCGTCTCGGGCTTCCACAGCTTCACGACGGAAGTGCGCAAGTTCGGCGGCGAGCCGGGATCGGCGATCGTCGCTTATGAGGAGAAGCAGCCGCTGTCGCCCGCCTTCCGCAAGCACCTTCAGACGGAAGGCGAGAGCAAGCCGGACTTCATCTTCCTGCGTCGTGTACGCTCGATCGATGGTGATCCGGTTGCGCTGGAAGATGCCTACCTGCCGATGGCGCTCTATCCCTCGGCAACCCGGGCGATGTTCGAAGGCGCCTCCCTCTATGCAGAAATGACGGCGACCTGGGGCATCGTTCCCACCTGGACCGATGCGCTGTTCGAACCGGCAGCCGCAACCGCTGAGGAAGCTGCCCATCTTCGTATCGAACTCGGCGCACCCATCCTGATCGTCTGGCGCGTGACCGTGACCGACACCGACCAGGCCGTCGAATATGTGAAGTCCGTCTACAAGGGCGATGGCTTCATGCTCAACGTCAACCGCTATCGCCTCTAGGAGCAGGTCCGTGTCGCAACAGGATTTCGCAATCGGCGTGGATATCGGCGGCGGCAGCACCAAGATCGGTCTTGTCTCGGCTGGGGGCGAGATCGTCGAGCGCCGCCGCGTCGTCATCGACGATGCCGACAGCGCTGATGCCATCGTCGAGCACTATGCGAAAGCGATCCGCGACATCCTGGCCGCACATCCGCAGGTCAAGCCGCTGGGCATCGGCATCGGCTTTCCGGGGCGCATCCATCCGGACAATCTGTCCGGCGATCTCGGTAACATACCCACGCTCGACGATTTTCCACTAGCCAGGCGCATTGGCGAACTGTTCTCCCTCCCCGCCCGGATGGAAAACGACGGGACCGCAGCCGGCCTGGCAGAAGCGATGTTCGGCAAGGACAAGCACGCCCGACGCCTCCTGGTGATCGCGGCCGGCACCGGCATCGGCGTGGCGCTCACCATCGATGGAAGGCCCTTCATCACCTCGGGCGGAGGCCTCGGCAACGCCGGGCAGCTCATCATCCATGGCAGCGAAGGCCGGCCCTGTCGGCAAGGCTGCGTCGGCTGCCTGGAATCGTTGGCCTCTGGTGATGCGTTGAACGGCATCGCACGGCTCTACTGCTCCGAGGTACCGGACAGCCCGCTCGCCACAAGGGCGCGCGATCTCGGCCGGGAGGCCGATGCGTCGGATGTCGTGGTTCTGGCGCTCGAAGGCGATACGGCTGCGAAAGCAATGCTCGCCGATGTCGGACGCTGGCTCGGCCGTGGCGCGGCGACCTGGGTGCAGATTTTCGCACCGGATGTCATCCTGCTTGGCGGCGGACTGAGTGCTGCCGGCGATCTGCTGCTGGCGCCCCTCGAACGGGAAGCCCGGCTCTGCGGTCTCGATATGTATCTCGCACCGGTGCGCTTCTCCCTCGCTTCGCTAGGCAACGATGCCGGCATTGTCGGCGCGGCCGCGCAAATCTTTCTCACCCCCCAGCCATGATGGAGTTTCCGTGTCCCAGTCCTATCTAGACGAAATCGCCGAACAGCCGGCAGCCATCCGCAAGCTCGGCCAGCTCATCACGCCGGGCCTGATTGCCGAGGTCCAGGCGATCCGCACCGCGATCGACAGGGGAGACGTGCGGCATGTCATTCTCACCGGCATGGGTGGCTCCCTGTTCAGCACCTACGGCACCTGGCTGAGGCTCAGCCAGTCGCTACCGGTCCCGGTCTCGCTTTGGGATACGTCGGAGCTGATCCAACAGGCACCCGCGCTCTTGCGTTCGGGCACCGCAATCGTCGCCATCTCGCAATCGGGCGAAAGCGTCGAACTGTGCCGCATGACGGAACTGGATACAGGCGCCAATATCCGGGTCGCAATCACCAACACCCGTGACAACACCCTGGCACGTTGGGCCTCGCTGGCGCTGGCGACGGAGGTCGGCCCCGAGCAGACCGTTTCGACCAAAACCTATACCGCCGGCCTTGCCGCCCTCTACATCCTTGAGCGGCTGCTGACCGGTGATGGCCATACGCTCGCCGAAGAAATCGCCGTGCTCGCCGACGCCGTCGATA
Source organism: Shinella sp. (assembly GCF_052438155.1). Lineage (NCBI taxonomy): Bacteria > Pseudomonadati > Pseudomonadota > Alphaproteobacteria > Hyphomicrobiales > Rhizobiaceae > Shinella > Shinella sp. The sequence continues at coordinate 1,724 of NZ_JBQVPI010000043.1, read as the reverse complement.
CGCTTCTCACCACCCTGCCCGCGAAACTGGACGACATGTTGGCCTTCCTCGGCCACGATATGCCCCTGACCTTCATCGGCCGCGGTGGAAGCTATGCCAGTGCCATGATGGCTGCGCTGGTGACGGCGGAAGCAGCGAAAGCCCCGACGCAGGCCCTTTCCGGCGGTCAATTTCGTCATGGTCCGCTGGAGTTGGTGCGCGAAGGCTTCCGCAGCATGCTCTTCCTCGGCGGTCCCGGCGCGACGCTCGACCTCAACCTGAAGACCGCCTCCGACATCGCCCGCTTCGACGGCCGCTGCCTTGTCGTCGCCCCCGAGAGCACGGCGACGGCCTATGACGGGAGCGGACCGGTCCTGTCTCTGCCGGCGGTGGCGGAAGGACTGCTACCCGTGCTGGAAATCCTGCCCATCCAGCTTCTGATGGTCCCGATGGCCCTTGCACGCGGCTTCGAGCCGGCGAAATTCCTTAACGGCTCGAAGATCACGGTCATCGAATGATGGTGGCGCCCGTCGACCCAGCTTAGTTGGGTCGACGTATCTTATGCTGCGGGCTCTTGAATAGGTTCGAACCGTTGGCCTTGGCGTCGGATCGTCGTTTCGAGTGAGTTTTCAAAACGAAGCGCTCAATTCCGAACGTCACATCACCAGGATCGACTGGAAATCGTTCACATTGGCCCCTCGTCACGACAAGGTCACCAACGGCTTCGAACGCGCTCCACGCGTCGTCTTCTGCCAGCGCGGCGTGCGGATCAATACCGGCACGGCGCATTCGCGCCACGGTCGTGCTGTCGGCGAAGGCACCGGCGTTGTCTTCGGAGAAGTCTATCCCGTCGGTGTCTGCCGCCAACGCTGCGACACCATCGATCCCGTCTATCGCATTGGCCAACGCCGGCAGAAACTCCATGTCCGCCCGACCTTGCCCTTGCCGCATAGCGAGACTGTCGTCTCGCCGCCGGACAGCAAAACGACCGGCGTCTCGAACGGCTGGTTTCGCAGCGCACTTCTCGCGCTATGCCCGCCAACACCATTCCGACGTCGCGGGCTTCGCTCTCGATTGCGTAGGAAAGAATATGCGCCGGAACGCCGTGTTCGAGCGCCCGTCGTTTGGCAGCCGCCAACGAAATCCCGGCCGAAGCCACGATATGAACCTCGTTCCTCGCGAACATCGGGTCTATGGCTGTATTTCGGCGTGAAATAGTGGGTCAGACGCACTTTCGATGACGTTTGATCATGATGGTCCGACAAGCGGGTTTGAAGGAGATCGATTTTCGCCCGGCCGTACATCTGCCGCTTCACCATTTTCAGTTTGTTCATCTGGCCTTCAACCTGACCGCTTGACCATGGCTGTTCGATTGCATTGCGAATGGCCTCGATCTCTTTGGAAACGCCGTTCCCAAAGGAGGCAATCAGGCTTGATTTGGTATCGCAGATCCAAGGGCTCAAGTCAGATATATTTCTCTTGCGGATCATCGTCTGGAACCGGTCAAGCAAAGTTCTCGCCGTAGCCAGTGCCGGGACGCTCTTCTCACGGCAGGTCTGGGGTCGATGACCGCCGTGTTCTGAGCTGCATCATCTTCGTCAATCGCAATGGCTTGCGGTGGCGGGATGCACCCCGGGAGTACGGGCCGCACAAGACGCTCTATAACCGTTGGAAGCGTTGGGGTGTTATGGGCGTGTTTGGCCGGGTGATGGAAGGTCTTGCCGTCGAGAGCGCAGATCCGAAGA
>NZ_JBQVPI010000042.1:0-29362 GCF_052438155.1 Shinella sp. | reverse complement strand
GTCGATACACGCGCCGCAGCCGCATCGAGATCATGTTCGGTCGCCTCAAGGATTGGCGCCGCGTCTCCACCCGGTACCACCGATGTCCGACTGTCTTCTTCTCCGCCCTCGCTCTGGCCCCAACCGTCATCTTCTGGCTGTGATCAACGAGTCCTGACCCTAGAGAAATTCTGACTGGCCATGGCCGCCTCGAGCGGTGCGCGCTTGCAGCGAAAAGCTGCGCGCACCGCTGTCTCGGCTGCCTCCGCTCATCTTTTCCGTAGGTGCTACGGCCCGGAATATGTCAGCGGCAAGCTGATGGAATGGGCTGCGACCCAAGGCATTGCCTTGAGTCACATCCAACCCGGCAACCCAAAGCAAAATGCTTACGTCGAGCGCTATAATCGTATCGTCCGGCATGAATGGCTCGACCAATACATCATCGAAAGCATAGAGGAGGCACAGGAATTCGCCACAGGGTGGCTTTGGACCTACAACAACGAACGACCAAACATGGGCATCAGCGGAATCACACCCGCACAAAAACTGAAAATGGCTGCGTGAATTCTACGATCGAGCCCCGTTAAAAAACGGCGGGATTACCTTTTCAGGTCCTCTATCTGAACGTATCCGACGCCCGGCGCGGTATATGCTACAAGATATTTCAAGGCAAAATTCGATACAGCCATTACGAAGTGGGAGATGGGTACCCCCGATTTGACAATTTGACATGCGCGTATCCGCGGGAATGGAGATCGCTGTGAAAGGCAAAATTGCGTTGTTGCTCCGCGCAATTGAACGGTATCTGCGACGAAGCCGTCGCGCGCCTCCCTTCGATCAGTTGCCGGTTGTGTTGCTCAGGCGCGACCAGTCCACCACAATAAACGGTTCGGCAATCTGGCGTGCCATGACGTCTGCGTAGAGCTTTGTCGGATTTTCAGGCGTCGCGCGGTGAAGCAGACCATCGAGCGGGATTCGATCTTCGGCGAGCCATTCGATGGCACGGGCAAAGCCGCTGAAAATCGAGTGCGGCGCGTTGTTGTAGCCTTCGAGCAGCTCTTCCCACAGGAAGCTGCGGCCGTGCATGGGAAGCTCCCATTCCCAGCCCGAGCGGAGCGTGACGTGGTTGAAGAATACGGCGTTGAGCACGTCATGGGCCGTCAGATCGGTGTACTTCCGCCAGGGAACGCCGACGAGAACGACTTCACCCATGCGGCGGACGATGCGGCAGCCATCCAGCACGGCACCCTCATGGCCGGAGCAATCGACGACCAGTGCGACTTTGCCCTGGAGATCGGGATCATCGAGCGGCATGGCCGCGCGCGTATCCGTGATGCCGCTTTGGGCAAGCTGATCCCGTCTGAGGGCGTCGGGGTCGACCACCGTAACGCGATAGCCGCCGATCCGGAACAGATGCGCCGCCAGGAAGCCGACGGGGCCGGCGCCGGATATGACGACGCGATCACCCGGGCGTGCCTTGGTCGTCATCAGCGTGGTCATCGACACGCCCATCAGCCGCGCGATCACTGCCGTTTCGGGCGCCATGCCGCCCGGCAACGGCAGGGTGTTTTCGGCCGCGTGCGTCTGGCTCGATCGATGGTAGCCCATCGCAAAGCGCCGTTCGCCACGCTTCACGTCTGTGACGTCTTCGCCGATCTCTTCGACCTCGAAAACGGCGGCATAGCCCGGCCGTATCGGAAAGGTATCGCCGTTGGCCCAGCCGATTTCGGTGCCCTGGCTGATCAGCGTGCAGAGCGTTCGGCCCCGGATCTCGCCGCGTTGCAGCGGCTGATCCTCATAGGCCTGAAGCTGGAAGGTCTGGCGGGCGGGAATGATGATTTCCATAGGCATGAGCGGGTCTTTCAGGAGAGGAGCGTATCGCCGCTCGCCGCATCGAAGAGATGCAGCGCGGCCGTATTGAAGGTGACATGGACCGACGCGTCATTCGCCGGCCGGTTTGCCGCAGGAACCTGGGCAATCAGTTCGTGCGGGCCGACGCGGAGGTCGAGGAGGGCGTCGTCGCCAAGATATTCGGTTACTTCGACCGTCGCACGCAGCGTGCCCGGTACATCCGCTTTCGTCAGTGTGACGTCCGACGGCCGTATGCCGATCAGCAGGGCCTGTCCCTCACTCGCCCGGCCGGTGAAGCGGTCGGGCAAGGGAAGCGTGAAGGCCTCGGCTTGAAGCTTTCCGCCCATAAGGCGTGCGGGAACGAGGTTCATGGCGGGACTGCCGATGAAGGTCGCGACGAAGGTGTTGGCGGGCCGGGTATAGACATCCTCGGGGCTGCCCACCTGCTCGACATGACCGTCGCGCATGATGACAATCTTGTCGGCCAGCGTCATGGCCTCCACCTGGTCGTGCGTGACGTAGAGGACGGTAGCGCCGAGCCGCTTGTGCAGCTTGCCGATCTCCCAGCGCACCTGCGTGCGCAATTTGGCGTCGAGGTTCGACAGCGGTTCGTCGAACAGGAAGACATCCGGCGTGCGTACCATCGCCCGGCCCATCGCCACGCGCTGGCGCTGGCCACCCGACAAAGCCGATGGTTTGCGTGCCAAAAGAGCGTCGAGGCCGAGAATGGCGGCGGTCTCGCGGACGCGGCGATCGACTTCGCCGGGAGCGAGCTTCAATGGGCGCATGGCGAACTCCATGTTCTGCCGCACGGTCATGTGCGGATAGAGCGCGTAGTTCTGGAACACCATCGCGATGCCGCGATCCTTGGGCGCGACATCGTTGACCACCCGCCCGCCGATCGAAAGCTTCCCACCGGAGACGTCTTCCAGCCCGGCGACCATGCGGAGCGTCGTGGTCTTGCCGCAGCCCGACGGGCCGAGGAGCACGACGAATTCGCCCTTCTCGATAGTGAGGTCGATGCCGTGGACCACTTCGAATGCGCCGTAGCGCTTGACCACTTTTTCCAGTGCAATGGACGACATGCGTCTCTCCTTACTTGACTGAGCCCATCGTCAGGCCACGGACCAGCCAACGCTGGCAGGTCAGCACGAAGACGACGCCGGGAATGAGGATGATAAAGGATCCCGCCATGATGCGGCCCCACTGGACGGCATCCGACGACCAGAAGGACATGACGGCGACGGTGGCGGTCTGCGCCTTGGAACCCGTCAGCATCAGGGCGAAGAGGAATTCGTTCCACGAGAAGATGAAGCAGAACACCGCCGAGACCGCGAGGCCGGGCGCCGCGAGCGGCAACGTCACCCGCCAGAAGATTTCTAGGATGCCATAGCCATCGACCATTGCCGCCTCTTCGAGGGCGGTGGGTACTTCATCGAAGAAGCCCTTCATCAGCCAGACGACCAACGGGATGTTGGCGGTGGAATAGACGATGATCAGCGCGAGCGGCGTATCGAGCAGGCCGACGGTCTTGAAGATGATGTAGTAGGGCACGACCACCGTGATCGGCGGAAACATGCGCAGCGACAGGATCCAGAAGGCGACGTCGTTCATGCGCCTGTGCCGGATGCGGCTGATCGCATAGGCGGCAAGCGAGCCGAACACGAGGCTGATCGCCGTGGAGCCGAGGGCGACGATCAGGCTGTTGCCGATGAACTTCAGGAACGGGCGCTCCGTGAAAAGCACGTGATAGTGCTCCCATGTCGGCGTGAAGAAGAAGGCCGGCGGCTTCTGGAACATGATCGGCGCGGGTTTCACCGAGGAGGATGCAACGAGATAGATCGGCGTCAGGAAGACGATCAGCACCACCGCGAGCAGCAGATAGATGAAGATCGCCTGACGGGTCGAAAGCTTGTTCATAGGACTACTCCACCGCTGCGCGGTCGCGGTTCAGCGACTTGAAGAAGAAGGTGACGAGGACCGTGATGATGGCGAGCGAGACGAAGGAGGCGGCTGCCCCCATGCCCATGCGCCAGAAGGTGAAGGATTCCCGGTAGATGAACATGGAGAGCACCTCCGTGGAATCGCCAGGTCCTCCCTTCGTCAGCACGAAGATGATGTCGTAGATCTTGAAGGCATCGATCGCGCGCAGGAACATCAGGCTGATCAGGACAGGCTTCAGCTGCGGCAGCGTCACGCGCCAGAATATGTCCCACCGTGAGTTGCCGTCGATCATGGCCGCCTCATAGGGCTCGGGCGATAGCGAATGCAGTGCGGCGGCCGTGCCCATCATGATGAAGGGCGTCCATTGCCAGATGTCGGCGATGGCGATCGCCCACAGCGCCCATTTGGTCGTGGTGATCCAGCCGACCGCCGGAATGCCGACAAGGCTGAGGAAATAGTTGAGGTAGCCGAGTTCCGGAAAATAGAGGAACAGCCAGACCAGGCCCACGATGACCGGCGAGATCATCATCGGTATCAGGAGAAGCGTGCGCGCGACGCCCATGCCGGGCAGGCGCTGCGTGACGAGAAGCGCGATGCCAACACCGAGCACCAGCTGTATGGAGAGCGTCATCACCATCAGCTTCAGTGTCGTGATCAAGGCATGCAGGAAGGTGCCCGATGACAGGATCTCGGCATAGTTTGCCCAGCCGACGAAGATGCGCGGGATGAAGGGTTTTGCGAGGTCGTAGTTTCGAAACGACAACCAGCCGGCATAGAGCATCGGGTAGATCGTCGTGAGAAACAGAACGGCGATGACGGGCAGCAGGAAAACAAGGAAGATGCGCCTGTTGCGCGTTGCTTGATAGGCCATGTCGGAGCTCCGGCGTTGGGGAGCGCCGCCCCTGGGAGGCAGGGGCGGCGCGGCGAACGTGCGCGTCAGTCCGCAAGGACCTTTGCAGGCACGTCGTCGATCCAGCGCAGGCGCATATCCAGCGGGAACATCTTCAGGCGTGAGTTGACTGCGTTGCAGGCCGTGGTCAGGGCTTCTTCAGCGGTCGCGGTATCTCCGGCCATGAACTTGTTCAGCTCGACGCCGAAGGTCTCTTCGACATCCTGATAGAACGGATGGAAAATGCGGCGCTTGGCGTTCACCTGGCTGTCGAGCAGAACCTTGTAATAGGGGTACTTCTGCTGCAGTTCCGGATCGGCGAGGATCGCCTTGCGGAACTGGCTGACGCCGTTGCCTTCGGTGGCGAAGCGCCGCATCAGGTCTTCACTCGTCGACCACTTGATGAAGGCCCAGGCGGCTTCCTTTTCCTTGTCCGGGACCTTGGCGTTGATTGCGAAGGAGAGTGCACCGGTATAGGTCGGTTCCGGCTTGCCGCCGTCCGTCGGGTTGGCCGCAAAGCCGGCCTTGCCGATTTCCGCAAGCTTGGCTTCGGCGGGGTTGGTGAGGCGCACCGACCGAACCGACCAGTAGGCGGCCTGCGCGGCCTCGCCCCGCTCCATGTAGCCGGACTGGATATCCCACATCAGGCCGAGATAGTCCGGCGGGTTGAAGGGGATCAGCGATTTCATGTATTCGGCCGCCTTGATATGCGGTTCGCCCGTCATGGCGCAAAGGCCGGTCGCCGGATCCCAATAGTCGCCGCCGAACGAGCGCATGAACGGGAAGTAGTCATGTGTGATGGCGCCCTGCACGCGGCTGTAGGACTGGCTGGCACCGTAGAGGTCGTTTTCGAGCGGCTTGCCGCCCGCGTTCGTGCCTTTCTTGCGGGTGAAGAATTCTGCGATGTCGTGATATTGGTCCCAGGTCGTCGGGGCCGCGAGATCATAGCCGTATTTCGCCTTGAACGCCGCCTGCTCCTCGGCGTTTTCGAACAGGTCGGCGCGATACTGGTTGAGCCAGGTCATGCCGGAGGCCGGGAAGGCGAGAAGCTGGCCCTGCCAGGTGTTTTCCTGCAACTGGATGGGGATGATATCGTCGAGCTTGATCTCCGCGGCGTCGCGCTTGGCGAGGTCCGTAAGATCGACGAGGGCGCCGGCTTCGCCGAGCATGCCGACCCAGGGGCTATCGACCCAGAGCAACTGGTAGGAGGGCGAGCCGGAGCTCGCCTCGATGATGATCTTGTCCACCAGTCCCGGATAGGGGAGCATGTCGATTTGCACCTTCGCGCCGGTGAGCGCCTCGAATTCCCCGACGATCGGGGCAAGGCGCGTGACCGACGTGTCGCCGATGCCGAGCATTTTCAGCTCGACACCTTCGAACGGTTTTTCCGCCATGGCGGAACCTGCAGTCGCCATGCAAAGCGCTGTCGCATATGCCAAAATTCGCATTTTTCCCATTTTCTCCTCCTCTGAGATCCCGCTATTGAAACGTTTCAGCATCTGATGAAACGCCATGCGGTACGGGGCCGCATGCTGCGATATCGATTAATTGTGGGGCGACCACTGTGCGGGACCGCCCGCCCGTTCTGCAGCCAAAGGTCCATCCATGCTGACGATCTCGAGGAACTGGCCCCAAGGCGCTTTCAGGTAGCACCAGGTCAGACCTTCCATGGGGCCGCCATCGACATAGGTCGGGCCGTCGAGCACCTCGACGCCTTCCGCGCGAAGTCGGTCAGCGGCCGCATTGCAGTCATCCACCTGAAAGGCGAGGTGATAGCCGCCAGGCTGGCTGTTGCGCTTGAGGGGTGCCGCCGGATCGGCGTCGCCGGAATATTTGAAGATTTCGAGATTGCTGCCGTTGCCGATGCGAAGCACCCTGATGTCCTCGATGCGCGTATTGCCCGGCACGCCGAGGCGGCGGCGCATATACGCATCATCGACATCCACAAGGCCGGTGGACAGGCATTCGACCGCGCCGAACAGCTTCGTGAAAAACGCGACGGCTTCGTCGAGATCGGGCACCGTGAAGCCCACATGCTGCATTCCATAGACTTTCATGAAGTCCTCCCATTGTTCAGAAAAATCAGGCCAGTTCCCGCTCGCGGTCGCGCTCCTCCGAAAGGTCCGTTGCGGGCAGGGGTGGCAGGCCGCGAATGAGATCGCTCGCCTTTTCCCCGATCATGATCGTCGGGGCATTGGTGTTCGACGAGTTGATGCGCGGCATGATCGAGGCGTCGCAGATCCTGAGACCAGCAATGCCCCGCACATGCAGTTCGGGGTCGACCACCGCCAATTCGTCCGTACCCATGCGGCAGGTGCCGACGGGGTGATGATCGGTCTTGGCCATGCGGCAGGCATAGTCGAACAGCGTTTCGCGGTCCGTCACGCTGTTGCCCGGCAACACTTCGTGGCGCAGATAGGGGCGCAGTGCCGGCTGGCGCAAAATCTCGCGCGCCATCTCCACGCCGCGCAGCGACATTTCGCGATCATAGGGATCGGACCAGTAGTTCGGATCGATCAAGGGCGCTGCGACAGGGTCGGAAGAGGCAAGGCGCACGGTGCCGCGCGATCTGGGGCGCATGAGGGCGGAGTTGAGGGTAATGCCCCAGCCATTGATCGTCGCGATGCCTTTTTCGATGCCGGAACCCTGCCCGAGATGGAACTGCATATCCGGCCAGGCGGCATCGGGGTCTGCATACCAGAAGCCGCCCGTCTCGAAGAGGGAAGAGGCCACCGGCCCGGATTTCAAGGCGAGATATTGCAGGCCGGCGGCGATCATCCGGTCCGGCCGCAGCACGCCGTCATAGGAATGCGGACCGGTACATTCGGCGAGCACACAGATATCGATATGGTCCTGCAGATTCTCGCCAACGCCCGGCAGGTCATGCAGGACCTCGACGCCGACAGCGCGAAGATGCTCGGCAGGCCCGATGCCAGACAGCATCAGGAGGCGGGGAGTGCCGATGGCGCCTGACGTCAGGATGACCTCGCGGCGGGCATGACGGACGGTTCCGTCCATCATCTCCACGCCGATTGCCCGGCCTCCGGCAACGAGAATGCGCCGCACCTGTGCTCCGGTCTCGACCGTCAGGTTCTTGCGTGGCTCGGCTTCACGAAGATAGGTTCCGGCCACGGAGGAGCGGCGGACATCCCGCTGTGTCAACTGGTAGAAGCCAACGCCGGCCTGTTGACGCCCGTTGAAATCGGGATTGTAGGGCATGCCCCATTGCTGTCCGGCGCGGACGAAGGCCTCGCAGATCGGCAGCGTTGCGCGCGGCATCGAGACGCCGAGCGGTCCCTCCGTGCCGTGGAAGGGTTCGGAAAACCGCTCGTTTCCTTCGGCGCGCCTGAAGTAGGGCAGGATGTCGCGATAGGCCCAGCCGGGGCAATCACACTCATCGGCCCAGGCGTCATAGTCTCGGCGGTTGCCGCGGGTGTAGATCTGCGCATTGATGCTCGATCCGCCGCCGATCACCTTTGCCTGGGTAAACCAGAGCACGCGATCTTGCAGGTGCCTTTGCGGCACGGTGGACCAGCCCCAACTGGCGATGCCCTTGGTCATCTTGGCGAAGCCGGCCGGCCAATGGAATAGCACGGACCGATCGCGCCCGCCGGCCTCCAGCAGGAGGACCGACGCACCAGCATCCTCCGTCAGCCGTGCGGCAATCACGCAACCGGCCGAACCGCCACCGACGATAATGTAATCGGTCTCCATCGTGCGCCTTTAGTATGTAACTAGTCCGTTACTTGAAACGATTAACCAAACACCGCCTTTAGTCAAGGGGAAAGCGCAGGCGAATGTGAAATTCAGGTGGAGATGACCGATGCGCGGCGTACGAGCGCCGGCTCAAGTGTACGGCGTGGAGCCGGGCCGTCATTCGGCGAGGCTTTTCGGAGGGCGAACTCCGCCGAGGTCCGGCCGATGAGGGCCGGCTGGATATCGACCGTGGTCAGCTCCGGGTAGAGGATCCGACCCTGCGGGATATTGTCGAAGGCGACGATGGAAATGTCGCGTCCGACCGTCATGCCGAGCTTGCGGGACGCCCGATAGGCGCCCGAGGCCTGATCGTCATTGAAACAGATCACCGCATTCGGCAGCGTGCCTTGTGATGCCAGGGAGAGCATCTTCTCCTCGGCAAAGTCGGGATGCATAAGGCCCGGCATCATCCGGCAGGCCGCCTCCGGCAGGCCACCTTCTGCAAGCGCCCGGCGGATGCCGGCGCAGCGGCCGTCCCAGGTGGTGGTATGCGGGTAGCCGCCGATGAAGACCATCGAGCGATGGCCGGCCGCCAGCAGACACTCGGCTGCGAGGTAGCCGGACTTTTCATCGTCAACGCCGACGAATGCGACCCGGCTGCCGACAACATCGCGGACGCAGACGACAAGTGGAAGGCCATGTGCGAGAACGGGTGCAAGATCGTCTGCCGTGCTGCCATGAACGGGGGAGAGAATAACACTGCCGACGCCCTGTGCGACCATGGACGCCAGAAGCTGCTCTTGCCGGACGAGGTCGTTCTGGGCGGTCGCCAAAAGCGTCAGGCCGCCGGACTCGTAGACCGTCGCTTCCAGCGAAGCGACGAGCTCGCTGAAGAACGGATTGACGATGTTGTTGAGTATGACGCCGACGAGATTGGACTTGCCGGTACGCAGGCGCGCCGCCGAAGCGTCGCGGATGAAGCCGAGTTCGTCGGCGATCCCAAGCACGCGCTTGCGCGTTTCCGCGGAAGGCCGTCCGGTTCCCGACAACACATGCGAGGCCGTTGCGACCGATACACCGGCAGCCGCCGCGACTTCCTTGATTCCCTTTCGCTTCATGGCGTGTTTTGCCGACAGGTCATGTCAAACGGTGACGAGCCGCGTGATCGTTTCGATGTTGAACTGGATGCGCTGCTCCAGTGCGTCCTTGGCCATCAGATCGCGCTCGTAAATGATCGTACCCGTAAAACGGTTCGTCAGGTAGTAGTAGCCGACGGCGGCAATTGTGATGTTGAGCTGCACGGGATCGACGTCCTTGCGGAACACACCGGCCTTCACGCCGCGCTCGAGGATGCTCGAAACCATGTTGACGAGCTTGCGGCTCGAAACCTTGATGATCTCCGATTTCTTGAGATGTTTGGCGCGGTGCAGGTTCTCGCTGTTGACGAGTGTCAGGAATTCCGGGTTCTTCAGATAATATTCCCAGGTGAATCGCACCAGTTTTTCGAGCGCAGCCGTCGGGTCGAGATCTTCCAGATGCAGCTTCTGCTCGGCGCTGCGGATGTCGAGATAGGCGTCTTCCAGAACGGTCTGGAACAGCCCTTCCTTGCTCTCGAAATAGTGGTAGATCATGCGCTTGTTGGCCTTGGCCTTCTCGGCAATATCATCCACCCGCGCGCCGCCTAAACCATTCTTCGCAAATTCTTTTTTAGCAGCGTCGAGGATGCGCGCCTTGGTGGCTTCGGCGTCGCGGATGCGGGGCTTGCGCACCGGTTTTTCTGTCTGTTCGCCGGTCATGTTTTGAACCTGTCCTCTGCCGCGGTCGGGATGTCTTGCCTGCAACTCATACACGCACGCATCGCCGTCCGTCAAAGCCGGGCGGTGCGATTGCCTGTTGCGATCCTACTGAAAAACACTTGACTTGGGTAGATTGAAAGAAGTAACTAGTTAGTGCGTTAAATGGCGTGAGAGGCACGCTGGAGCGTCTCACCTGAAGGCAGGGTTCCCTTGTCGGCAGCCGGGCCAGCGGTAACGCGGGAAGCGTTTCAATCGGGGATTTGGGAGGAACCAATGTCGACCTTTATCAAGGATTTCATCGAGCGGGAGACGCTCAGCCGTCGCAACTTTCTGTTTGCGGCTGCGGCAGGCATGGGCGCGGCCGCTGTGCCGGGGCTGTTTGGTGCTGGCAGTGCACGCGCCGCGCTGACGGATCCGGCGATCGCCTGGAGCTACCGGGACCGCGCATCGGCCTACTGGAACTCGGTCGTATCCGGTGGCGAGGCCTTCGTGGAATCGCTCGGCAAGCCGAAGAGCGCGCTGGTCAGCCTCATCAACGAGGGCTCGACCGAAAAGTCGCTGGCCGACATCAAGGCCTTCCTTGCCAAGAACAATGGCAATTGCGCCATCGCCTGCGATCCCAATGACAGCCCGAACGCCCGTCCGGTCGTCGAGGCCGTTCAGGCCGCCGGCGCCTATATTTCGACGATCTGGAACAAGACCGACGACCTGCATCCCTGGGATTTCGGCGACAACTACGTCTCGCACATGACCTGGTCGGACGAGCAGCCGGCGGAACAGACCGCCCGCATCCTCTTCGAAGCCATGGGCGGCGAGGGCGGCGTGGTTCATCTCGGCGGTATCGCGGCCAACAACCCGGCCGTCGAGCGTCTTGCCGGCCTGAAGAACGCGCTGAAGGATTTTCCGAAGATCGAACTGCTCGATGCGCAGCCGGCCGATTGGGACACCCAGAAGGGTGCGGCCCTGATGGCCTCGTTCCTCACGCGCCATGGCGACAAGATCAAGGGCGTGCATTGCGCCAACGACAACATCGCCTATGGCGTGATCGAGGCGCTGCGCGCCGAGGGTATCGAGAACATGCCGATCGTTGCCTATGACGGCAATCCCGAAGCCGTGCAGATGGTCATGGATGGCCAGCTTCTCGCCACCGTCTTCACCAATCCGCATTGGGGCGGCGGCATCAGTGCCGCCCTTGCTTACCATGCTGCCATCGGCACCTTCAAACCTTCCGAAGAGCCGAAGGAGCACCGCGAATTCTACGGCCCGACGGTCCTCGTCACCGCCAAGGACGCGGCGGAATTCAAGGCGAAGTACCTTGATACCGTGCCGACCTACGACTGGAAGGACTTCTGGGGGCCGTCTAACGGCCAGATCCAGTACAGGTCCTGACCATAGGCACGGCGGCAGCCGCATGCGCTGCCGCCACATCTCCTGCGAAATCTCATTAGAGGGGTGTCTGACGTGACACGTCGCCTATCGCGCGAAACCTTGATCAAATGGGCGCCTCTTCTGGTGCTGATTGCGCTGGTGATCTTTTTCACCGCGCTCAACCCGACCTTCTTTTCGTTGCGGAACTTTGCCCGTATCGCGATGGCGGCAGCCCCCGCGCTCATGGTCGCCGTCGGCGTCACCTTCATCATCGTCATGGGATCGATCGATCTTTCCATGGAAGGAACGGTTTCACTCACGGCCGTCTCGTTCGCCTTCATTTTCGCCCAACTGGGCGGATCGCTCGCAGGTTTTGGCTGGGTCGCCATCCCGCTGGTTCTCGTGCTCGGTGGACTGATCGGGCTTTTGAACGGGCTGGTGCATGTGAAACTGAAGATCCCGTCCTTCATGGCGAGCCTCGCCATGGGCTTCGTCGGCACGGGTGCGGCGATCCTGCTCACTGGCGGCGACATAGTGAAGGTCAGCGACCCCATCTTCCGGGGCCTGCTCACCGTGCGCTGGCTCGGCTTCCCGTTGATGATCTACGTCGCGGCCTTCTTCCTCTTCATCGGCTGGTTCATCCAGACGCACACGACGCTCGGTCGCAATTTCTACGCCGTCGGCGGCGGTGAGGATCTAGCCCATGCGTCGGGTCTCAACGTCACCCGTGTGCGCGTCACCGGATTTGCACTTGCCGGCGTCTTCTACGCCATCGCTGCGATCCTCGTCGTCGCCCGCATCGGGCAGGCGGAGTCCGTGACGGGCGCGAACTTCATGTTCGTCTCCATCACGTCCGTGGTCGTTGGTGGCGTGGCACTCTGGGGCGGCATCGGTGGTGTGTGGAACGCGCTCGTCGGCGTGCTGATCGTCAATGTCATCGATAACGGCATGGTCGTCATCGGCCTGCCCGATTTCCTCCAGGACGGAGTGCTCGGGCTCCTCGTCATTCTTGCGGTGGTGCTGTCCACCGACCGCAAGATGGTTTCCTTCGTGAAGTGAGGCGCACCATGTACGAGCTGAAATCGGTCGACAAGAAATTCCCCGGCGTCCACGCGCTGAAATCCATTAACTTCCATATCAAGCGCGGCGAGATTGTCGGGCTTGTGGGAGAGAACGGCGCGGGCAAATCCACCCTGATGAAAGTCATCTACGGCGCCTACCAGCCGGACGGCGGCCAGGTTCTCATCAACGGCTCAGCCGTTCGCTTTTCCAATCCGCGCCAGGCGATGGAAAAGGGCATCGGGATGGTGTTTCAGGAGCAGTCCTTGATCCCGAACCTCACCGTCATGGAAAACATCTTCCTTGGCTACGAGCGCCAGTTCGTGCGCTTCGGCGTCGTCGACTGGAAGGCCATGGCGAATGCCGCCAAGGCGCAGCTCGCCAAGGTGAAACTCGATATCGACCCCGCAACCGTAACGTCGAAACTGTCCTTCGTTCAGCGCCAGCTTGTCGAACTCGCGAAGGTTCTGACGTTGGAGGAGCGAGTGAAGGGCGATCTCGTCATCCTGCTCGACGAGCCGACCTCCGTTCTGTCCAAGGACGAGGTGCAACTGCTCTTCAAGCTCGTCCGCGAACTGACGACCCGTGCGTCCTTCATCTTCGTCTCGCACCGTATGGACGAGGTGATGGAGCTGTCCGATCGCATCTACGTCATGAAGGACGGCGAGGTGGTTGACGTGGTCGAGCGCGGTGGCGCGACGGCGGAAGCGATCCAGCACAAGATGGTCGGTCGCAACGTCGACAAGCAATATTATCGCGAGCACCTGCAGACGCCGTTCGATCGCTCGAAAGTACTTGTCGAGATGGCGGGCGTCGGCCTGCCAGGCCGCATCGAGGACATTTCGTTCAAGGTGCACGCCGGCGAAGTTCTGTGTCTCGTCGGTACGGAAGGATCCGGCCGCGAGGCGATCTTGCGCACTATCTACGGCATGCTGACGCCGGTGACCGGCCACCTCAAGATCAAGGGCGTGGATGCGAACGGCTATTCGCCGCGCCAGTCGGTCGCCAGCGGCGTCGGCTATGTGCCGCGCGAGCGAAAGATCGAGGGCATCGTCGCCGGCATGAATGTCTACGAGAACATGACGCTCTCGCAGATGAAGAACCATTCCAGCAACGGTGTTCTACGCGTCGCCGAAGAGCGGGCGCTAGCGCGCGACTGGATCAAGAAACTCTCGATCAAGGCGCATTCGGAATTTGCCGATTGCGGCAATCTCTCGGGCGGCAACCAGCAAAAGGTCGTGCTCGCCAAATGGCGTTCCGGCGGCTCCGATATCATGCTTCTCGACCACCCGACACGCGGCCTCGACATAGGCGCGAAGGAAGACGTCTACGACATGATCCGCGCGATGAGCGCGGCGGGCGTCGGCATCGTGCTCGTCGCCGATACGCTGGAAGAGGCGATCGGCCTGTCGCACACCATCATCGTCGTCAAGGACGGGCGCATGCAGAAAGAATTTGCCTGCGAACCGGGCGCCAAGCCCACGCCCTTCGACCTGCTGCACTACATGATCTGAGGGACAAGATGGATATTCAGCGCCTTAAACCGCACCTGCCTTGGATCACGCTCGCCGTGCTCGTCGCGATCGTCGGTATCAACGATCCGGGCTTCCTGCGCCCTTCGAACCTGCTCGGCATCGCTGGCGATATCGTGCCGCTGTTCATCATGGCGCTCGGGCTCACCTTCGCCATCTATATCGGCGGTATCGACCTTTCGGCCCAGTCCATGGCGAACATGGTGACGGTCGTCGCCTCGGTCTATCTTGCGTCGATGGGGGCGTGGGTCGCTGTGCTCTGCGTGCTCGCGGGCTTCCTGCTTGGCATGCTCTCCGGCTATGTCACAACGCGCCTTTTCGTGCCGTCCTTCATCTCGACGCTCGCCGTCGGCGGCGTTGCCTTCTCGATCGCGCAATGGCTTTCCGGCCAGCGGGCGCTCAACATGGATGCGACGCAGCGCAACGAGACCTTCGGCTGGATGATCGGTCGCACCTGGGGCGTGCCGCATGAGCTGCTGATTGCCGCCGTGCTCGTCGCGATCTGCCTGCTCATTGAACGGCGGACGACGCTTGGCCGAGCCTTGAAGGCGGTCGGCGCCGGCGAGCTTGCTGCCGCCGCCTCGGGGCTCAACGTCGCGCGCTACAAGATCCTCGCCTTCGCGATTTCCGGTGCGCTTGCCGCCATCGCCGGCCTGCTCTTCGCGGTAAAGCTTTCGGGCGGTGCGCCGACGATTGCCAACGGTTTCCTTTTGCCAGCGATCGTTGCCGTTCTTGTCGGCGGCACGCCGCTGACGGGCGGGGTCGGGGGCGTGGTCAATACGGTGATCGGTACGCTTATTGTCGCCGTCATCCGCGCATCGATGCTCTATTTCGAGATTGACGCGACACGCCAGCAGATCGTCTTCGGCATCGTGCTGATCGTCGCCATCGCGCTCACCATCGACCGCGCCAAGCTGCGCACCGTGAAGTGAGGGATGGCGATGAGCACCATGCGCGCTGCCGTTCTGATCGCGCCGAAGCGCTTCGAACTGCGTGACGTTCCAGTCCCGGCCATCGGGCCGGAGGATGTCCTGGTGCGGGTAACGCGCACCGGCATCTGCGGCACGGACATTCACATCTTCAACGGTCACTACGCCGCCGACAAACTGCCGCTGATCCCCGGTCATGAGTTCTGCGGAACGATCGCAGAGCGCGGCGCCAATGTCCGGCATCTGGCCGTCGGCGCGCGCGTGGTTGTCGACATCAATATCGGCTGCGGCACCTGCTTCTGGTGCCGTCGCAACGAGGTGCTGAACTGCGCCGAAGTCACCCAGGTCGGTATCGGCAGGGATGGCGGCTTTGCCGAGTTCGTCGCTGTGCCTGCGCGCCTTACTATCCCCGTCGAGGCCGATATCCCTGACGATATCCTGGCCCTCACCGAGCCGGTCGCCTGCGTCGTTCGCGCTGCGCGCAAGGCGAAGGTGACGTTCGGCCAGTCCGTCGTCATCTTCGGCGCCGGGCCGATTGGCAGTCTGCATGTTCAGATGATGCGGCTCGTCGGTGCGGCGCCCATCATCGTCGCCGATCTTTCGGCCGATCGCTGCCGCATGGCGCTCGAAGCGGGGGCGGATGCTGTGGTGTCCGATCCGGCGGAGCTGAAGGCAACCGTGCTTCGGATGACGGGCGGGCGCGGTGCGGATTTCGTCATCGAAAGCGTCGGCAATCGAAAACTCTACGAGCAGGCCTTTGACCTGGCGCGTCGCGGCGGACATGTCGCTTTCTTCGGCATCACCCCGCCGGGCGAAACGGTCCCCGTCGATATCCTCCGCACGGTGTTGGAGGAGGGCAGCCTCAAGGGGTCCGTTGCCGGCATGGGGGAGGATATGCACGACGCGCTGACTTTGCTGTCGCATGGCCGTTTCCGCACGGATGATTTCACCAGGGCAAGCTATTCCCTGGAGAATATCCAGGAGGCTTTCGAAACTCTCGGCGACCGGCCGCAGGACCTGAAGACACAGATCGCCATAGCGGCGTAAGACCTATTGAAGTGGAGGTATCCCATGGACCAGAAGAACCAGTTCCTTTCTGCCCCGACCGCAGCGCGTGCCTTCGGCTTTTTTGTCGACGGAGAGTGGAAGGACGGCGCGGAGCACTTCGAGCGTAGCTCGCCGGGTCATGGTACGCCGGTCACGCACACGGTTCGCTGCACGGTCGATGACCTGAATTCCGCCGTTGCTGCAGCCCGTCGCGCCTTCGAGGATCGCCGCTGGGCCGGCCTTTCTGGTGCCGCGCGCGGAAGCGTCCTGCTGCGCGTCGCCGAAATCCTGCGTCGCCGCCGTGATGAGATCGCGTATTGGGAAGCCTTGGAAAACGGCAAGCCGATTTCGCAGGCTCGCGGCGAGATCGATCACTGCATCGCCTGCTTTGAAGTCGGCGCCGGTGCGGCCCGCATGCTGCATGGCGACAGCTTCAATTCGCTCGGCGACGATCTCTTCGGCATGGTGCTGCGCGAGCCGATCGGCGTCGTCGGTCTCATCACGCCCTGGAACTTCCCGTTCCTGATCCTCTGCGAGCGCGTGCCCTTCATCCTCGCCTCGGGTTGCACGATGGTCGTGAAACCCTCCGAAGTCACCGCCGCGACGACGCTGCTGCTCGCCGAAGTTTTGGCCGAAGCGGGCCTGCCGGCGGGTGTCTACAACGTCGTCACCGGCTCCGGCCGCACGATCGGTCAGGCGCTTTCCGAGCACCCGGATGTCGACATGCTGTCCTTCACCGGCTCGACGGCCGTCGGTCGCTCCTGCGTCCACGCGGCCGCAGACAGCAACTTCAAGAAGCTCGGCCTTGAGCTTGGCGGCAAGAACCCGATCATCGTCTTCGCCGATTCCGATCTCGAAGACGCCGCCGATGGTGCGGCCCTCGGCATCAGCTTCAACACTGGACAGTGCTGCGTTTCCTCTTCGCGCCTTATCGTCGAGCGTTCCGTTGCCGAGAAGTTCGAAAAGCTGCTCGTCGAAAAGATGAAGAAGATCCGCGTTGGCGATCCGCTCGATGAGCGCACACAGGTCGGCGCCATCACCACCGAAGCGCAGAACGCCACGATCCTCGACTACATCGCCCAGGGCAAGGCCGCCGGCGCCAAGCTGCTCACCGGTGGCGAAGCGATCGATCTCGGCCGCGGCCAGTACATTGCGCCAACGCTCTTCTCCGGCGTTTCCCGCGACATGGCGATTGCCCGAGACGAGATTTTCGGCCCCGTCCTGTGCTCCATGCATTTCGAGACGGTGGAAGAAGCCATTCAGCTTGCCAATGACACCGTCTATGGACTTGCGGCGAGCGTCTGGACGAAGAATATCGACAAGGCGCTGACGGTGAGCCGCCGGGTGCGTGCCGGGCGCTTCTGGGTCAACACGATCATGGCGGGCGGTCCTGAAATGCCGCTTGGCGGGTTCAAGCAATCCGGCTGGGGCCGCGAGGCCGGCATGTATGGGGTGGAGGAGTATACGCAGGTGAAGTCCGTTCATGTCGAGATCGGCAAGCGCAACCATTGGATCGCATGATGTCCGCCGGCTATGACTATGTGATCGTCGGCGGCGGCACCTCCGGCTGCGTGCTGGCGGCGCGGCTTTCGGAAAACCCGTCCGCCCGGGTCTGCCTCGTCGAGGCGGGCGGACGCGACACCAATCCGCTCATCCACATGCCCGTCGGCTTCGCCAAGATGACGACGGGGCCGCTGACCTGGGGCCTGAAGACCGCGCCCCAGAAACACGCCAACAACCGCGAGATCCTCTACGCGCAGGCCAAGGTGCTCGGTGGCGGCTCGTCGATCAATGCCGAGGTTTTCACCCGCGGCGTGCCCGGCGATTACGACCGCTGGGTCGAGGAGGGCGCCGAGGGCTGGGGCTTCAAGGACATCCAGAAGTACTTCCTGCGTTCGGAGGGCAATTCTATCCTCTCCGGCGCCTGGCATGGCACGGACGGCCCACTCGGCGTCTCGAACATTCCCGAGCCGCAGCGCATGACACGCGCCTTCGTGCAGAGCTGCCAGGAGTTCGGCATTCCCTACAATCCGGACTTCAACGGTCCGGTGCAGGAGGGCGCTGGCGTCTACCAGACGACGACACGCAATAATCGGCGCTGCTCGGCGGCCGTCGGCTATCTGCGGCCGGCCCTGAATCGTCCGAACCTGACCGTCGTCACGGGTGCGCTTGTCCTGCGCGTCGTCTTTGAAGGACGCCGGGCTGTCGGCGTGGAATATGAAGTCGGCGGCAATCGCACGGTCGCACGGGCGGAAAGCGAAGTGCTCCTCACTTCCGGTGCCATCGGCACGCCGAAGCTCATGATGCTCTCGGGCATCGGGCCGGCGGATGCGTTGAAAAGCCATGGGATCGATGTCGTGCAGGATATGGCCGGTGTCGGGCAGAACCTGCAGGACCACTTTGGCGTCGACATCGTCGCGGAGCTGAAGAACCACGACAGTCTCGACAAGTACAACAAGCTGCACTGGTCGATCTGGGCGGGTATTCAGTACACGCTCTTCAACTCCGGTCCCATCACGTCAAACGTCGTGGAGGGTGGTGCGTTCTGGTACGGCGACAAGGCAAGTCCGACGCCGGACCTGCAGTTCCATTTCCTCGCAGGCGCAGGCGCGGAAGCCGGCGTTCCCGGCGTGCCGAAGGGCTCGTCCGGTATCACGCTGAATTCCTACACGCTGCGGCCGAAGTCGCGCGGGACCGTGAGCCTGCGCTCGGCCGATCCGCGCGCCCTGCCGGTCATCGATCCGAACTTCCTTGCCGATCCCGACGACGTAAAAATCTCGGTCGAAGGTGTGAAGATCAGCCAGGAGATTTTTGCGCAAGCCTCGCTGCAAAAATACATCAAGGCGCTGCATTTCCCCGATCGCAATGTGCGGACGGAAGCGGACTATGTGGCCTATGCGCGCCAGTACGGGCGCACCTCCTACCACCCGACCTGCACCTGCAAGATGGGGCGTGACGAGATGTCGGTGGTCGATCCGCAACTGCGCGTGCACGGCCTCGATGGCATCCGCATCTGCGACAGTTCTACCATGCCGAGCCTCGTCGGCTCCAACACCAATGCGGCGACGATCATGATCGGGGAAAAGGCATCGGACATGATCCGCGGCAATGCCTGATCGATCGGCAGCCCGTAAGTGAGAAGGGCGGCCTTGCGGCCGCCCTTCTGCGTTAATCCCATTCGGGAACCCACGGCAGTTGCCCCGGCTTGATGATGCGGTAGCTTGTGGCGTTCAGGGCGTCGATCCTGTCCATGTCGATCGACGATAACGTGAAATCCATGATGTCGAAATTTGCCCGGATGTTTTCCGGTTTCGTCGACATCGTGTTCAGCGGCACGCCCTTCTGCAGAATCCATCGCAACACGACCTGCGCGGCCGACTTGCCGTAGGTTTTGCCGATCTCGGCAAAGAGGCCATGTTTGAACACTTCGCCGCGGGCGATCGACGCATAGGACGAAAGCGGAATGCCCGTCTCCGATGCGGCGGCGAGAAGTTTTTGCTGATCGACCAGCGGATGAAACTCCACCTGGTTGGTGACGAGCGGCCCATGGACCACAGTGCGTGCCACATGCATCATGCGGGCCGTATAGTTCGAGACGCCGATAGTGTCTGCAAAGCCGCGGTCCTTGGCCGTCTGCAACAGGCGCAGGGACGGTGCCACGTCGCCACCGACGGGCGGCCAGTGCAGCAGAAGTGCATCGACGCGATCGACCTGCAGCGCCTTCAGGCTGGCCTCAACCGAGGGCAGGAATTTCTCCTCCGAATAGTTGTCGGGGTGGACCTTCGTGGTGATGCAGAGGTCTTTGCGTGCGACGCCGCAGGCAGCGAGTGCCGCACCCGTATCGGCCTCGTTGCCATACATTTGCGCAGTGTCGAACGCCCGGTATCCGGCGTCGATAGCGGCATCGATGGCGTTTCTGAGGTCGTCCGCTTTCAACGGATAGGTGCCGAAACCCCGCTGAAAACTCTTCTGGAAATAGATGTTCATGCCTCCTCCTTTGCGGGCTGATGTGCCGGCAGCGCGATTGCCATTCAACGCGAAAATCTCACTTGCCGGATTGTCCTGGCTGTGATTAATGTATAACTAGTTAGTTACTTAATGCAATCGGGAACGGAGATTTCGGCGATGAAGAAGGTGAAGACTGCACAGGAGGCTGCCCAGCTCGTCAGGGACGGAGCCGTCGTTGCCGTCAACTCTTCCTCCGGCCTTTGCTGCCCAGACGCGGTGCTGAAAGCACTCGGCGAGCGCTTCGACAACGAGGGCCATCCGCGTGGCCTGACCTCCATCCACCCGATCGCCGCCGGCGACTTTTTCGGCACGCGGGGTGTCGATCACATCGCCAAGCCGGGCATGCTGGTGAAGATCATCGGCGGCTCCTACCCATCCGGACCAAGCAATGCCGAACCGCCGCTCATCTGGCAGATGATCCTCAAGGAGGAACTCGCCGCCTGGAACGTGCCCTCCGGCATCGTTTTCGACATGCTGCGCGAAGGGGCGGCCAAGCGCCCCGGCGTGCTGACCAAGGTCGGCATGGAAACCTTTGTCGATCCCGATCAGGACGGCTGTGCGATGAATGCCAGCGCGCGCGCCGCACCGCTCGTCAAGCGTGTTGCCTTCGAGGGCGAGGACTGGCTGCATTTCCCGGCGATCCGTCCCGATGTCGCGATCATCCGCGCAACAACCGCGGACGAGAAGGGCAACCTGACCTTCGAACAGGAGGGCGCGACCCTCGGTGCGATGGAAATGGCGCTTGCGGCCCGCAATTCCGGCGGCCTCGTCATCGCGCAGGTCAAGCGCGTGGCGGCGAGTGGAACGTTGCGGCCGCATGACGTGCGTGTGCCCGGCATTCTCGTCGACGTCATCGTTGAGGCGCCCGACCAGTTGCAGACGACGGCTACGCCCTATGATCCGGCGATCTCGGGCGAACTCTTCCGCCCGCTCGAAACGTTCCGCCTGCCCGCGCTGGATGTCGGCAAGGTCATCGCCCGCCGCGTGGCGCAGGAACTGAAGGCCGACTGGGCCGTCAATATCGGCTTCGGCATTTCGGCCAATGTGCCGCGCATCCTCATCGAGGAAGGGTTGCATGGCAAGGTCACCTGGGTGATCGAGCAGGGGGCCGTCGGCGGCGTGCCGCTGCTCGATTTCAAGTTCGGCTGCGCCTCCAATGCCGAGGCCTTCGTCGCCTCGCCGCATCAGTTCTGTTATTTCCAGGCAGGCGGCTTCGACTGCTCGCTGCTGTCCTTTCTCGAGATCGATGCCGAGGGATCAGTCAATGTCAGCCGCCTCGCGGCAACGCCGCACCGCACAGCCGGCGCCGGTGGTTTCGTGGACATCACCTCGCGCGCGAAAAAGATCGTCTTCTCGGGCAATTTCAATGCAGGCGCAAAGATGCATGTCGAGGATGGCCGCCTGGTGATCGACAAGGAGGGCCGCATCGCCAAGTTCGTGCCGAAGGTCGATCAGGTCAGTTTCTCCGGCAAGCGCGCCCGTGCGCAGGGGCAGGAGATCACCTATGTGACCGAGCGCTGCGTGATCGAACTCGATGCGGACGGGCTCGTCGTCACCGAGATCGCTCCCGGCCTCGATCTCCAGCGCGATGTTCTCGATCAGGCCGCGACTCCGTTGCGGGTCTCGAAGACGCTCAAGGTGATGGAGGATGCGCTGTTTCGCGCTGAAACCATGGGGCTGGTGCTGTGAGCGATCCGCGCGTTGGACTTTCCATCGAGGACTGCGTTGCACGGATTACCCTGCGTCGTCCGGAAAAGCTGAACGCGATCGACGAGGATATGATCGACGCCCTGTTGCAGGCGTGTCGCGTCATCGAACGCTCGGATGCCCGGGTCGCAATCCTTGCCGGCGAGGGCGGAAAATCCTTCTGTGCGGGCGGTGATATCGAGGCGTGGAGCAGTCTTGACACAGAAGCGTTCTCGCGCCGCTGGTTGCGCGACGGGCATGGCGCTTTCGACGCATTGGCGCGTCTTACGGTTCCGCTGATCGCAGTGCTGAATGGCCACGCGCTCGGTGGCGGGCTGGAGCTTGCTGCCTGCGCGGACCTGCGCATCGCCGAGGCGCATGTGAAGGTCGGCCAGCCGGAGCCCGGCCTTGGCATCATCCCTGGCTGGTCCGGCACGCAGCGTGCTTCACGCCGCTTTGGTACGCAGCTCGTTCGCCGCATGGCGCTTTTCGGCGAGGTTTATGCGGCGCAGGAGGCGCTTGCGCTAGGTCTCGTCGATCAGGTCGTGGCGACGGGTGAGGGCGCTGCTGCCGCAGACGCTGCTGCGGCGCGCGTGCTGAAACGCTCGCCACGAGCGACGGAGTTGACAAAGATGCTGATCAACGCCGCCGAGGGCGAGGAAAACGAGCGGGTCGTCGAGGCTTTGGCCGGGGCCGTGGCGGCTGCATCAGAGGATCTGACGGAAGGGCTTGCTGCCTACAGGCAGAAGCGACCCGCCCATTTCGGCAAGTAGCCCCGTTTCAACACCCGATATCCATGGCGTTCTCATGAAGCCCGAAGACAAAGACTTTCTCGCAGAGCTTTTTCGTGCCGCGGTCGAGGCTGCGGATCCGGAAAAAGCCGTGAGCGCATACCTGCCGACCCGGCCCAAGGGGCGGACCGTCGTGATTGGCGCTGGCAAAGGCGCTGCACAGCTTGCGGCAGCTTTCGAAAAGCTGTGGGAGGGGCCGCTGGAAGGTGTTGTGGTGACGCGCTACGGCTATGCCGCGCCCTGCCGGCGCATCCGTGTGCTCGAGGCGGCCCATCCCGTACCCGATGCGGCGGGGCTTGCGGCATCGCAGGCACTTTTCGACGCCGTAACGGGGCTTACCGAGGACGATCTCGTCGTCGCGCTGATATGCGGCGGCGGTTCCGCGCTTCTTCCCGCTCCGCCCGGTAATCTGACGCTGGAGGATGAGGCTGCGCTGAACAGCGCGCTCCTTTCAAGCGGCGCGCCGATTTCCATCATGAACGTCCTTCGAAAGCAGGTCTCCGATATCAAGGGCGGGCGGCTTGCTGCGGCCTGTCATCCTGCGAAGGTTGTAACGCTCGTCGTCTCCGATGTCCCAGGCGACGATGCGGCGCAGGTCGCGAGCGGGCCGACGGTGCCGGATGCAAGCGATCGTGAAGAGGCACGCGCACTGGTCAAGACATGGGGTATCAAGCTGCCCGAGCGGATCGAGGCTTGGCTCGGCGGACAGGAGGGGGAGCCACCGTCGCCGGATGACCCGGTCTTTGCCGCTCATGAGGTCCATGTCATCGCTTCCGCCCGTCTCTCCCTGGAGGCTGCTGCACAACGGGCGGAGGCCCTTGGCGTGCCTGCCGTCATCTTGTCGGATTGCATCGAGGGCGAGGCGCGCGACGTCGGGCGCGTTCATGCCGCGATAGCGCGTGAAGTCGCCAGTCGCGGCCGCCCATTTTCGCGCCCGGTCGTCATCCTCTCGGGCGGGGAGACGACGGTGACTGTCAGGGGGCGTGGCAAGGGCGGACGCAACACGGAGTTCCTGCTGTCGCTTGCGCTCGCAGACGAGGGCGTTCCCTTCGCGGCGCTTGCTGCCGACACGGATGGTATCGACGGCTCGGAGGACAATGCAGGTGCGTTTGCCGATGGCGCCAGCATGAGGCGTTTGCGCGAACTGGGGACGGATCCCTCAGCCCTGCTCGCCGGCAACGACGCCTGGACGGCGTTCCACCGACTGGGCGACCTGTTCGTGCCCGGTCCGACAGGGACCAACGTCAATGACTTCAGGGCAATTCTGATCCGCTAAAACTGCCCGCGCCGCCTTCGCAGCGCGGGCAGGCGCGGTTTACGCCGGAACGGGCGCATCCTCGCGCAACAGGCCTTTTTTCTTCAGATCTGCCCAGAAGTCGGCTGGGATCGGATGGGCGAACCACGCAAGGTTCTGGTCCAGCTGTTCGATCGTGCGCGTGCCTGCCATGAAGGACGGGACAGCGGGGTGGGCTACGACGAACTGCAGGGCCGCTGCTGCAAGCGGCACGCCATGTTCGGCGCAGACGGCCTCGATCTTCGCGACCTTTTCCATGATCTCCCGCGGTGCGGGAGCATAGTTGTACTTCGCACCTTCCTTCGCGCCCGTGGCAAGGATTCCCGAGTTGAAGCCACCGCCGACGACCACTGCCGCACCGCGCGCCTCGCAGAGCGGCAGGAAGGTGTCCAGCGCTTCCTGTTCGAGCAGGGTATAGCGCCCTGCCAGCAGGAAGCAGTCGAAATCGTGGCGTAGCAGCGCTTCGTGGCAGACCTGCCATTCGTTGACCCCGACGCCGATCGCCTTCACGAGCTTTTCCGAGCGTAGCTGCTCCAGTGCCCGCCAGGCGCCGTCCATCGCCTGCTCGAACACCTCCGGCTGTTCGCTCCCGCGCGTGAAAACGTCGATGTCGTGGATGAAGCACATATCCATGCGCTCCAGCCCAAGCCTCTGCAGGCTGTCCTCGAAGGCGCGCATCGTACCATCGTAGCTGTAGTCGAAATGCATGGTGAACGGCGCGGCATTCGTCCAGGGTGCGAAGTCGATCGTATCGCGCCGTGCCGGGCGCAGCAGACGCCCAACCTTGGAGGCGAGCACGAAGTCGTCCCGGTTCTTCCAGCGCAGCGCATGGCTGGTCCGCAGTTCGGCGAGGCCATGGCCATACATCGGGGCGGTGTCGAAGAATCGCACGCCAGCCTCCCAGGCGCGCGCGAACATTTCCTGCGACGTCTCCTCGTCTATCTCGCGAAAAATGTTGCCGAGTGGGGCGGTTCCGAAGCCGAAGGCGGTCACGTCGAGGTCCGTTCGACCGAATTTCCGCTTTTCTCCTGGATGCATGTCGTCCTCCTTAAGTAACTGAATAGTGAATAATATGCACGGGGCCAAACCGCTGTGCAAGCAGCTACATTTGTGGCGCGCGAATTTTTCCATCTTGACGTTCACCGAAGGTCGAATGTATGTAACCAGATAGTTACTAGATGGGAGGAGAGGCAGATGTATCTCACCGAAACACAGGAGCAGGTGCGCGAGATGGCGCGCGCTTTTGCTGACGAAACGATCCGCCCTCTGGCCGAGGAACTCGACCGCGAGGAGCGCTTCCCCGCGGACCTCTACGAGGAGATGGCAAAGCTCGGCCTCTTCGGCATCGGCGTGCCGGAAGCGCTCGGTGGGCCTGGTTTTGATACGCTCACCTATGCGCTTGTCATGGAGGAGTTGAGCCGTGGTTATGCTTCTGTCGCCGACCAGTGCGGGTTGATCGAACTCATCTCGAGCCTCCTCGTTCGCCACGGCACGGAAAGCCAGCAGGCCCTGCTCCCTGAGATCCTCGGCATGCGCGCGAAGGTTGCCTACTGCATCACCGAGCCGGAGGCAGGCACCGATGTATCGGGCATCCGCACCACGGCAACACGCGACGGAAACGGCTGGCGGCTGAATGGCGGCAAGATCTGGATCCACAATGCCCCGGTCGCCGACTACGGCTTCGTGCTGGCGCGCACGGACAAGGAAGCCGGCAACCGCGGCATGTCGATCTTCATCGTCGACCTGCATTCGGCTGGCGTCGAAAGAGGGCCGAAGGAACACAAGATGGGGCAGCGCGCCAGCCAGGTCGGCGCGCTGAACTTCACGGATGTGCGCCTGCCGGCCGATTCCCTTCTCGGCACGGAAGGCCGCGGCTTCCACATGATGATGTCGGTGCTCGACAAGGGGCGTGTCGGCATTGCCTCGCTCGCGGTCGGCATCGCGCAGGCCGGCCTCGAGGCAGCACTCGACTACGCTGGGACGCGCAAGCAGTTCGGCAAGGCGATTTCCGATTTCCAGGGTGTACAGTGGCTGCTCGCCGATATGGCGAAGGACATCGAGGCCGCGCGCCTGCTCGTCCATTCCGCCGCCTCGAAGATCGACAGTGGGGCGGACGCGACAAAAGCCTGCTCCATTGCAAAATGTTTTGCCGGCGACATGGCCGTGCAGCGCACCGCCGATGCCGTGCAGGTCTTTGGCGGCTCCGGCTACATCCGCGGTTTCGAGGTGGAACGTCTCTACCGTGACGCGAAAATCACCCAGATCTATGAAGGCACCAACCAGATCCAGCGCATGATCATCGCGCGCGAACTCCTGAAGAAGGGCGCACGGGCATGAGCGCCGCGTCTGCCCGGCCGGCGGCACTCGTCACGGGCTCTTCGCGCGGCATCGGGCTTGCCGTTGCCGAGGCCTTGGCACGGGAGGGCTTTGCGGTCGCGATTAACGCGCCGGTCGAGGATGCCGAGCTTGCCGCCGCCGTCGCCCGAATCGCCGCCTATGGCGTTCCGGTGGCCGCCGCTCCTTTCGATGTTTCAGCGATCGGCAGTCATGATGCGGCGCTTGGTGCGGTTGAGGATAAACTCGGGCCGCTCACCACCCTGGTCAACAATGCCGGTGTCGGCGTGCTAAAGCGCGGCGACATGCTGGAGGTCTCGGAAGAGAGCTGGGACCGCTGCTTTGCCGTCAACACGAAGGCCCTGTTCTTCCTGAGCCTGGCCTTCGCCCGCCGCCTTCTTGCGCGCAGTCGACCACCGCTCTTCCATTCGATCGTCAACGTCACCTCGTCGAATGCCGTCGCGGTAGCGGAGCAGCGTTCGGAATACTGTGCCTCGAAGGCCGCTGCCGCCATGGTTTCCAAGACGCTCGCCGTCCGGCTCGGGCGGGAGAACATCGCCGTCTATGACGTCCAGCCCGGCCTGATCGCCACCGAGATGACAGCGCCTGTCATCGAGGCTTATCGCGAACGGGCGTCGCAGGGCCTCACGCTCTTCCCGCGCGTCGGCGAACCGGACGAGGTCGGCACGCTGATCGCATCGCTTGCGACCGGCCGGCTTCCCTACACAACCGGACTGTCGATCCCGGCCGATGCCGGCATGCTCGTCCCGCGTTTCTGAGGTCTCTTTCCATGAAAATCGCCCTTCCCGATACCGCCGGCCGCCGCACCGACTATGCCCTGACCGGAACACCGATCGCGGCTGCGACGCTCGGTAAAAACCCGGCGCGCGTGGTCTACTCCGCCGCTCATGTCGTCGCCGATCCTTTCACAGTGAATGATCCCTCGGGTCGCGCTACGGTGGACTGGTCGAAGACGATGGAGTTTCGCCGCTACCTCGCCGGCCTTGGCCTCGGCATTGCCGAGGCGATGGATACGGCGCAGCGCGGCATGGGGCTCGATTGGCCAGGCGCGCTCGAACTGATCCGCCGCACGCGCGAGGAGCTTCCGGATGCGCTCGTCGCCAACGGTTGCGGCACGGATCATCTCGACCCCGCGACGGTGACGAGCCTGGACGATGTGCGCCGGGCCTATCTGGAACAGGCGGAAGCCATCCAGAAACTTGGTGGCCGCCTCATCCTCATGGCCTCCCGCGCCCTGGTGCGCGTCGCGAAGGGGCCGGACGATTACGTCAAGGTCTACTCCGATGTGCTTGCCGCGAGCGACGAGCCGGTGATCCTGCATTGGCTGGGCGATATGTTCGACCCACAACTTGCCGGCTATTGGGGCGATGCGGCGTTTGAGCCCGCCATGCAGGCGGCGCTCGCGGTCATCGAAGCGAACACGGCGAAGGTCGACGGCATCAAGATTTCCCTCCTCGACAAGGAGAAGGAGATCGTCATGCGCCGCCGCCTTCCGGCCGGCGTGAAAATGTATACGGGCGACGACTTCAACTATCCCGAACTCATCGAAGGTGACAGTGAAGGGTTTTCGCATGCTCTGCTCGGTATCTTCGACCCGCTTGCACCGGCCGCGGCCTATGCTGTGGAGCGGCTGGGCGAGGGCGACAAAGCAGCGTTTCGTGCGACGCTCGACCCGACCGTGCCGCTCGCCCGTCTGATTTTCCGCGCACCGACCCAGTATTACAAGACTGGCGTTGTCTTCCTCGCCTGGTTGAATGGCTTCCAGGATCACTTCGTGATGCTGAACGGCGCTCAGGCCATGCGGCCGCTGCCCTATTTCGTCGAGGTCTTCTGCCTTGCCGACCAGTGCGGCCTGCTGCGGAATCCGGAGCTTGCAGTCGAGCGCATGAAGAAGCTGCTCGCCCTCTACGGCGCATGATGATGCGTGATTTTTCGAGCGACCATTCGGCCCTGGCACTGAACACCGCCAGCCTCGGGCACAACCTCGAAGGCCATGGAGCGGGATGGGAGCCCGAGCGGGTGATAGATGCCTGCGCCGCGCGCGGTTTCGGCGCCATCGTCTTCTGGCGCCGGGAAATCGGTGCACGGGCCATCGAGATCGGGGACCG
Source organism: Shinella sp. (assembly GCF_052438155.1). Lineage (NCBI taxonomy): Bacteria > Pseudomonadati > Pseudomonadota > Alphaproteobacteria > Hyphomicrobiales > Rhizobiaceae > Shinella > Shinella sp. The sequence continues at coordinate 1,030 of NZ_JBQVPI010000042.1, read as the reverse complement.
AGCGCGGGCTGCGGGCCTGTCCGTGGCCGGGCTTTGCCGCACCCCGTTTCTCGTCGGCACGGAGGCCATCGACAAGGCTGCGGTTCTCGACGAGGCAAAGGCCTCCATCGACATGGCCGCCGGCCTTGGTGCCGCCGTGCTGACGATTGTGGTGGGAGGTGTGCATCCCGGCACCAAGGGCACGGCCGAGAGCCTCAAGATCGTGGCCGACCGTGTCGCCGACCTCGCACCCTATGCGGCAGCGAGCAATGTCAAACTGGCGCTCGAACCGCTCAATCCCGTCTATGCCGGCAACCGCTCCTGCCTGACGACGGTGCGGGATGCTCTCGACATCTGCGACGCGGTCGATGCAACAAACCTCGGCGTTGCCGTCGATGTCTATCATGTCTGGTGGGACCGGGGCCTCGATACCCAACTGGCACGTGCCGGCAAGGCCCGGATCTTCGGCTACCATCTCTGCGACTGGCTCGCCGATACGCGCGATGTCCTGCTCGATCGCGGCATGATGGGCGACGGCGTCGCCGATCTCAAGGCGATCCGCAAAGGCGTCGAGGGCGCTGGTTACGCCGGGCCGTGCGAAGTCGAGATCTTTTCTGCGAACAACTGGTGGAAGCGCGACCCCGGCGAGGTTCTCGACGTGATGGTCGACCGTTTCCGCACCCTCTGCTGACGACAAGGAGAATTCCATGAAACTGCTCGTTCCGATCAAGCGGGTCGTTGATTACAACGTCAAAATTCGCGTCAAGTCTGACGGCTCGGGCGTCGAGCTTGCGAATGTGAAGATGTCGATGAACCCGTTCGACGAGATTTCAGTCGAGGAAGCGTTGCGGCTGAAGGAAGCCGGCAAGGCGGAGGAAGTGATCGTCGTGTCGATCGGTCCCGCCAAAGCCGAAGAGACGCTGCGCACCGCGCTCGCCATGGGTGCCGACCGCGCCGTGCTGGTTGAGACAGAAGATCAGGTCGAGCCGCTCGCGGTCGCGAAGATCCTCAAGGGCGTCGCTGAAGCCGAACAGCCGGGCCTGATCATCGT
>NZ_JBQVPI010000041.1:0-30560 GCF_052438155.1 Shinella sp. | reverse complement strand
GGTGAGCTACGATGAGCCGAAAATCCTCTCTTCTCAATTAACCCAATTCTGTCTCATGGGCGCTGATGTCGGACAGTGTCGAGCACATCGCGGCCGCCAATCATCATGGCGAGCCTCTTTGACAAACGGGGATAAACGGCCGTGCAAAGGACATCGTAGATCGGCGCCAGATCCGGTGTATCGGAACCGTAAAGCAGGGCGTAGTTCTTGCCGTGGGCATCGGCGTTGCCCACGAGATAATGGAAGATCAGCATTCGGATGAATTGTAGCCGATCCGTGACGGGTTTCGCGCAGGCCTGATCGATCAGCTGTATCCATCCGGCTTAGACCGCACCGCTTATGATTTTGGCTGGTCTGCCATGATGCGCTCGATCTTTTCCTGGTCGCATTGCTCGTCGGCAAGGAACTGGCGAACGCCTCCCTCCCAGGTGCGGATGTCGGCGAGGAACTCTTTCAGGCTCTCGACGCCCCGGTCGGTGAATGTCGTGATGCCCTCTTTGCTGCCGTCATGGGCATGGATCATCTCGCCATAGTCGATATTGTCGGAGTTGCTGGCGATTTCCTGGATGAGTTCGAGGTTTTCGCCGATCAGCACAGCGACGTAGCCGATCGTGTAGACATGCGTCGGGCGGCTCATCAGGCGGCCATCTGTCGGCCGCTGCCAGCGGCGGACCAGTTCCAAGGCAGCAGTTCCGGCAGTCGTGATACGGGAATGTTGGGCATGCGGGCGAGGATATCCGCCAACCAGGCCTGCGGATCGATATCGTTCATCTTAGCCGTGACGATCAGGGAATACATGAAGGCAGCACGCTCGCCGCCGCGCTGGGAGCCAGCGAATAGCCATGCCTTTCTTCCCAGAGCGATCCCGCGCAGGGCTCGCTCTGCCGCATTGTTCGACATGCAGAGCCTGCCATCGTTGAGGAACCGGGTGAAGGCTTCCCAGCGCCCGTCCTTCTCGAACATGTAGTTGATCGCCTTGGCGACGGGATTGTGCTTCGACATCTGGGAACGCTGGGCCATGAGCCAGTCGTGCAGGTCCTCGACAAGCGGACGAGTGTGCTGTTGTCGGGCAGCTAATCGTTCCTCTGCGGATTTACCGTTTATGCCACGCTCGATCTCGAAGAACGCGTCGATGCGGGCCACTGCTTCAAGCGCGACAGGCGATATCTCATGGGCAGGTTTGCCTTTGCGCACGTTGCCGGCGATGTCAGCCAGCTCGAAGAACTTCCGTCGCGCGTGGCTCCAGCAGAGGGCGCTGATCACCGCCGCGGGGCGGCGGTCGGCGCGATAAAGATCGTTGTAGCCGCCATAGGCATCCGCCTGCAGGATGCCGTGCCATCCGGCAAGATGCGTGTTGGGATGGGTCTTCTCCCGATCCGGCGAGAAGTAGAAGAGTGCCGCAGGAGGCGCACCACCCGCGAAGGGACGATCATCGCGAACGTAGGTCCATAACCTTGCCTGCTTCGTTGCGCCCCTGGCCAGCAGCGGCACGGTAGTGTCGTCGCCATGAAGCCGCCCGGCGGCCAGCACATGGGCGCGGATCAGATCATGAATGGGCTGCAGCGCCGTTGCGCAGGCTCCAACCTGGTCGGCCAGCGTAGAGAGGCTGAGATCGACGCCCTCCCTGGCGTAGCGCTCAGCTTGGCGGTTCAATGGTTGATGCTGGCCGAACTTCTCGAACAGGATAGTCGCGAGCAAGTTCGGTCCCGCCCATCCGCGTGGTGTCGCATGGAAAGGTGCCGGTGGCTGGCTGATCTTCTCGCAGTCCCGGCAGGTGAACTTCTCGCGCACCGTCTGGATCACCTTCCACTGGCGCGGGATCACCTCCAGCGTCTCGGTGATATCCTCGCCCATCTTAACGATCCGGGCAGAGCCGCAGCAGGTGCAGGTCGAAGGCGCTTCAATGATCAGCCGTTCGCGCGGCAGGTGCTCGGGAAACGGCTTGCGGACCGGGCGGCGGCGTTCAAAGGCTGGAACCTGCACAACCTCAGCCGCCACGCGTTCCGCGGCGATCTCGTCCTCGGTGGCGTCGGCCTCAAGTTCTTCGAGCTGCAATTCCATCTGGTCGATCAGCCGGGCGCGTCGTTCCGAACTCTGACCATATTGCTCGCGACGTAACTTGGCGATCTCGAGCTTGAGGTGCCGGATCATTGCCTCGGACGTCGTCACGACGGCTCGCACCTGAGCGAGATCAGCCTCGGCGGAGGCGGCACGCGCCTCCGATGCCGCAAGCGCGGCGCGTAACCTGGCTATCTCCGAAGCAGCGTCGTCCATGGCCGAAAGCTACCATGCCGCTTGTCAAAAGCCCAACAAAAACAGGGGAATGTTCGCGATCAGCCTGCCGTTGCAGGTCGCTGCGTCCAGCGTGGATTACGCCAGTCGATCCCTTCCAGAAGATAGCCGAGTTGAGCCGCCGACACCGGCACGGCGGAGCCATTCTGGCTAACCGGCCAGATGAACTTGCCTGCCTCCAGGCGCTTCAGGTAGAGCGACATGCCGACGCCGTCATGCCACAGGACCTTGATCAGGTCACCTTTGCGACCTCGAAAGCAGAAGACCTCGCCGCCGTGGGGATCGCGGCCAAGCCCCTGTTGCACCTTCAGCGCCAAGCTGTTCATGCCACAACGCATGTCCGTCACACCGCCCGCAATCCACACCTTCACCCCGGGCGGAAAGGCGATCATGACGCGTCCAGAACCGGCAACAGCCGAGCAAGGATAGTTGGATCAAGCGAAGCCGGGATCGTCAGGCGACGGCCGTTCGGCAGGCCGATCTCGATCATCCTGTCGTCTTCAAGCCGCCGCCGGTCCATCTCGAAAGATGCCGCCGGCGGTGGCGAAATCGAAAGCGGCACGAAGCCCGTTGACGCGGAAACATGCAGAAGCCCGCTTCGGTATTCCCGACGCCAACGGGTCAACAGTGACCGCGACAATCCATAACGCCGCGCCGTTACCGAGCCCTGCCGAAAGCCTTGCAGGCTCTCCTCGACGATCCGAACCTTCTCTTCGTCCGACCAATCCCGCCGGCGACCAACATCGTCGACAGACATAAGCTCAATGGGGGAAATCACTGTAGTGCATGACATAAGCCATGGACTTAGAGCTAATCACCAAGTCAAGACAGACGGCCTTCGCCGCAGGCATACCCCGAAGCGAAGTTCGGCGATCGTTATTGCGGAGAGGAACAGCGTTTCGATAGCTTGATCGTCCAACCAGGCGATTACTGCCTGATCAGGAACTGGCTTCCAAGGCTCGGATATAAGATTGGTGTCCAGCAAGATCATTCGAATGTCATCGGTTCAGCAGGTGTCTTGTCGCGGCTTTTCTGCAGGGCTTCAATGTCGCTATCGGAAAGCTCAGCGTCCCGACCAATAGCCGTCAGCAACGAACCGAGCTTAACCCGTTCATGAGGACGAACAGCGGCTTCAATAATGTCACGGATTTCGGCCTCGGTGCTCCGGCCATGATGAGCCGCTCGCACCCGCAGAGCACGATGTGTTTCGTCAGAGAGGTTTCGAATGGTGACTGCCGGCATTGATATCACCTCTATATAAATGAAGTCTTTGATATCAAAATATGCAAAGTGCCGAAAAACTTCAAGAGGCTCATGAACTAGGGAGGGCATCCAGTCTGTTTAGATATCACGCCTTGAACGGAATCGAACGATCGGCAGCGCATCTCATTAACTGACGCGATGAAAAATTAACCTTCCTGCATACATCGCGCGGATCCTAGATGCGCCCAAAACGAAAAAGCCCGCCGCGGGAGGAGGTGCGGCAGGCTTTTCGAAAAGAACTGAACAACGACTGGGAGGAGGAGCGCCGCTGTTCTTACAAACGTTCCCTGGGAGGAGGATGGGACCGTCTGAAACCCGAAGCTCCGCGGGAGGAGATGCATTGCTTGGATGACGTTGATTATAAGCCCAGAACGGGCGTTGAACAGCCGATATGTTGCAGTGCAGCTATGCAAGGCGCGCATGTGGTTCCGCGTAGCTTTTGACCCACCATCGGCGCCGACGGTTGACCTCACCACACTGAAGAAGCCGCAAATTGATCAGCGTGTTATTCTACCCAAACCGGGTCAGTCTTCCGCGCCGAAAGAGGTCAACTTCAACACTTAATCAAACCTTCATATCCGATCTCGTCATATGGCCATTAAAAACGCCCCGTCACAGAGGCACTGAACATGCGTCCGGGTCCAGGAACAAGCGGTGCGACATCAACCTCCTCATCGAAGACATTTGATACGCTGAGAGACACAGAAAGGTGACGATCTTCGGATTCCCAGCCTGCGCCTATGTCCGTCACGAAGGCATCATCCATCCATACGGTGTCTTCGGAGGCACCGTGAACATCTCGAGTAAACGACACCCGTTTGCCGATATAGCTTTCTGCGAGAAAAAAGGTGAACCGCTCCGGGCTCATGTAGCTGAAGCCGACACGGCCAGTGTGCTCGGGCACTGTCGGTAGCCAATCGTCCCATCCGGAAATTGGATTTCCGCCCCAAATGCGCGAATAATTTGCAAAGAAAGTAACGCCACTGCCGATCCAGACGTTTGCATTCAGTGTCAGACGATCGATCGTGGCTTGGGGAAGCTGCAAGGAATAGGAATAGACGGGCACGCCGACTGAAAGGTTCTCAATATCCTGGTGCTGGTACTCGATCGCCGTGAAAAATTGATCAGACCATTCTGCATCCCAGCGCAGAATGGCGGTCTTCGTTTCCCCGAAGGCTGGCGGGTTGTCGGCTCTGAGACCCACGACGGTGAGCGGTGAGAGAGTGCTTCGCTCGCTGAGCGGGGTGCGCTCTACATAGGCCGCTCGCAGATACTGTCCCTCAGCCAATTCCCATGCAACACCGATATGCGGGTTGACGCTCATATCTTCCGTATCGTTCTGATCGTACCAATCTAGGAACAGGTTAGCTTCTGCCTTGATCTCCGGCGTCAGTTCAGCCATCCCGCCTATCCAGGCACGCACGTTCTCGCCTTGGACATGAGTGGTGGTGGTTGGAAAGCGAACTTTGAAGGCAGGACTATCGAGATAATATCCCAGATAAGATGTCGACGTCTCGAACTCCGATCGCCCACCTTCAACACCCCAACGCAACGTTATGTCATCAGCGACTTCAATGAGATGAGAAATGCCGAGCTTCAATGAGAACTCATCTTCTTCCACATCCAGGTCATAGCCTTCCGCCGGATCACGATCGAAATAGTAGTCCTGCAGGGAATTTCTCCCGGATCGATCTATGATGGAGCTAAACAGACCTACGTTCAGAACATTGTGATGCTCGAACGTGTGGCTCCAGCCGAGAAACATATCGAGGCCGTCGGCATTTAGCGTATCGCCACGCGTCACGTCCAGGCCGTCACTGATGGCGCCATCGATGGAAACGCCGCCCTCGACATGCACGCCATTCAGATACCCGACAATGCGGTCGTCGGGCGTAAGCTGGGCACCAAAGACGGTGAGCGAGTTCAGGTTCTGCGCAGTCTGATCGGCGAAGGACGGGTTCATGTGGGAATAGGTAATATCCGTCGTCAGTGCATAAGGCAGCGGATCATAGCCGAGGTTCTGATAGCTTGTCGTCCCACTCATCTGGACATCATCACCCATCGTCGTCACGCCGATACCGATCTCCGCTTCCTGGAAGGGAAACCGGTAGAAAGCCGGCCGCCGTCGTGGACTGGCGATTGCGAGCGGATCCAGCAAGGCGCCCTGAATGTATCCGGAAAAGGCGGCGTCGTCGCCGGTATTAGGCTCGGTGATGGCGACAAGCCCGGGGGCGGTGGCAAAGGCTGACACGCTACCGGACAGATTTTGGTCGAAGTAACTCGCGCCCTGGAACGGATCGAAAGCACGGTCGCCCCAATATCGCGCCCAAGCATTGAGGGAAGCCGTCCGATAGATGCCACCAAGCGTCGATCCGAAATCATCACTGGCCTCAACCGAACCGTAGTCACCACCGCGCGCACGCGCCCTGACAACCGATTCCTGACCCAGTTCGATGGCTAGGTCTAGATCGTAATCATAGAGAGCCAAGAGCGCCCGGTACTGCGCCATGATGGGGGATGTCGGATCAAGCCTATCGGCCAGTTCAAAGGATTGCGCGGCCGGACCCATTTCTCCCCGCGCGGCATAGGTCGCGCCGAGAGCGATCAGACCGCGCCCATAGGTGGGATTTGCCGCCGTAGCCCGAAGCATATCGTCGAGACCGCCATCGGGGTCCCCCGACTGTAGTTTTGCGCGGCCGCGCTGATAGAGAGCGACTTCGAAAGAAGAATCGCCGGCCAGCGCCTGGTCTACCAGGCGACGCGCCTCCTCATTGCGGCCCGCGTAGAGCAGGAGGCCGGCATAACTCGCCAAGGTCTCCGGAGCGTCGGGGTCAAGTTCCATGGCTCTGCGATAAGCGGCCTCCGCCTCCTTGGTCGCTAGCCGTCCAACCTGCTCCTGACCGAGGCTCAGCCAGTACTCCCATCTGCCGGGAGCCAGATCGGTCGCCGCTTCTAAATCGCGCACGGCGCCACGCACATCGCCTTCTACATGGGATCGGTATTGCGCTCGGACATGCAAAAGCGCCGGATCGTTCTGATTAATCTGCTCGGCCTTGCGAATGGCGCGTAGAGCCGAATCGAAATCAGCCGTCTGCATGGCTCTTTCCGCGATTGCGATCTGCAGGCGGAGATCAGTGCCAAAACGTGGCTCTGCGGATTGAAGCAATTGCATCGCGTCACGTGGAGACTGCAACATGGCTACAATCATCTCCTCCCCCATCAAGGAAGCGAAAGAGGACTTAACGGGCCTCGGCTTTGGATAAATGATGGTCGGCTCGGCGAGGGAGTGGGCGAAATAGGCGAGGTATTCGGCACTGATGCCGTCTTCGCCGGAAAGGCCTCTCCTCGCCCTGTCTAAGAGCGCTGCCGCCTCGGCATAACGTCGCGCACTCGCGAGCACTCGGCCTTCGATATAGTCCAGTCGCGCTTCGTCAGCAGAATTGAGCGAGCCTGAGCGGGCAGCGGCGATCGCCTCAATTGTAGCCGCTTTGCCATAACGCTCGAAACTGACCTCCACCGCTGCAATCTTGTCTTTGGCGAGCAACGGCGTCTCCGGCTCCTGCCCAAGCGCATCGTCACCCCTCTCAATGGTCCCGCCACGAGACTTGACGATACCGCTGCCGCCAAAGGCATCGCGAAGGGCAAGGTTGTAGAGCATCTGCTGTCTGATATCGCCACCCGATATCACGATCTTCGATGGCGTACCGCCGAGGGTCGCAACCGCCGCCTCACCCGTGCCGACGCTCACCAGACCGCTTCCATTGGACAGGTCGACCAGGCCTTCGATAACGTTGAGCGTGGTACGCTCCGAGGAAACCGTCATCGCCCAGTCTGTCCCGCGTATCGCGGCGGTAGCAGCGGGAGTGTCGACGGTGATACCAGAACCACCACGGGCTGCGCGGCCATAGAGCTGACCGTTTTGCAGTTCCAGCGAGACACCACCGTCCGCGCGCACATCCTTCACGACAAGAACTGAATTTCGGCCCACCCGGATCTGGGTTCGATCGGCAAACAAGAGAGCGATTTGACCGATCTCGTTCGTGCGCACGACGTCGCCCGCCTTGACATCCTGGCCGACTTCAAGCGGCCGAAGGGCGGATGCCTCGATGAATGTAATGTCCTCGCCGATCCGGGTTTGAATGATCTGCCCCGTGATCAGCGGCGTGCGCGGCTGCGGTTCGGCAAACGCCATGACTGGGATTGCGACGCTTGTGAAGAGAAGCACCAATTTTCTTGAAAGGAGTTTCATATCGCCGCGCCACCAACCGAATTCATGATGATAAGGCGCGAGCTAGGCGCGGTCATTCATCCTTGTCAACGAGCGGTTGATGCCCGAGCAAAAGAGGGACGTGCAATATGCCAATTTGCTCGCTGGTGTTGCGTCGCATCAACGGTTTTCTGCCGGATGTCCACGCACGGACGCATCTGCCATGGTTTGCTCTCACTGCCGGCAGCCTGTCGCAGAGCGGGTAGAATATGTTTGTTCGGAGTTACGCTAGGCTTGGCATGGAGAATGCCGGTGACGAAAAATACCCTCGTTGGTGAGAAACGCAGATTTTGTACTGCAGGCCCAGATAGCGGATCTTGCAGGGCCATGCTCTTGAGCGGAGTCGAACCATCGACCCGATGCTAATTTTCTACTCTGCCGCGCAAGGTCTTACCTGCGACCGACAATCAAAAAATCGTGACCGAAATCAGGCTGAGTACTTGCATTTCGAATGGTGTTGCCAACGCGGCACCATCGGTTGCCCCTACTTCAGCAAAAGCGCCTCAGTTCAAATTTTCGAGCATCGTCCGGTGTCGCTAAAGCGCTCAGCGCCAACGGCACGTCGGCACTACGCCATAGACTTTCATCTTCCCTCACGCACGACGAAGCAAGGCTGCAAGGCAGGCGCAAGTCATTCACTTGCCGCATGCGAACCATTTGGCACCCACGCCTGATGCAGACGGTGTTTTCGGTACAGCGCTGCCTAGCCGGCGACCTGCTGCCGGAGCAAAGCATCGCGTGCTTGCTCCGAGGCTTGGATTTCGCAGGCCTTGGCCAGAACCCCAGCGACAGTGTTGGCCGGAACACAAACCAGGCCATCGACGCTGATCGCCACGAGGTCGCCAGGATGGATGTGTACTCCGGCCAATGTCACACGCTCTCCGACCGATACCGTGTTCAACCGACCCTTGCTGCGCAGCGGAGCGGTTCCCCGGCAGAGCACCGGAAGCGGGCCTGCTGCCAGCGCCTCCGCGTCGCGTGTCGCGCCATGAAGAACGACGCCGCCCAGGCCGTTAATCTGTGCCCGCAGCGAATGTCCCTCGCCCCACGTGACGATATCGGCATTGCCGCCAGCGTCGATGACCAGGATATCGCCGGGGCTGGCCAGGGAGAGGGCGGCGTCTCCCTGGCGGACGAGACCCGGCATGCCGGGCTTCGCCAATTCCTGCCTCAGAGTGAAGGCTCGGCCGAAAACCGTGCCACCCTTGCCACCGAGCAGGCGATAGCCGCCGCCGGCATTCTGCGCCAGGCCGAGCTCGTCCATGGCGTCGCTGATCTGCCCGACGCCGACGCCCACCCCGATCGCCTGCGCGATGGCATCCTTCATTTGGGAACCTTCGGCGCGGTCGAGGCAATCGAAGCCTTTTCGGAGATAGCCTCGAACCAAGCGGAAAGGCCCGGACGGCCAGCACGCCAGCCAGCCGCGTCGGGAAGCCGGACATCGAACCAGCCAAGCGCACAGACGAGGGCAACCTCACCGATCGTCAAGGCCTCGGTTGCCAGGTCCTTTGCCTCCTTCTCGGCTGCATCGAGCCCATTGGTAACCTTCAGGTGTTGCACGCCCTTCCAGTCTGCCCATTGCTTGTCTTCTGGCCGCAGGCCTTCGATGCGGGCAAGCTGGCCAGCCTCAAGCATTCCATCGCCGAGAGCGTTACGGCGCAACGCCGCCCAGCGGGCTGCTCCGGACGGGAAGAAGCGCGGTGCGCCATCGAGTTGATCAAGATATTCGGCGACCACCGTCGAGCCATAGAGCACCGTGCCGTCATCGAGCGTCAGCGCGGGTATCTTGCCGAGCGGATTGACCGCGATGGCCAGCTCGAGCGGCTGGAGCGGATTGACTGGTGCGGGCACGAGTTCCAGCCTGTCGACTAGGCCTTTTTCGTGGACGACGATCATGACTTTGCGGACGAAGGGCGAAAGCCCGCCATGGAGAAGTTTCATGGTCCTGGTCTCCTATCAACCTTGGAAGCGCGACTCGGGCAGGCCCCTGACGCCGATATCGATGCGGAAGAGGCCGCCGGCATTCGGCTCGGCGGCGCGCTGCTCGTCGCTGAGGCCCTGCCAGGCCGTTGTGACATAGAGAATGTCGCGGTTCGGGCCTGCGAAACCGGCGCAGGTGACGTTCGTTACGGGCATCACGATGATCCGGTCAACTGTACCATTCGGCGCGTAACGGACGACGCGCTTGCCGGCGAACTCGCAGTTCCAGATGAAACCTTCGGCATCCACCGTCGAGCCATCCGGGCGGCCAGGATTGGCCGTGAGGTCGGCAAAGACGCGGCGGTTCGAAATGGCGCCGTCGTCGATGTCGAAATCGAAGGCCCACATCATGCGCTTCGGCGTATCGGCAAAATACATGGTCTTGTCGTCAGGGCTGAAGCAGACACCGTTCGGGATATTGATGCCGTCGAAGAACTTCTGCGCGGAGAAATCCGTGCCGATGCGCCAAAAATTGCCGTCGTCCTGCCGAACGTTGTCGTTCATGCTGCCGAGCCAGAAACGGCCACGGCGATCGCAGCGTCCGTCGTTCAGGCGGTTATCCGGCAGGTCTTCTTCCGGATGAAAAATCTTCTCCCGGTCGCTGACGCCGGGCGTGAAGGCATAGATGCCGTCGTCCTGGGCGAGGATCATGCCGCCGCTTTCGCGCAGCGCATAACTGCCGAGCGCACGGCCACCCGTCAGGTAGACCTTGTGTTCGCCCGTTGCCGGATCGAACGACTGGACGCGTGGACGACGGACGTCCATCCACCAGAGAAGATTGCTGCGGTCGCACCAGACCGGCACTTCGCCCACCTGGTCGCCCGATTTCACAACACATTCGATTTCGGTCATCGCTTTTTGCTACTCCTTTGAGTTTCGGTTCAAGTCGCATCCCAAGGGACGCAGGTTCCTGTGCGCCGGGGAGCACTCTCCGGTCGCGATCCGCCATGCAGGCGGACGAAGGAAATTTAGGTTCAGGTGCGGCGCGTCACCGGACGCGTCGCGGTCGGTCTTCGAGGCTCAGGCTTCTTCGGTGAAGACCTCCTCGCGCTTCTTGCGGAATTGCGGAAGAATGACGGTGACGAGCAGCAGGGCAGCGATCATAAGCAACGCTGCCGAGACCGGTCGCGTGATGAAGGTCGTGGCATCACCCTTTGCCAGCAGCATGGCGCGCTTCAGATTGGATTCGAGCATTGGCCCGAGAATGAAGCCGAGCAGAAGCGGCGCCGGCTCGCATTTCATGCGCATGAACAGATAGCCGACGAAGCCGAAGATCGCCGCAGTCATGATCTCGAACGTCTGGTTCTGGATGCTGTAGAGACCGATGACGCAAAAGACGAGAATTGCCGGGTAGAGGTAGCGATAGGGCACGGAGATCAGCTTCACCCAGATGCCGACGAGCGGCAGGTTGAGCAGCACCAGCATGACGTTCCCGACGAACATCGAGGTGATCAGGCCCCAGAATAGGACCGGCTGCTGCGTGATGACCTGCGGGCCGGGCGCGATATTGTGGATCATCATCGCGCCCATCATCAGCGCCATCGTGCCGTTGGAAGGGATGCCGAGCGTCAGCATGGGGATGAAGGAGGTCTGGGCGGCTGCGTTGTTGGCGGCCTCCGGACCGGCGACGCCTTCGACCGCGCCTTCGCCAAAACGTTCGGGATGGCGCGACACCTTCTTTTCCAGTGTGTAGGCAGAGAATGAGGCGAGTGCCGCACCTCCGCCCGGCAGGATGCCGAGGATAGAACCGAGAACCGTGCCGCGGGCAGCCGCTGGTGTCGCCTCGCGAAAATCCTGCCGCGACGGCCACAGCCGAGTGATACGGTGCAGGATCGGCGTATTGCTTGTCTTCTCGCCGACATGGGCGATGATATCTGCGAAGGCGAACAGTCCCATCGCCACCGAGACGAACTCGATGCCGGTCGAAAGCTCCAGCGAGCCGAACGTGAAACGGTAGGCGCCGCTGTTGTTATCGATGCCAACGCTACCGAGCACGAGGCCGACCAGCACCATGCCGATCGCTTTCAAGAGCGAGCCATGCGCCAGGATGACGGCTGCGACGAGCCCGACAATCATCAGCGAGAAATATTCTGCAGGCCCGAAGGACAGCGCGACGGTGGCGAGGACCGGCGAGAAGCCGGCGACGAAGAAGGTGGAGACCGTGCCGGCAAAGACCGAGGCGAGCGCGGCGATCGCCAGCGCAGCACCGGCACGGCCGGCCTGCGCCATCTTGTGTCCCTCGATCGCGGTGACGACCGAGGAGGCCTCGCCCGGCAGGTTGACGAGGATGGCCGTGGTGGAGCCACCGTACTGCGCACCATAATAAATGCCCGAAAGCATGATCAGGGCCGACACCGGATCAAGCGCATAGGTCAGCGGCAGCAGCATCGAGATGGTTGCCAGCGGGCCAAGGCCCGGCAAGACGCCGATTGCGGTTCCGACTACGACGCCGACGAAACAGTAGAGCAGGTTTGCCGGCTGCAGTGACGTGGCAAAACCCGTCAGGAGATTGGAGAACAGGTCCATCGTCTCACTTCCAGAACAGGGGGATGCGCAGGTCCAGCCCGACGATGAAGAGGAGCCAGGCCATGATGGTGAGGCCGGCGGCCGAGACGAGCACAGACGCAATGCGGCTGTTGCGTGCGGCCAGCGACGAGACAAGCACCAGCACCGGAATGGCGACGAACAGGCCCGCTGTTAGCAGCAAAGCGCCCGAAAGGAGGATCGCACCGGTAATGACGACGGCCGATCGCCACTCGAAGGATGGTGCTACCGGCTGCTCGGCACGAACCGCCTTTGTCGTCACCAGCAGGCCGATCACGACGAGAACTACGCCCAGCGCCAGCGGAAACATGCCCGGCCCCATCTGCGAGGCGCGTCCGAGCGAATATTGCAGGGACTGCCAGGCGACGAATGCGCCAAACAGGGCGAAGAACAGGCCTGCCTGGCCATCGGGCGTCGCGTAAAATCTGTTTCTCATGGGGTCCTTCCTCCCGAGTGCCGGCCAACCGGTCGGCGCTTTTGGCAGTTCTATTGCGCCGCCTCCGTGCGGCGTTTGGCAAACGGGGTCAGCGGGCGCAAAAGCGCCGCTACATCGGTCGCCTTTTCAAGGTTCTTCAGGGCATCAAACGCGCTTTGCGCAACGCTTTCATCGACGCCGCAGCTCCTTGCACAATCCAGGAATTTGACGTTGAGGTCCGCCCAGCTCAGGGGACGCTTCGGATGACCGGGCGCCGTGTCGACACGCTGGCGAATGGTGCGGCCGTCCGTGAGCAGCGCTTCGACGATGACGAAGCCGCGCGTGCCGGCGCTCTTCTTGTTGTAGTCCGGGTCTTCGGCTCCACAGACCTCGTCTTCGATGACCTCGATCTTCTCGTACAGCGACAAGATTTCCGGCCGCATCACGGCCGCATCTTCGAAGGAGGCGATCGTCAGATGACGGTCGAGCATGGCGACGGCGAGCCCGTAAGGCATGCTGAACTTGCCCTCCAGCCCGGTCTTCGGGCGGTTGAAACGCAGCGGAAGCAGCGCGCCGGGCGCGACACGGCACGTGAGCTTTTCCAGCTGACCAAGCAGGGGCCCTACCACCCGCTCGATCTCGGCCACGCCATCTATGGCGCGGTGCGTGGCATAGCAGGTCGGAAATTTCTTCAGCGCGATACCCGGCGACACGATCGTCCAGGGACTGCTGAGCAACGGCAGGACCTTGCCGGCATCGCTCTCTTCCGTGCCATAGGCTGAAAGGTAGCCACCCTTGTCCTCAAGGGCCGAAAGCGAGGCCGTGAAGCCCGAGCGCACGAGATCGACGGCAATAACTGCAGACTGCGCGGCCCAGCCGGAATGCAGCGGCTTGGTCATCGTGCCGAAATTCGCCTGGATGCCAGAGGCCGTGGAGGCGGCAAGGCTCAGCGCCATGCGCGTTTCATTGACGTCGAGGTCGAACCGACGGGCAAGGGCCGCGACCGCACAGAAGAGCGCGATCGTGCCGGTCGTATGATAGCCTCGCTGGTAATGCCGGATGCCAACGCCTTGCGAGAGCTTCGAGCCCACTTCCAGCCCGACGATATAGGCATCGATGAAGTCCTTGCCCGAGATCGGTGTGTCGTAGCACTGCGCGATCAGGGCCGGCATGATGACGGCGGCCGGATGGCCTGGCATCATCGATAGGACATCGTCGAAATCCAGCGCCGCTCCGAAGGTGCCGCCGACAAGGGCCGCAGCCGGTGCATTGGCAGCGGCATCGGTTCCGATCAGCGGCACCGCGCCCTGCCCCATGCGTGAAACATAGTCGAGCATCGGCCCGGCAACGTCGCTGCCGGCACCGGAGAGGATCACCGCGACCGTGTCGACGATGACGCGCTTGGCGAGTTCGACGGCATCTGCGCCTGCATCGTCGATATCGGCATTCTTCACGAACGCGGCGAGACCAAGCGAAAGATCGATAGTCATGGGGTAGTCCTCTTGCTCATATGCTTTGGGGCGGGCCTGTCGTCGCCTACTCGGCGACGATGTTGGCGTCCTTGATGACCTTGCCCCACTTGTCGGCATCGGCATTGACCAGCGCCTTGAACTCGGCGGGCGTACTGCCGACGATTGTCGTTGCCGATTCCGCCCATTTGTCGATCAGCGCCTTGTCTTTCAGCGCAACGTTGATCTCGGCAGAGATCTTGTCGATGACGTAGGTCGGCGTGCCGGCGGGCGTGAAGATACCCCACCAGAGGCGGACATTGATGCCCGGATAGGCTTCTGCCAGCGTCGGCAGGTCGGCCAGAACCGCAGACCGTTCCGTGCCGGTCACGGCAAGCGCGTTGCTCTTGCCGTCCTTAACATAGGGCAGCATGTTCACGACGTTGGAGAAACCGAGATTGACCTGCCCCGAGATGAGGTCGAGGCTTGCCTGCGCGATGCCGTCATAAGGCACATGGACCAGCTTGATACCGGCGGCACTCTGGAAGAGTTCTGCCGCAAGATGGGCAGCACTGCCCTGCCCGACGGATGCATAGGTGATGGATTCCGGCTCGGCTTTCGCCTTTTCGACGAGCTGCGCGATGGTCTTGATGCCGGTGTCGGGATGCGCGGTGATCAGCATCGGCGTGAAGCCGAGTTGGGTGACGGGCTCGAATGCCGTCAGCGTATCGAATGGCAGATCGGGGCGAAGCGCCCGGTTCATGGCATGCGTCGCCACGCTGCCGACGAGGATCGTGTAACCGTCCGCATCCGCATTGGCGACGAATTGCGTCGCGACGACCCCATTGGCGCCCGGCTTGTTTTCCACGAGGACCGGCTGGCCCCACACCTTCGAAAGATGCTTGCCGATTGCCCGGGCGAGAAGATCCGGCGGACCTGCCGGCGGAAAGGGCACGACGATCGTCACGGGGCGATCGGGATAGCCCTCGGCCGCGGCGACGGGCGCAACGGAGGCAAAGGCACCGCATGTCAGCGCAGCGAGGCTGATGCGGGCAAAACTGCGGATAAAGGCTCTGCGGGTCGTCATGATATTCCTCCGTTTAGCGATCGGCTCCCAGTTCCGATTTTTCGTTTGTGCCACTATTTGGGAAAAACATCAAGTTCTGAATGTTGCGATATTTGTCGATTTCTGTATGGTGCATGGAAGCAGAGGAGTCGCGTTGCAAACGATGGACAAACCCACAGCAGAGAAAACCAGCATCGATCGCGCGTTCGAGATCCTCGATCTCCTGGACGAAAGCAGCCCGACGGTATCGCCGGAACAGATCGCCGCGACCCTCGACCTGTCGCGTTCCACGACCTATCGCTATCTGCGCGTGCTGTGTAATGCGGGGCTCCTGGTTCAACTCAGCCGCGGCAATTATTCGCTTGGACCGCGTATCGTGGAGTTGGAACGAAAAATCCAGATCAGCGATCCTATGACCTCTGTCGGCAACCGGCTGATGCCCGAGCGGGCGCGGCGGGTGCCGGGCAGCGTGCTAATCCTCTGCGGCCTGTGGGGCGACCGCGTGCTCTGCCTGCGTCAGGAAAACAGCGACGCGACCGGCGATGCCCCGCTGCGCCTTTTGCGCGCCCGCGGCCTGCCCTTTTCCCTGTTCAAGGGTGCGGCATCGCTGGCAATCCTCGCCAATCTACCGCCGGCGCGCCTGAAATCGCTGTTTTTGCGCAGCGGCGCAGAGATCGCGGAGGCGGGGCTTGGCGACAGCTGGACGGAATTCCGCCGCCGGATGAATGCCGTCCGAAAGACAGGTTCGTGCATCACCGTCGGGACGTTCGAATCCGGGCTTGCGGCAATCGCCGCCCCGATCTTCAACGACGAAGGCACCGTGATCGGCAGCCTCGCCCGAATCCTGAAACGGACACACCCTGAATCCGATGATGAACTTGCAGCCGACGTGCGCGACGCCGCGCGGCGATTTTCCCAGGAGTTGCAGGCAGGCATGGGAGCGCCCGGGCTGAGCGGCGCTGGTACGTCGCTACCGGAGAACGACGCCGCACTTCTCGGCAGCCTCATCGAACACGTATAAATCTCCACCGTCTATATGACGCCGAAAAATATAGCCGACTGCTCTTGAACAGATGTGAACCGACGACATGCCAAAGCGAGACCGCAACTCATGGGCAATATTGTATAATTCCCTATCGCTTGTCACGAGGATCGCCTAATCGGGCTGATCGTCCTTACTCCCCTCTGTTACTCCGATGCAAACGCCAGTACCTTGTTGAAACCGGCTTGGTGTTGTCGGCATGCCGGGGATGGTTTATCGAAGCGGCGCGGATGCAGTCTGACAGCCGATAGAGAGACACCAAATCGATGGCACGCAAGTACAGAAACGACTTCGCTTCGCAAGATGTCGAGTCGGAGCCCGTTATCTGCCCGCTCTGCGAGCGGGTGATACCTGACGACCAGATCGAGGACCACCATCTTGTTCCCAGGAGTAAGGGTGGCAAGATCAAGGTGCCTTTGCACCGGATATGCCACAGCCACATACATGCAGCCTTCACGGACGCCCAGTTGGCAAAGAAGTTCTCCACGATCTCAGCTATTCTCGAGGACCCCGCGATTCAGAAGTTCGTCAGTTGGGTAAAAACAAAACCACCTGGCTTCGATGATGAAGCAGAGGAGCGTGGCCGACGCCGCTGAGAATTGGCCACGATACTGCGCGCGTTAGGCTTGATTTAAGATCGCCAGCACGTTGTCCGCCCGATTCAATGCTTTGACCCTCTCTCCTGGTAAAGCATTGATGCGGCACACTTCGCCTTAATGGGGCTTGAACCAGCGACCCTTCATTAGATGATGCCGAAATTACTTCGGCATTCAACTCTGGTTTCACCTGCTCGCCTTGAAAGTAACCGAACCCCTAGCATATCATTCGGTTGAAGTAAGGCTCTGCTTAGGTTGAGTTTTTGCGGCGGAATGTAACTTCCGCATCTCATTCTGGTTCCACCACTAACGTCGCGACAATGGCAGCGCTGACAGATGATCTCGTTCAAGTGTCAAATGGTTCTGCCGTCTGCCCAATTGCGCGCACTCCCGCACGTAGTCTTTCGGATCGGTTAAACTGGCCGTAGCCGCCGCGCCGAGATTTCGGCTGCAGCCTCTCGCACGTCGGCGGCCATCTGCGCGATCGAACTGTCGTAGTCCGTCAGATTGCGTCCGCTGATAACGAGCGCTGCGTCCCAAACACCTAGATCCGTCTGGATCGGAGCGCTGACAGAGAACCTTCCTGGAATTCTTTCTTGCGACGCGACTGCAAAGCCTCTTTCGCGGATTTGACGCAGCTCGGCTGCGAGTTCATCAGTGGTAACTGGCTTGCCGTCGGCGCGCTGATGGTCTCCGACGGCGGTTACGAATTCCGAAAACTGCGGCTCAGGCATCCAGGCGGCGATGACCTTGGCAGCGCCCAGATGCAACGGCAACCTCCGGCCGATAGAGGCGTTGTATTGCATTGTATCATCACCGCCGCACCGCTCAACGATGACCCGCGAAAAGCCAAGGCGGATGTGTAGCGACACGGGAAGCCGGGTCCGCGCGTTGAGGACCTGCATATAAGGTCGCGCCTCATTCACCAGCCGACTTGTCAGTATGAACGAGTTGATTCCGATTACTGCTGCCAGACCAACAGTATACCCCAAGCCATCCGACGCTACGCGACCGCGCGCCTTAAGTGCCGTCAGAATTCGCTGTGCCGTTGCCGGATGCAGGCCCGCGCGCCGCGCCACCTCGCTCAGACGTAAGGGGGCGTCAGCGTCTTCAAGGACCTCAATGATGTCGAAGGCCCGATCCATCGAGCGCATCGGATTTCGTTCGGTCATGGTCCCCCCTCTCGGTCAGCATCTGTCAGCAACACACTTGACAGCTGCGCGTCAAGACGCCTACTGTCACTTTACGCAGTACGATAATTTATATCACACTGTGAACAAAAGCGGGAGGGGAGGCCTGCACGATGCCATCATTTATTGGACACCCGGATAAGCCGGACCGCTTCGCGACTTGGCTGGGCATAGGCTTCTCGGGACTTCTCCTCGCGAGCGGTGTATTTATGGCGATCAGCGCGCCGACACTGCGCCTGTTCTCCACGACCGGACCAGGATCGGGTTTTCTGCCGCTAATCATCGGCCTTGCGCTCGTAGTCGTCGCCGCACTCTTCCTGATCCAGCGTGTCGTTGAACTCCGAGAGCGCAGCACCGCCGAGGCTATGGACAACGCGCACGCAGCTATCGCATCGGTGGATGAAACGATCGAGGGAGATGCACCCGCCCCCTTGCCGGAAGCCGGATTGACGCGCGCAGGGCTAATTATAGTCAGCCTGATCCTGCTGGCCTCGACACTGGAGTACCTCGGCTTTCAGTTGTCGATGTTCTTTTTCCTGCTGTTCCACCTGCGCGTTCTCGGCAAAAGGAGCTGGGTCACGACGCTGATCATGGCGGCAGTCGGATCATTCCTCGTCTTCGCGCTGTTCTCGGGCCTATTGCGGGTAACACTTCCGCGCTCGGACATTCCGTTCCTAGAATCGCTGGGGCTTTGATCCATGGAATCCTGGTCCTACCTTCTGGAAGGCATTCTTGCCGCGTTGACGCTTCAGAACCTGCTATTCGCGCTGTTGGGGTGCATTATCGGCACGGCGCTGGGCGTGTTGCCCGGCATTGGATCAACCGCCGGGATAGCAATCCTCATGCCGCTGACTATTGGGCTCGACCCAGCGACTGCGATCATCATGCTGTCGGCGATCTTCTACGGCTGCGCTTATGGCGGCACGATCACCTCGGTCCTGTTAAACATCCCAGGTGAGTCTGAGACCGCCATCACCGCCATCGACGGCTACCAGATGACCCGGCAAGGCCGGGGCGGTATCGCCCTCTCGATTGCGGGGATTGGATCTTTCATTGGCGGTACCTTCGCGACTTTGTGCCTCGTGCTGGCTGCGCCGGTCCTGTCGCGTATCGGGCTAATGATAGGGCCTCCAGAAAGCTTTGCGATCGTTTTGGTTGGCGTGGCCCTGATCACCGGACTGGTCGGCAAATCGGTGGTGGCTGGGCTCTTGTCCGCCCTGCTTGGCTTTGCCATCGGGCTGATCGGGCTGGACCCGGTGTCCGGCTCGCCACGGTTCATCTTCGGTGTGACCAATCTCCTTGACGGCGTGGCTATCGTTCCCGTCTTGGTCGGTTTGTTCGGCCTGGGCGAGATGCTCTACAATGCCGATCCCACGTCGTCTCGTGTTCGTGCCCCGAAAATGCGCGAGCTGGTGCCGACCCGTACCGACGTGAAACGGTCGGTTCCGGCCATCACGTCGGGCGCGCTAATCGGCACTCTAACGGGGTTGGTGCCCGGCATTACCAGCACGATTTCCACGGTGTTGGCCTATAGTTTCCAGAAGCGCAGCTCGAAATTCAGCCACGAATTGGGAACCGGAGCGATTGAAGGTGTTGCCGCACCCGAAACTGCCAACAACGCTCATGTCAACGCGGCCTTCATCCCGCTGTTTTTTCTGGGTATCCCATCCTCGGCGTCGCTCGCAGTGCTGACGGGAGCCTTCATTCAGAATGGCTTTGCGCCCGGCCCACGCCTCTTCGTGCAACAGCCCGTGATGGTCTGGACCATCGTCGCCAGCATGTTCGTGGGCAATCTGCTGCTCCTCATCCTCAACGTGCCGCTGGTCGGCCTGTGGACGCGGCTGCTCGCCGTACCCTACTCGATCCTGTCGGCGCTGATCTTCGCCTTTATCATCATCGGATCCTATGCCGTCGACTCCTCGACCTTCAGCATTTTCGTGATGATCATCTTCGGCGTGGTCGGCTGGATCTTCCGGCGGCTGGAGATCCCGCTCGCACCTTTGGTGCTGACATTGATCCTTGGTCCCATGCTGGAAGTGTCGATGCGGCAGTCGTTGCAGATGTCGCGGGGCGATTTCTCGATCTTCTTCACCCGCCCCATCGCGCTGACCCTGATCATCGCGGCGGTGCTGGTTCTGGTGTTGGCGAGCGTCGGCGACAAGCTGGCCCCGCGCCGTGTCCACAAGCTGATGCAGTCGAATACGGAGGAGTAGCCCGCATCAGTCCGAAATTCGATCAACAAGGGAGGGGCCAAGCAGATCATCATGACATCGTTCCCCTGAATGTCTTGCTCACTGAATAGGTAAAACACGGCGGCGCAGTCCGCCCCCTGCAAGGAATAGACGACATGAAGAAGCATCTGACCGTGATCGCTGCGGCCATCACGATGATGGCCTCTGGCCTGACGGCATCGGCACAGGAAACCTGGCCCGACAAGCCCATTACGATGATCATCGGCTTCTCAGCCGGCGGCTCTACCGATGTGGGCGCGCGCATGATCGGATCGGCCCTGGAAAAGGAACTCGGCGTACCTGTCGTGGCTGAGAACCGCACCGGCGGCTCGGGTCAGGTCGGCTATAATGCGCTTATGGCGTCGAAGCCCGATGGCTATACGTTCAGCACGACCAGCGCCTCGGCCATTCTAGGTCCGATCGATCCCGCAATCGGCGCGGCTTATACCAAGGACGACTTTGCTCCCATCGCCCGCGTGGTGTTCGACCCGAATGTGCTGGCCATCCGGGCTGACAGCCCATGGAAAACGCTGGACGATGTTCTGGCCGCCGCGAAAGCTGCACCGGGCACCATCACCATCTCCCAGGTTGGCCCGACGGGCGGCGATGCGTTGATGCGCGTGCTGCTTGAAGAAGCCACCGGTGCGAAATTCGCCGTGGTTACCTATCCCGATGGCGCTACCACGGTAACGACCGCCGTCCTTGCGGGTGATTTGAACGTGATGGTCGCGAATGTCGGCGACGTGGTGGAATTCGAGAAGGCGGGCCAGATCCGCACAATCGGCGTCGCCAGTGACGTGCGCAGCCCCTTCCTGACCGAGGTGCCAACGCTTGCTGAACAGGGTCATGACATCGTCGTCGGCTCCAGCCGCGGCTTCGCGTTCCCGGCTGGTACGCCCAGTGAGATCGTGACCCGGGTGTCCGACGCGATCGGCAAGATCATGCAGAGTGCGGAATTCGTGGCCCAGATGAAGACCGCAAACCTCCAGGCCGCCTACATGAATGCCGCCGACTACAAGGCGTTCTGGGAATCCGAAACCACCCTTTGGACCAAACATATCGCAACACTGCTGGATCAAGCCCAGAAGTGACCACGTGCAGCACCCGATGACGGAAAAACAGAACATGACGCAATACAACCTTTCAACGACACGTCGGCGGGTGCTCGTGACGGTTCCCTTCCTGCCGAAGGGTCACTTAACGCTGGAGCCTTTCACGACAAACGGGATCGATGTCATCCACGGCACGTCGCGCAACATGACGACAGCCGATTGGACAGCCCTCGTCGCCAGCGTGGACGGCGCCATCGTGGGCAGCGATCCTTTCTCAGCACCCATCCTGGCCGCAGCCCCCCGGCTGCGTGCAGTGGCGCGGGGTGGGGTGGGGTATGACGCGATCGACGTTCCGGCAGCGACTGCGAACGGAGTGGCGATTTGCATCCACGCCGGGCTCAATCAGCGCGCGGTGGCGGAACTGGCGCTCACGCTGATGCTTGCTGCCCTGCGACGCCTGCCCGAGAACCTGGCAGATTATGCAGCTGCCGGTTGGAAGCGGCTCGATGGGCTGGAGCTGACGGGAGCAACCGTTGGCATCGTTGGACTGGGGCGCATCGGCAAGCGACTGATCCAGCTTCTGGCACCGTTCGAGGTGACGGTTCTGGCCCATGACGCCTGGCAGGACGAAGCCTTCGCCAAGACCCATGGCGTGAATTATGTCAGCGCCGAGGAGCTGCTTGCACGCTCTGATGTCATCAGCCTGCACATGCCGCTGACGCCGGAGACCAGAGGCTGGCTGAATTCCGAACGGCTGTCGCTGATGAAGCCCTCAGCCTCAGTGGTCAACACCTCCCGTGGAGAAGTCGTCGACCAGGATGCGCTGGCAGCCGCTCTGGCCGCGAAAACCATCGCCGGAGCGGCCCTCGATGTAGCGGTGGGCGAACCTCTGGCCATAGACCATCCGCTGCGGTCCTTCCCCAATGTCCTGCTGACGCCGCATGTCGGCGGCGCCACAGAGCAGGCGCGTGATCTTGGCGGCTCTACCGCCGTGCGCAACGTGCTTGCAATTTTAACCGGGGGCAGCACTCCCGATGTGATCAATCCTGAATACACCCGCCACCTGCGGCAGGCGTCCACCGAACCGGAGACCCTTTCATGAACGAACTCGATCCCAACCGCACGCTGCTGGATCCTGCCCTGCTGGCGCGCCTGCGCGTCTTGCCCGCAGCCAATATTGGTGATGTTCAGGACCGGCTGGGTTTGATGGATGCCGGCATCGGCCCGGTCTGGCCAGCTGCACGCATTGTCGGCTCTGCCGTTACCGTGCTGACGGCGGCAGGTGACAACAAGGTCATCCATGCCGCCATGGACGCCGCACACCCGGGCGAGGTCATTGTTATCAACGGCCTGGGCGACATGACCCGGGCGCTGATTGGGGAATTGATGGGTGAAAAGGCCTACGCGCTCGGCTTGGCGGGATTCGTCATCGACGGCTGTGTACGCGATGCCGATGCGTTGACAGAAATTCCGATGCCCGTATTTTCACGCGGCGTCACCCCAGCAGGTCCCTACAAAAACGGACCAGGCTATATCGGGCGGCCCATCGCCATGGGAGGCGTCGTCGTGCAGGTAGGTGATGTCATCGTGGCTGATGCCGACGGCGTCGCTGTCATCCGCAGGGCCGATGTCGAAAGCATCGTACAGCAGGCCGAAGCGAAATTCGCTCAAGAAACCGCCAAGCGCGCGATGCTGCGACAGGGCGCAAAGCCCGCGCTGGCTTGACGCCTGCGCACGGGAGGAAAGGCGCGGACCATGTCCGATCGAGGGGCTATTCATTGGCCGCTTCTTTTGCCCCTTCTGGCAGCGGCTGCGCTGTTGCAGACAACTGTGCCGCTTGCGCGGGTGGCCACGTCCTACCAAGCGGTCGACCAGGGAATGTCCCTGGCCAGCATTGGCCTTCTGTCTTCGGCGTTTGCGCTGCTGCCGGTGCTGTTCGTGGTCCGCATCGGTCGCTACAGCGACCGGCATGGCGAGGCTGCGGTCATCGTCACAGGGGCTGCTCTGGTGCTGGCAGCGGTGCTTGGACTGTGGTTGGCTTCGGGGGGCTTTCCCCTGATGCTGGGTTTCACGCTGCTGTTGGGGATAGGTCAGGTCATGACAATCTCGGCATTGCAAGTTGCCACGACGCGCTGTTCCGCTCCCGAATCCCATGACCGAGTCCTTGGTAATTTCTTGATTGCCACTGCACTTGGTCATGCCACAGGCCCTCTGCTCCTGACAGCCGTCACACCGACAGGTGCGCTCTCGCCTGGATCGGCGCTGTTTCCGGCCTTGGCGGGGGCGGCAGTGGTCCTGATGCTCGCCGCAGCACTGACTGCGCTGCGTATGCCGGCGCATATTGCTCCACCGTCCGACGAAAAGCCTCCTGCATTGAGGGCGATCCTTGCCCAACCCGGCATGGCTGTGACGGTGCTTGCCAGCGGCATCTGCCTCGCCACGAATGATCTGATCATGGTGTTCCTGCCTGCCCTAGCCGCCGCTCGCGGAATCGACGCTGCGACCGTCGGGCTGCTGCTCAGTCTCAGGGCGGCCGCATCCATGGCATCGCGGCTGCTGTTCTCGCAGTTGGTAAGGCGAGTGGGGCGCGTCCGGCTAATGACGCTGGCGATCCTCGCAGCGGGCCTCACATCCCTGGCACTGGCGGCAAGCTTGCCAGTCTGGGCCCTCGCACTGGTATTAGCAACGGCGGGCTACACGATGGGGATGGCGATTGCCTGCACCATCTCGGTCACGATGCTGCTCGCCCCGGTATCCAGCACGGCAACGGCGCTATCGCTGAGGATGACGGCAAATCGCGTCGGACAATTTCTGATACCGCTCGGTGCAGGGGCCACCGCAGCGTCACTTGGCCCCGGCAGCCCGTTCATCATCATGGGGACGGGTCTTGTCGCTTGCGCGCTGGCGGTACGGCGGATCCGTTAATCGTCCTGATCACCGCCCAAGCTGATGGAAAGGTCAGCAGCCACGCCCAGAACGTCAAGCTTCAGTCCCAGAAGCTTGCGTCTGTTCAGGCGCGAGGTCGGTCCCGATATGCTGAGCGCGCCGAACAGGGTGCGGTTCTCCCCATAGACGGGTACCGATATGCTGGAAATCTCCGGATGCCGTTCCCCAATCGAGATGCAGAACCCCGCCGCGCGAATCTCGTCGAAAACCTCTCCACGCTCCCCGGAAAAGGCCAGAAGCACCTTGCCAGGAGCGCCCAGATGTAGCGGAAGCGCCCGGCCGACGCGCTGCGCGTGGCGGATCGGGCTCGGCCCTTCGACCCGGGCGATGCAGATACGAATATCCCCCTCACGCACAAACACCGATGCGCTCTCGCCCGAGGTCCGGCTCAGCTCCTGCAACGGTGGCAGCAGGGTCAACTCGGAATCGAAGGTTGCCGTATAGCGCGCGCCCAGGCGCGCGACCGAGGGGCCAAGCCGCCAGCGCCCGTCTGGCCTGCGCACCACGTAGCCGGCGCTCTCCAGCGTACGCACGAGACGGAGCGCAGTCGTCTTGTGCAGGCCTGTTCGTAGGGAAAGTTCAGAGAGCTTCAGCGCCGGATGAGAAACCTGAAAACAATCAAGAACATCCAATGCCCTTTCCACTGCGGCGACACCGCCTTTGTTATCGTCGTCATGTTTCATCAGGTGAACCTAGTTTCATTGTATGGTCATATGTATCATAGTGTGAAACTTTTGTATGGACAAGACTGTTCTCGCCTCCCTAGGATCAGACCATCCGCAACCGAAAGACCCGGACAGAAAAGCAATGCATGGATTTCAGATCCTCCCTCGCCCCCGGACCGTCAGCGCCGAAATCGCGGCCAGCTTCCACGGCCTTCCCGTAGCCAACATCAGCGACTGCATGTCCCGCATGGCTGCCGGTGGCGCCGAGCTGCGGCCGCTGCATAAGGCCAGCTATATGTCCGGCCCGGCGCTGACCGTGCGGACCAGACCCGGGGATAATCTTATGGTGCACAAGGCGCTCGAATTGGCGCTGCCGGGCGACGTGGTGATCGTTGATGCCGGCGGCGATTTGACCAATGCGATCATCGGGGAGCTGATGATTGCGTTTGCAAAAAAGCGCGGCATTGCAGGGATTGTGATCGACGGCGCCGTTCGCGATCTGGATGCAATCGCATCCGACAATTTTCCAGTCTACGCCCGCGGCGTTACCCATCGTGGGCCGTACAAGGACGGTCCGGGCGCGATCAACGTGCCAGTTTCGATCGGCGGCATGCCTGTGCAGCCGGGCGATCTGATTGTGGGCGATCAGGATGGCCTTTTGGCCGTGCCCGCCGCCGAGGCCCCTACAATCCTTGCAGCCACGCGCAAGAAACACGCTGCCGAAGAGATTCAAATGGCCGCGATCCTTGCGGGTAAAAGTGATCGCGAGTGGATCAACAAGCGGCTGGCCGAACTGGGATGCGAGGGGCTTTCGGCATGAGCGACACCCTTCGCGTCGGCTTCATCGGCTTTGGAGAGATCGGGCGTATCCTTGCGCCCGGCCTCAAGGCCGCTGGCCACCCTTCGGTGGTCGTGCACGATCCGTTCCTCGGTGCGGAACAGCGCTATCTCGCCGAGGCAAACGGCGTCGGCATCTGCGGAACCCTGGACGAACTGTGCGGGTGGGCGGATCTGATCCTTGGTGTGACGCCTGGCTCGCAGTCCCTTCGTATCGCGACGGCCCTAGAGCCGCTCCTGAACGCCCGCCACACTTATCTCGACGTCGCCTCGACCACGCCAGCCATCAAAAGCCAGGTCTTTGATCGTCTCTCCCCCACCGGTGCCTGCATCGGCGACGCGGTCATCGTTGGAGCGGTGTCACAGGGACTGGCACTTTCCATCCTTGCCTGCGGGCCAGGTGCACCGGCAATGATCGACGAACTCACCCCCTTCGGTATGTCCATCCGCGAAGTGCCAGGCCCCTGCGGCACGGCAGCCAGCATCAAGATAATCCGATCCGTAGCGATGAAGGGTTTTGCCATGCTGGTGTTTGAGGCGCTGTCCGCCGCCCGCCGCTATGGCGTGGAAAAGGACGTGCTGTCCTCGTTGGACGAAACCTTTGCCCGACCCTTCCACAGCTATGTCGACCGGCTGGTTTCCGGATCCCTGAAACACGCGGTTCGCCGCCATGAGGAGGTGGAGATGTCGGCCGAGACGCTGCGCGACGTTTCCCTCGCCCCACTTATGACGGAGGCCACTATCGCGCGGTTTGCAGAGCTAGCCGTGCTCGCAAGTGATCCGGCAAACCGTCCCACCATCGAGCGCCTGCAGCAGGAGGGCTGGCAGGCGAGCGTGGACTGGCTGCAGCCCAGGCTGAGGCCCGCAATCTGACATTATCATAAATGGGAGGAAGGCATGTTTGAACACGTAAAGAACGGGACGGCGGCGCTGGCACTCATGGCAGCGCTGGCCATGCCCACGGTCGCAAATGCCGATTGGCCAAGTGACAAGCCCATCGAACTACTGGTCGGCTTCGCACCGGGCGGCGGGCAGGACATTATGGCCCGCACCATGCAGCCATTCTTGGAAAAGCACCTAGGTGCCGGCGCCAAGGTTATCGTCGTGAACAAGCCAGGCGGCGGGGCAGAGCTTGCCTACACTGCGCTGGCTCAGGCCAAACCCGACGGCTACACCTTTTCGTTGATGAGCCTGCCAGGCTTTCTGACCATGCAGGTCTCGCGCGAGGTCGGATTCAAAAACGAGGATATCGTCCCGCTCGCCCGCTTGGTCGTCGACCCGTCCTTCGTCGTGGTTAGCGCCAATTCCGAGTTTAAAACACTCAAGGATGTGGTTGAAACAGCAAAGTCTAGCGACACTCCGGTGACGATGGGCGGCTCCGGGGTTGGGACGGATGAGCATTTTACCGCGCTGGCACTTAAGAACGACTACGGGGTCAACATTGTCTACGCTCCGTTTAACAGCAATGCCGAGGCTATCACAGCTGCCATGGGCGGGCATATTGCCATGTCGGGCAGCAGCCTATCCAGCGGCGCGGGCGATTTGACCGGGGGCGGCCAGTTGCGCCCCATCGCGATCCTGCAAGAAGAACGCCACGCCGATCAGCCCGACGTACCAACGGCGAAGGAACAGGGCTTCGATATCGTCTTCAGCTCTGAACGAGGGATCGCCTCCAACGCCAATGTTTCGGAGGAGATTCGCACGCGTATGTCGAGCGCAATCAAGGCCACGCTGGACGACCCCGAATTCCGGGCCGCCGCAGCACCACTCAACATTCCCTTTGCTTATCTCGATGGGCCGGACTGGGCACTGTGGCTGAAGGATCGAGACGCGGTCTACCGCACGATGTGGGAAAAGTCGCCGTGGCAGTAACAGCTCGATTTGCGAAGATTGATCAGCCCGGCGCGTTGGCCGGGCTGATTTTCATCGGAATTGGCGTGCTTGGCCTGATCGCATCGCGCTCTCTAGCCTTTGGCAGCCTATCAATGATGGGATCAGGCTTCCTGCCACGAATCCTGGCGGTTGCGGTTGTGGGGGTCGGCATGTTGACCCTCGCCCGGGCACTCCTTTCCGCGCAGGCCGTCGGAATCTCGCCTACGAACCTTCGAGCGATCCTCTGCATCCTGGTCGCCGTGGCCGGCTTTGCGGTGATCAATATCTATGCCGGTTATCTCGCCGCGGCGACCTTCCTGATCGTCGTCTCGGCACTGGCAAGACCTGCGCGCCGCTGGCACGAAACGCTGCTTCTGGTCGTGGTGATGTGCGTGGCTACTACGCTGATCTTCATCGTGGGCCTGGGCGTCCAACTAAGGTTGTTCTGATGGACTTGTTGAATTCCGTTATGATGGGCTTTGTCGAGGTGGCGACGCCCATTAACCTGACGCTTTGCTTCGTCGGTGTCTTCCTTGGGACGGCCATCGGCGTGCTGCCCGGCGTCGGCCCCTCGGCCACCCTGGCCATGCTGTTGCCGGTCACCTATTTCTTGCCACCCGTTGCGGCGTTGATCATGCTCGCGGGCATCTACTATGGCGCCCAATATGGCGGGTCGACCACCGCTATCCTGGTAAACATGCCCGGCGAGGCGTCATCCGTCGTAACCGCGATCGATGGACATCAGATGGCGAGGCAGGGAAAGGCTGGGTTAGCACTGGCCGCAGCCGCGCTGGCGTCGTTCATGGCGGGGATGCTCGGAAATGTCGTCATCATATTGCTGGCACCCTGGCTTGCCACGATGGCGCTGTCGTTCGGGCCGGCGGAATATGTTTCGCTTGCGGTGTTTGGGCTGATTTCGTCCTGCCTTCTCGTATCAGGCTCACTTCTGCAATCAGCGGGAATGATCCTTGTCGGACTTTTGTTGGGGCTTGTTGGTATCGATGTGAACAGCGGCGGATCGCGCATGTCCTTCGGCTCGGTTTACCTTTATGATGGCATCTCGTTCATCGTGCTATCGGTGGCCTTCTTCGCCATTGCCGAAATCATGACGAACCTTGAGGAGCCGGACGAAAAGCGCCCAGTGCTGGACAGCCGCATCCGCCTTCGGTCCATGGGGCCGGAGTTGAAGAAAATCATCGGCCCTAGCCTGCGCGGCACAGCACTTGGCACCCTTATCGGCATCCTCCCCGGCGGCGGAGCAACGCTGTCAGCCTTCATGGCCTATGCCTTCGAAAAACGCATCTCACGCACGCCGGAACGCTTCGGCCACGGCGCAATTGAGGGTGTGGCAGCACCCGAAGCGGCAAACAATAGCGGGGCGCAGGCCAATCTGATCCCGATGTTAATCCTGGGCATCCCCACCGGCGGAGTGACGGCGATCATGCTCGGAGCGCTTATGATTCATGGCGTTGCGGCCGGCCCGAAAATCATCGAACAGCATGCAGATCTATTCTGGGCATTTATCGTCAGCATGTGGATCGGCAACATCATGCTCGTGATCCTGAACTTGCCCCTCGTCGGGCTTTGGGTCCGGCTTATCAGCGTACCGTATCGTCTACTTTACCCGGCGATCCTGTTGTTCTGCTGTGTGGGGGTCTACAGCGTGAACTCCAGCACGTTCGACCTGTTGATGGTGGCAGGCATGGCAGCGCTGGCCTGGTTGATGCGCAAGGCGCGGCTGAACCCGGTTCCTCTAGCATTAGGCTTTGTGCTCGGCCCGCTACTGGAAACGAACATTCGCCGGATGCTTTTGATTTCCGGCGGTGATCCCTCGCCCTTGGTAACGCGGCCTATTAGCGCGGTACTGCTGGCCCTTGCTGTGCTGGTATTGCTGTCGATCATCTGGTCTCACTATCGCCGCCGCGACCTAGCGGAACAGATTGTCGACGATTTTTGAACCATAAACGTGAGCCGAGATGCTTTCGCTCATTATTGCGATCGACGCCCGCCAACGCGGTCGCAATATAGTCGACCAATCGCGCCCACGCATCTCAAGCTATAGAAAAAAGGCGGACATTCGTGGCAAAACTTGATGCAATCGACCATATCGATATCGTTGTCGTCAACCCTGGAGAGATGGCGCGCTTTCTCGTTTCGCTGGGATTCACGCTCGTTCGCGAGACGGATCACTCTGGCGGCTCAATCGAGTTGACCTTCCCCAGTGATCCGCAAAGGGGGGTCGTGCTGGAGCTTGTTCCTCAAGTTCATGCGGAAGGGCTGCGCCCATTGGGATTGCGCCATATCGGACTGAAGTCAGATGATCTAGAGGCGCTGCATAGACAGCTAAAAGCAACCGGCTACACGGTAGATAACGTCCGGGTCATCGAAGCGACTGGGCGGAAACTGTTCAATATTTGCGGCCCCGAAGGCTATTTCCTCCAAGTCGTCGACTGCAAATAGGGAGCCCAAATAATTCCGCGCACCACCCACAAGCCACCTCTGCCGTTAACCGGACAGGTAGTGTCCCGAAGCGACCGTTCTATCGCCTTGAAGGGAACCGAACCAGCGGCACGTTGTTTTCCCGATAACGTTGCGCAATAAGGACTAAATTGAATCGGTCAGAATTTCGGCGGCGCGCGGTCAGCACTGCGATAGGCCGCGATCACGGTGTTGTCCATCAGCATGGCGATGGTCATCGGCCCGACACCGCCCGGAACCGGGGTGATCGCACCGGCAACCTCTGAAACCTCGTCATAGGCGACATCGCCCACCAGACTGCTCCTGCCCTCGCCGCCCTCCGGCGCATCGAGACGGTTGATGCCGACGTCGATGACGGTGGCACCCGGCTTCACCC